>CAYWTL010000005.1:0-61435 GCA_964460245.1 uncultured Syntrophaceae bacterium | reverse complement strand
GCTGCCGGAGCAGGCGGGAATCGAGGGGTTGAAAAAAGCGCTGCGCTTTCGAATGTACGCCCGGATCAACGTCCAGTCGATTATCGATGAAGGGCCCAATACGATTGTCTTTCAGATGAACGACTGCCGTGTCCAGTCTGCGTGAAAGCGTCAGGGCCTGGAGGACTACCCCTGCAAATCGGCCGGACTGGTGGAATACCGGCATTTCGGAGAAACCATCGACAGCCGGATCCGCTGCGAATGCGTCGGGTGTCCGCCCGATCAACATCCGGATGAATGGTTCTGCGCCTGGCGGTACACCGTTGCCTAAAGTCCCCGCAGCTTAGAAGCACGCAGGCTGACAGAAATAATTGTTAAGATCATATGGAATTGGGAGCAATGGACATGAAGGATGACGACGATTTTTTCGATCTGCAGAGAGAACTGTTTCTGGAGAGGAAAAAGAGATTCGGACACAGGGAAGAGGTTCGGGAGGACCGGGCCACTCCGGTAAAATACACGCCGATCGATACCGGGGAAGCATGCGTGGGCGGGTGACATGTGCCTGCCGGTCAAGGATTGACTGACAAGACGGAATGAAAACGGTAAGTGCCGCCCTTTCCGGGCAGGAACGCAATCAAAGGCAAAGCGATTTCTCCGGACACTTCAGCGGAAAAAAAGGGGAGCGTTTGCAATGGACCGCTTGAGAAAAAGATGACCGCCGGTTTCAGGCATGTTTACGGCCCCGTTTCTTCACGGCGTCTCGGCCGCTCGCTGGGGATCGATCTGGTGCCATACAAGACCTGCACCTACGACTGCATCTACTGCCACCTGGGGCGCACGACGAACAAGACCGTCTCCCGGGCAGATTACGTGGGTATCGACAGCGTTCTCGAGGAGATGGACCGAAAACTCAGCGCCGTTTCTGCGCCCGACTGCATCAGCCTCTCGGGCTCGGGAGAACCAACGCTGAATCTCGGCATTGGCGACCTCATCGGACGGATCAAGAAGCGGACCCGGATCCCGGTCGCCGTCTTCACCAACGGTTCGCTGTTGTGGAAACCGGAAGTCCGGGATGCCCTGATGGAGGCGGACCTGGTGATCCCGTCCCTGGATGCGGGCACCGAGCGCTTGTTCCACCACGTGAATCGTCCGCATGGAGATATCCCGTTCGAAGCGATGATTAAGGGTCTGGCCGAATTCACGGAAATATTTCCGAAATCCGTATGGCTGGAGGTGTTCCTCCTCGCCGGGATCACGGGCATCCCTTCGGAGATGGAGGCAATCTCCGCCCTGGCAAGGCGGATTCACCCTGAGCGGGTTCAGCTCAACACCGTCCGGCGACCGCCGGCCGAGGACTTCGCATTTGCCCTTTCCCGGGAGCAGATGCTCGCCTTCAGGGATCTCTTCCCGGAACCGGTGGACATCGTGGGCGAGGAAAAGCGGAACGACACGCGCGCCGCCGAGTTCCCGGTCGGGCAGGAAGACATCCGCGGAATGCTGGCAAGGCGTCCCTGCACCGCCGAGGACATCGCGGATGCCTATGGACTCCACGTGACGGAGGCGATCAAGGGGCTCGAAGCCCTGATTTCAGCCGGGCAGGCAAAAACGATGCTCACCGGCGGGCGCCGCTATTATATGGTGGCGGCGGCAAAGGAGCGGAGGGGACCGCGGCGAGCCGGTTGCCGGTCCCGAAGCGGGCCCGCGCATGCGGAGCATCGAAAGGACTGAACATGAAGGAAGCGAATATCCCGGGCGGGATGTGGAAGCAGCCCGCCCGGCTGACCTCCGTTGCGAACGAGGAGGATTTCAACCGGATGCTCGCGTCCATTCGGGATCGGCCGTCTTCCGCATGCACCGGCTTCTGGTTCAACCTGATCGAATACCGGGGAAACCAGTTCCTTCAGGGAGAGATTGTCCATGCGGCCTCCCAGGGCCGGGAATTGAGGCATGTGGCTGCCTTAGTGGAGGGCGTCCGGCCGGAAGACATCGAGGGGTTCTGGCCCGAGATTCAGGGATATCCCGTCGAAAAATGGGAGGAGGATCTGCTGGCATCCTATCTGTCCCGTCAGGGGAGCAACGACCTTGAACTGATCGTACCGGAGAGAAACCGGGAGAGGTCCGTCCCCTGGGAAAGATTTGACGGGAGCCCCGAGTTCGAGACATACAGTAAATTCATCTACCCCGCCGTCATCGATGCCCTCGAAACGATTGAAGCGCGCCTCGATGTGCGCAGGGCGTGCCTCTGATCCGAGCATCTTTGCGGGGCCGGTCTGGCCTCGGGGGATCTCACGGAGCGCCTGCTTGACATCGGCTGCGGCGGCGGCGACCTGATCGCCGCCATCCGGTCCGCCTGGGAAGAGAGAAGATCCGGGAGCAGATGGGAGGGGTGCGGGTGCGGCAACCTGGCCGAAACCGGTTGCGGCCTGATGAAAGAAATCGAGTGTTGCGGGCTCGACATCAATCCCGACAATATCGAAGCCGCCATGGAAAAGAACATTTCTGGCCTGCGCCTGGGCGACGGTGAGGATATCGAAACCCTTCTGTCGCCGGAGATGTTGTTCGGCGTCGTCATCTTCTGCGGACTGCTGAACCGTCAGGTGACGACTCGTGAAAAAGCCCTGAAAATCCTGACGAAGGCGCTGTCGCGGCTGCGGAGCGGCGGCCATATCATCGTGAGCGGCTACACCTCCTGCCACTTCAGCGCCTCGGACCTCGCCGGTCTGGGCATGACGGTGCTTCGAAAAAGCATACCTGAAAACATCTTCAGGGACTACCGGGGCTACCACCTTCGGCAGCTTTACGCGGCCAGGAAAATGTGAGAGAATGCTTCATGCAAAATCGGGAGATCGCCTACCGCCCCATCGGCATCATCCATTCCCCATTCCAGGATGTGGCGGATATGCCCATCCAGCCCGCGGGCGCCAGGGGCATTGCGGGAACCGTGGCGCTGGATGAACGCTACCGGGAGGGGCTTCGGGATGTGGACGGGTTTTCGCACGTCATCCTCATTTACCACTTTCACCTCTCCCGGGGGCATTCCCTACTGGTGAAGCCCTTTCTGGACAGCGCGATGCGGGGCGTCTTCGCCACCCGGGCCCCGCGGCGGCCCAACCCGATCGGATTATCGATGGTCCGGCTCGTCCGGATCGAGGGAACGGTGCTGTACATCGAGGACGTGGACATCGTGGACGGAACGCCCCTACTGGATCTCAAGCCCTACGTCCCGCTCTTCGACGGAGGGCAGGACGCAAAGACCGGGTGGCTCGCGGAACACGGGGAAGGCGTTTTCGACACCCGGGCGGATGAACGGTTCAAATCATGAAGAGAGCGCCGAACGACGGGAAGCACCCGCAGACACCGGGTTCAAGGACTTTTTCCGGACGCTCCCACTGACCCCCATCAAAAATATGAAAGGTGTTTAAATACAAACCAAGGAGGCGTTCATGTTTCACGAAGAGAGATGCGATTTTTGCGGAGACTGTCTGGCCCGGTGCCATTATCTGCCCTTTGACAACGAAAGCGGCGGCGAGGCCTTCAAAAAGCTGGTCCAGGGCGAGAAAGTGGACTGGCTTTACGACTGCGTCACCTGCATCGCCTGCAACGAGTACTGCCCGAAGGACGCCCGGCCCTTCGACCTGATCCTGAAAAGGATGGAAGAGGCCGGCAACTTCACCGACCCGGCCCTGAAGGCGCAGATGGCGGACCGCTTCAAGGTGGAGGGGGAACCGAAAGCCGTGCCGAAGGCGGACCGCGCCATGTCCCTTTGCGTCATGGAGGGGAGCATGCCCTGGGCGATCCAGGGAAAACTCTTTGCGGGACTGCCGCTCCTCAAGGGCCGCCATTACTTCTGCAATGTCCTGTTCGCCCACATGGGGGACGAATCGATCATGCGGGACCGTCTGCAGGGTCTGGTGGACAACCTGGCCAAGTCCGGGGCGAAAGAGATCGTCGTGGTCCACGACGATTGCTACGCCCTGCTCAAGGGCATGGCGCCGGAATATGGCATCAACCTCCCCTTCCGGCCCGTCCCGATCTTCGAGCACCTGCGGGACTACCTGAAAGCGCACCCCGGCGAGATTCAAAAGCTGAACATGAAAGTGGCCTACCAGCGGCCCTGCGCTTCCCGCTACACCCCGGAAAAAGACCCTATGCTGGACGAGATCTTCGCGATGATCGGCGTGGAGCGGGTCAAGCGGCAGTACGATGGCGTCAGCGCCATCTGCTGCGGCGTCGAACTGGCGGGGCCGAACCTGAAGCTCTTCCCGCGGGGGAAAAATTTCACGCCTTTCCAGGAGCAGAACATTGCCGACGCGAAAGATTCGGGTGCGGAGGCCATGATCTATCTCTGCCCCATGTGCTACCGGACGCTGGGCAAGAAGGTTAAGGCGGTGGGAATGGCCAACCTCATGATCAGCGACCTCTGCCGTCTGGCCATCGGGGAGGCGCTTCCGGAAGACAAGCCGCTTTGATGAAGGGTTGAACGGAGGCGGCGAAAAAGCTGCGAACCGCGAAAAAAAACCAACCCATAAGGAGAACATCATGGAAACACCCGTTCGAATCAACGAGCTCGACAGGGTCGAGATCCTGACCCTGCAGGACAACTATATCGAGGTAACCGCCATGGACAACAACGCCGTCGTCACCCGGGCGCTGGCGATCCGGGACGGTGTCTTCCGCGTTTCCGTCCTGGCGGAACACGGCTACGCGGCGGTCGTGAAAACCACGGGAAGCGGCCGGACCAGAACGCTTCTGTTCGATTTCGGCTTTTCCGAGGATGGGGCGGCCTACAACGCCAAGACGCTGGGCGTGGATATGACTCAGGTGGAGGCGGTGGCCCTCTCCCACGGCCACAGCGACCACACGGGGGGCATGGAGAAGCTGGCCGCGCTGATCGGGAAAAAGGAAATTCCCCTGATCCTCCATCCGGCGGTCTTCAAATCCCCCCGCTATCTCAAGTACGGCGAGAGCGTCAAAATCCACTTTCCCCAATTCACGCGGGAAAAGGCGGAGCAGGCCGGACTCCGCGTGGTGGAGTCGCGAGAGCCCTACCCCCTCCTGGACGGCGACGTCCTCTTCCTGGGCGAGGTCCCCCGCAGGACGGATTTCGAAAAGGGCTTCCCCGTCGCCCATTTTCAGGAAAACGGCGTCGAGGCATGGGACCCCATCGAAGACGATACGTCGGTCGTCATGAACCTCAAGGGCAAGGGGCTGGTAATCCTTTCCGGGTGCGCCCATTCGGGCATCGTCAACACAATTATCCATGCCATCGATGTGACCGGCGTGAAGCAGGTCCATGCCGTCATGGGCGGCTTCCACCTGTCGGGCCCCCTTTTCGAGCCCATCATCGACCGGACCACGGAAGCGCTGAAGAAGCTCAATCCGGCCTACATCATCCCGACGCACTGCACGGGGCGGAAGGCAATATCTTATATCGAAAAGGAAATGGGGGACCGGTTCATCCTCAACATGGCCGGCACAAAGCTGAGCTTCGCGGCCTGAACGAAGATTCGGGAAACATCGGACAATGATTCAGGGCCGGGAGGCAAAGGCCCGGCGGATCATCGGTCGAAAGGGGCAAGAAGGATTATCGATCACAACAGAGAGAAAGGAGGAATTTGTGTATGGCTGAAAAAATCAAGGCCGGCTGCGCCCGGCCGACCGGCGGCCCGGTCGGGGAGCGGTGAAGCGCGAGGAGGAGAAACCACCCATCATCAAGGAGGTCAGGACCGTGTCGGGAGGCAAGTGTGCCCTGCTTACGACCTGACAAACCAACGGGGCAAAAGGAGAATAGAGCAATGAGCGAAGAGACCGCAAAAATGCCATTAATTGGTGACAAAGCACCGCAGTTTACGGCAAAAACAACACAAGGCGAAATCAACTTCCCGAAGGATTTTGAGGGAAGTTGGGTCGTATTTTTCTCACATCCGGCCGATTTCACGCCGGTCTGCACGACGGAATTCATGACATTCGCTTCCATGCAGGAGGAATTCGCCAAGCGAAACTGCAAATTGCTTGGACTTTCGATCGACAGCATCTACGCGCATATCGCTTGGTTGCGAACGATCAAGGAGAAGATTAGATACAAAGATATGCAGGATGTTGAGGTTACGTTTCCTGTCATTGAAGACCTGAAAATGGAAGTGTCAAAAGCATTTGGCATGTTGCAGCCGGGCGCAAGCAGTACGCAAGCCGTCAGAGCTGTGTTTATCATTGATCCCAAAGGAATCGTCCGAGCGATACTGTATTACCCGCTATCGAACGGGCGCAACATGGATGAGGTCATGCGCCTTTTGATTGCCATGCAAACATCCGATGAGCACGGTGTTGCAACCCCTGCAAACTGGCAACCTGGCGATGATGTCATTGTTCCACCTCCAGGGTCCTGCGGTGTCGCTAAGGATCGGACTCAGAAGCCTGATCCTGGTGTGACATGCCTGGATTGGTTCATGTGTTTGAAAAAGTGTCCTCAAAGGAAATAGCGCTACCGCCCCACCAGGGCATGCAGGGAACACAAGGGGTGCGGGGTTTTATGTTTAAGGAGAAACCATCGATGAGTCTGAAAGACAGGTACGCCATTGTCGGCATCGGCTACACGCCCCAGGGTATCGTTCCAGACCGAACCACCCTCGGTTTCCACTTGGAAGCCTGCGCTAACGCCATTGCGGATGCCGGGCTGAAACGGGAGGACGTGGACGGACTGATCTGCTACCGTCATTTCCCGCCCTCCACGGGTGAGACGGAGGTCACTCCGTACCTTGTGGCGCAGCACCTCGGCCTTTCGCCCACATTCCTGGCTCAGGACGCCAACTGATCCCGAAACCACCTCATGCACGCAGTTGGCGTGCTCGAAGCGGGCATTTGCAAGTATGTGCTGATTTCCTACGGCCACTGCAGCCGTTCGGGGGACAGCATGATGAGGATGCTTTCCGGTCTGGGCGCCGAAGATGCCGTTTTCGGTCACTTCGGCGCCACCGGAGGATACGCCCTGGCTGCCCAAAGGGCCATGCACGAGTTCCGGACGGGGCCCGAGACATGGAAACGGATCGCCGTCGGACAGCGCAAGTGGGCCAACCGGAATCCCCAGGCCATGATGCATGACCGGACCCTGACGGATGCGGACTACGATCTTTCCCCCTGGGTCGTGGAACCCTTTCGGGTGGCCGATAATTGTCTCGTCACCGACGGCGGCAGGGCCTGCATCGTCACCACACGGGAACGGGCCAGAGACCTGCGCCACCCGCTGGTCACCCTCATGGGGCTGGGGATGCACAACCCCGCCTCCGATCTTGCGCCGGCCCGCCACCTGGCAGGCGCAACCGGGGCGCGCGAAGCGGGCGCGATGGCTCTTCGCATGGCCGGGATTACGCTGGCAGACGTCGACGCCTGCGAAATCTACGATTGCTTCACATACACCGTCGAGATCACCCTTCAGGATTACGGCTTCTTCAAACCCGGCGAAGGAAAGGATTGGCTCCAGGGGGGAACCATCGAACCGGGGGGCCGCATGCCGGTGAACACGTCGGGGGGACAGCTTTCCGAATCCTACCAGATGGGCATGACCCCCCTTACGGAAGGCGTCATGCAGTTGATGGGTCGTTGCGGAGCGCGGCAGCTGGGCCCGTCGACGGGCAACAAGACACCGGAGATCATCCTGTGCAGCGACAACGGGGGGATTCTGCAAACAAACGCATGCTATATCCTGAGGAGGGCATGAACGCCATGACCTGCACAAAACCGTTACCGAAAATCAATGCGGATACGAAGGTCTTCTGGAACGGATGCCGGGAACATGTGATCCGCATCCAGAAGTGCGGCGATTGCGGGCGCCTGCGCTGGCCGCCGGCTTTCATCTGCCCGAATTGCCTCTCGGGGAGGACAGGCTGGATCACGGCATCCGGAAAGGGAACCGTTTATTCTTACGCGGTGTACCACGTGGCCTTCGACCCCGCCTTTCAGGAGGATCTCCCGTATGTGGTGGCGTTGGTGGCGCTGGAAGAAGGTCCCCACATCCTCTCAAACATCATCAAGTGCGATCCGCACGAGGTGACCTGCGACATGCCCGTGGAGGTGGTCTGGGATGAAGCGACGGAATCGGTTACGCTTCCCAAGTTTCGCCCGGCTGACCCATCGGGGCAGGAGAAGCAGCGACCGGTCTGACTGAAGAAAATACCCTTTGAGGCCCCTCTTCGCGCCGGTGGCCGATTGATCGGATCACGGTGTGCCCGGTCATTGCCCGAAAAGTCCTAATTCGGGAAAAGGCCTGGACCTGGACGGCGACAGGGGGGGCATGGTTCGCCCGATCTTCACGACATGGGCGGAAAAACGGTTCCAGAAAAGAGGAATAGTGCATGAGCGCGGGCACAATCAGGATCTTGATGGCGAAGCTGGGCAGTGGTTCTGATGAGGCCGTAGGGAGGTTATGCTTTGCCTTTCGGGAAGCGGGCTTTGAAATCGTCTACATTGAAAATCAGAGGCCCGAGGCCATCGTCGCCTCGGCGCTGCAGGAATCCGTTGACCATATCGGCATCACGACCCTGCCCGGCGCGAAAATCGAAGACCTCGCTCGGATCATGGAACTGCTGAAAAAGGAAAACATGTCCTATGTCCGGGTTACCGCCGGCGGTTTTCTGGACAGCAATGACATGGGCAAGGTCAGGGAAGCAGGTATCGCGGAGTTTTTTCCCAAAGGCACGTCCGTATCCGATCTCATCCTCTGGGCAAAGGATAACATCCAGCTGACCGACTACCGGTCGCACTTGTGACCGGAATGGGCGTTTCGTGTCTCTGCCATCCTCCTTCCTGTGGATTGATGCGCATGCCCGCGCGACGGTCAGGCGCATGAAATCCGCGAGAATCGGAGTGCGCCGATTCTGGCAACCATGACGCATCATGGCTCACGATCCAGACCGGAGACAAGCGGAATGAGCGTCCGCGGAAAAAAGAAAGATGCCGTTGCCAAAACACATGACGATGCCATCCTGGAGAGCATCTCAGACGGCGTCTTCACCGTAGACATGGATTGGCGCGTTTCCTCCTTCAACCGCGCCGCCGAGGAAATCACCGGTATTTCCCGCCGTGAGGCGATCGGCCGTCCCTGCTCGGAGGTATTCCGATCCGACATGTGCGGCACGGATTGCGCGCTTCAGCAAACCCTGAAAACCGGCCAACCCGTTATTGGCAAATCCGGTTATATCATCGACAGGGACGGGAACCGGATTCCCATCAGCGTCTCCACGGCGGTGCTTCGGGACGGTGATGGACACGTAATCGGCGGCGCAGAGACCTTCCGGGATCTCTCCGAAGTGGAGGCGCTCCGCCAGGAACTTGCAGGGCGGGTGCGCGTGGGAGACCTCGTGAGCCGAAGCCTCCTGATGCAGCGATTATTCGAGGTTCTGCCGGCCATTGCGGCGAGCCCGAGCACGGTCCTGATTCTTGGCGAAACGGGAACGGGCAAGGAGTTGATCGCACGGACCATTCACGATCTGAGTCTGCGCCGAGAGGGTCCGTTCATCGCCGTGAACTGCGGAGCCCTGCCGGACACCCTGCTCGAATCCGAGCTGTTCGGATACAAAGCGGGCGCATTTACGGGCGCCGCCAGGGACAAGCCCGGCCGCTTTGCCCTCGCGCGGGGCGGCAGCATTTTTCTGGACGAGATCGGAGAAATCAGCCCGGCCCTCCAGATTCGTCTTCTCCGAGTCCTTCAGGATAGAAGCTACGAACCCCTGGGGGGAACACGGTCCGAAACGGCGGACGTTCGGGTGATCGTCGCCACCAACCGGGACCTGGCGCAGCAGGTTCGCAGCGGGGCATTCCGGGAGGATCTCTATTACCGTGTGAACGTCGTCCGCGTGGAGCTCCCGCCGCTCCGCCGTAGGAAGGAGGACATTCCGCTCCTCACGGAGCAATTCATCCATCACTTCAATCGGCTTCAGGGCGGGTCCGTTAGCGGAATCACTGCCGAGGCTCTTGCCCTGCTCATGGCCCACGACTGGCCGGGCAATGTTCGGGAACTCGAAAATGTAATCGAACGGGCCTTCATCCTCTGCCGGGAAGGCGACATCGACATCCGCCACCTGCCCGACGAGCTCACGGCGCGGGGCAAGTCGGCGGGAACGGATTCGGATTTCCGCTCCGCTCACTAACTTCTCGATATTCAGGCCATTCGAGCCGCGCTGGAGCGGCACGGCTACAACCGAGAGGCGGCAGCACGGGAACTCGGCATCCACAAGACCACATTTTTCCGGAAGCTGAAGAGGTTGGGAATATCCCTTCCGAAGCGGGACGGCCGTTCCCTTCGCACCAAGAATAAGTAGCGTCAATGCACTTGTTACGGAAATATATAGTAGCATTAAAGATATTATAATTGATCCCACCCCCTCCCCTCAATTTGAAAATACTGTTTTATTATCGATAGATACATAGAGTTCTCTTTTTAGAATCGTGTTGGTCCGAAGAATGCATACCTAATCGGTAAAGGTTGTAGGGGCTCCGCATGAACGCAGCGTTTGCCTGCTGGAATAATCGAATCGCGCCGGTTTTCGACAGCGCCCGGCAGATTCTGCTGGTCCGGGTCGAATCCGGCCAGGTTATCTCGGAAACACAGCAGGCGTTGTCCGGAGAGCTTCCAGTGCAGAAGGCGCTGCACCTGGCGCAATTGAAGGTCGGTACGCTGGTATGCGGCGCGATTTCCAGGCCCCTGTACGGAATGGTCAGCGCCTACGGGATTCGAGTGATCCCCTTCGTGGCCGGGGACTTGAGGAAAGTCGTCCAGGCGTGGCACCGTGGCGGCCTGACTGGAGACACCTTTGCCATGCCCGGCTGTTCGGGGAGAGGCGGCTGGCGGTTTAATCAAATGCAGAACTTCCATCGGGAGGATTCGATCATGAACGGAAGAGGAATGGGAAGAGGCCAGGGTGGCGGTCGCGGTACAGGCCGGGCAGGCCGGGGACCGGGCCGCATGGGAGGGTCAAAGATGGCAGGACCGGCGGGAACGTGTGTCTGCCCCCAGTGCGGACACCGGGAACCCCACCAGCGCGGAGTGCCCTGTTTTGACCGGCAATGCCCGCAGTGCGGCACCGCCATGACGAGAGAATGAGACAAGGACCAAAACAATAAGAAAGGAGGACAAGCATATGCCAAGAGGAGATGGAACAGGACCCCGTGGAATGGGTTCGATGACCGGGCGTGCGGCGGGTTTCTGCGCAGGTTTCGGCGTCCCCGGATACATGAATGCAATGCCCGGACGGGCTTTCGGCCTTGGTGCAGGGTTCGGCCTTGGACGGGGATTCGGCGGGGGTGGACGCGGTTGGAGAAACCGGTTCTACGCCACGGGCCGGCCGAGCTGGATGCAATTCGGCGGATATGCGGCGCCGTACATCCAGACGATGTACAACCCGAACCCCGATCCGGAAGCGGAAAGACAGGCCCTTCGGAATCAGGCAGACATTCTGGAATCGGAACTGAATCTGATCCGAAAGCGCCTCACCGAGATGGAAAAAGAAACAGCGGCCTGAAAGAGGCCGTCAAAAACGCTGCCGATGCCGGCGGTAGTGGCTTCAGGGTCGATGCCGCCGGTAACGGCACGATCCGGAAAGGATAAGGAGGTTCCTTCGTGAAAACCGCGTTTTCAACATCGGGGGAGAATTTGAATGCCCCGCTGGATGCCCGTTTCGGGCGAGCCCCGAAGTTTCTCATTTATGATCTGGACACGGACACGTTCACGGTGATCGACAACCGGAAGACGATGGATACAGCCCAGGGGGCGGGCATCCAGTCGGCGGAGACCGTGGCCCGGTCCGGCGTCAAGGCCGTCGTAACCGGGAACTGTGGGCCCAAGGCTTTCCGCGTTCTCTCCGCGGCCGGGATTCGGATTTTCAACACCGGCGCCGCGACCGTGCGGGAAGCCCTCGACCTGTACCGCGCCGGGGGACTGAAAGAGGCGGATTCCGCCAACGTCGAAGGACACCGGAATTCGGCATGATTCTGGCCATCGCCTCCGGAAAGGGAGGCACCGGAAAGACGACGTTGGCCGTGAACATGGCCCGGGCGCTCGCTTCCGAAGTTCTGCTGCTGGACTGCGACGTGGAAGAGCCGAACGCGCACCTCTTCCTGAAGGGCTGCGTCGAAGCGGAGGAGACGGTCAGCATTCCGGTCCCGCAAGTGGATGAGTCCCTCTGTGACGGCTGCGGGAAGTGCGGATCCTTCTGCGCATATCACGCCATTGTTTCTTTCGGAACCGTTCCCCTCGTGTTCCCCGAGATGTGCCACGGTTGCGGCGGCTGCACCCTGGTCTGCCCTCCGAAGGCAATCCGGGAAACGGATCGGCGAATCGGAGTGGTCGAAACGATCCGGGCGGGAAACATCACCCTGATCCAGGGCCGTCTCGACGTCGGCATGGCCATGGCGCCTCCCCTCATTCGGGCGGTCAAGGCGCACTTGAAAGGCCATCTGCCGGCAATCCTGGACGCGCCCCCCGGAACGTCTTGCCCTGTGATCGCCACGCTTCGGGATGTCGACTTCGTCGTGCTCGTCACGGAGCCGACGCCTTTCGGTCTCCACGACCTGAAGCTGGCTGTTGAAACGGTGCGGGAACTCGGGACGCACTTCGGGGTCGTCATCAACCGGGTCGGTGTCGGAGACGACCGGGTGCATGCCTACTGCATCGCCGAGGCCATTCCGATACTCTCGGAAATACCGGACGACCGTCGTATCGCCGAGGCTTACTCCCGGGGGGAACTCATCGTGGATGCGCTTCCTGAATACCGTGGTCTCTTCCTGGACCTGATCGGGAAGACGATGCGAAAGCCCGCGGAAAAAGAAGCCACGACGGACTTGGAACGGGAGCGCGACGGGAAAGGGCGGAAACCATGAGGGAGATCGTGATCATCAGCGGCAAGGGAGGCACCGGGAAGACGAGCCTGGCCGCATCTTTCGCCGTGCTGGCGGACCGTCCGGTCATTGCGGATTGCGACGTGGATGCGGCGGATCTGCATCTTGTCCTCGCGCCTGAGATAAAGGAGCGGCATGAATTCCGCAGCGGCCGCGAGGCGGTGATCCGTGCGGACGACTGCATCGGTTGCGGCCTCTGCCTCGATTACTGCCGGTTCGACGCCGTGAAAGCGCGCGAAGATCCGCTCCGCGGACCCCTGTTTGCCATCGATCCCGTCGCCTGCGAGGGGTGTGGCGTCTGCGTGCGGTTCTGCCCCGTCGAGGCCATCGACTTCCCCGAGCGCCTTTGCGGGGAATGGATGATCTCCGAGACCCGCTGCGGACCCATGGTTTATGCCCGGCTTGGCATCGCCGCGGAGAACTCGGGCAAGCTGGTCTCCACGGTTCGGCAGGAGGCCCGGCGCATCACGGAGCGGGAAAACCGTACACTGATCCTGGTGGACGGCCCCCCGGGAATCGGCTGCCCCGTAATCGCCTCCGTGACCGGATCCGACCTGGTACTGGCCGTCACGGAGCCGACCGTTTCCAGTGCGCACGACCTGGAACGGGTGCTCTCTCTGACGCGGCACTTCGACATCCAGGCGGCGATCTGCGTCAACAAGTGGGACCTGAATCCCGGCATGGCGGATCGGATCGAGCAGAAAGCACGGGAGATGGGAGCCCGGGTTGCCGGCCGCATTCGGTATGACCACTCCGTTACTCGGGCCCAGCTTCAAGAGAAGGCCGTCGTGGAGACCGGCGCTCCGTGCGTCGAGGACATTCGAAAAATCTGGAGTGAAATAGCCGGATAGAAAGCACGTCATGACCATGCCAGTCCAAATTACCATCCCGGTCGACAACCGGGCCGCGCCCGGGCTGAAATTTTCGTTCTGAGGAGTTTCCAGGCCACATCCATCCGGCTGCGACGCACGGGGAACCTGCTGGGAAGAGAAAAACCGATTCGAATCCAGCCGGAGAGCCTCGGCACAAAATGTCGAAATCCGGCTTCAAAATGTGGTATAAGAATCGCGAAAGTCGCTGTCCCCGATTTCCCGCACGGCAAGGAGACATCTTCGATCAATGGACTCATGCCGTGCTCCGTATCGGTTAGGCAACATTCCGGCACTCTCATTGCGTTGGTGAAAATGCATGAGTTGCCAATCATCATCAAAGAGCGGTCCGGGAGTCGTGATTATGATCTCAAGAAAGGCGATATTTTCTGTTTCGTTCATTAGCATCTTCGTTCTGCTCCTTTTCAACATCGCGCCGGCCGCCCGCGAAACGGAACCCCTTTTTCCGACGTTCGGCAACGGCACTGTCGAAGTCCGTCTCTACACGGACTATTTCTGTCCGCCCTGCCGGGCACTCGAGCCGGAGGCTGAACCCGTTCTGAAAAGTCTGCTGAAGAAAAAAGCGATCCGCCTGACGCTGGTGGATGTTCCATACACCCCGATCAGCCCCCTGTACGCCAGATACTTTCTCTACGCCCTGGCGAAAAACCGGGATGTGGAACACGCCATATATGTCCGGAACGTTCTGTTCACTTCAGCCGCCGGTAGAAACGCAACTGGGAAAGATCAGGTGGAGGCGCTTCTGAAGAGCAAAGGGATTGCCTACGAGTCGCTGGACACCAAAACCGTCTTCAGCCGCTACAACGCCCTGATCCAGGAGGACCGGATCAACGCGACGCCGACCTGCGTAATCATTCGCGGGGACAAGAAGGAGAAGCATGTCGGCAAGCCGGACATCGTCAGCGCTCTCAAAAAACTGCCGTGAGGTTTGGGTTTTGCCGGATCGATTGTCAAATTCCAAGGCAGGCGCGGCATGGCGGAACGCCATCGATATCCTGTTGCCCGTCATCGGCCTGGGGTTGGTCATCTTCTACCAGATTTGCGACACCGCCTGCTCCGCGCTTCAGGGAAAACTGCTCGGCGTGGACCTGAAGATCGTGGGGATTCTGTTCATGGCCTCCCTGCTTGTCCTTGCCGCTTTGCAGAGAACGAGGTTCTCCTCCCCGGCCGGCCATCTGAGGACCCTCATGCTCGCCGGGGCCTTTGGCGGGGAAGTCCTGCTGGTTCGCTTCCAGATCGTGCATGAAACCTACTGTCCCTTTTGTCTGGCCTTCGGTCTGTGCATCGTTCTACTGTTCGCCGCCCACTTTCCCCGCATGAACAAATATGCCGCGCTCGCCGCGTTTCTCGCGGGCGCCGGGGTCTTTGCCCTGGGTTTCACCGGTTCAGTGCTGCCCCTGTATGGATAGCAAACCCCGTGCCGCCTGCCGAAGGGTTGAACCGAATCAGGATTCTCTTTTAACGGATATGAAGGTGACGCCATGGCCAATGCAACGGGTTATGTCCTGCTGGGACTGGCCGCCGGGACGTTAAGCGGCCTCATCGGAATCGGCGGCGGCACGATCATCGTGCCGGCCCTGATCTTCCTCTTCGGCTTTACGATCCACCAGGCCCAGGGGACCACCCTGGCGCTCCTGGTCCCGCCCATCGGCATCCTGGCCGCCTGGACCTATTACCGGCAGGGGCATGTCGATCTCGGCGTCGCCGGCTGGATCTGCCTCGGCTTTGTTGTCGGTGGGTTTCTGGGGGCGAAAGCAGCCACCAACCTTTCAAGCGTTCTTTTGGAGAAAATCTTCGGTGTCGCCCTGCTCCTGATCTCCCTGAAAATGATCCTGTCCAAATAAAGGGGCAGGCAAACAAATCCCTGGAAAGGAGGGTTCAAAAATGAAACCGATCTTTAAGATGGCTGTATGTGGAATGCTTCTGCTGTGCTTTGGGATTGCCTTGCCCGCCTGGGCTGCCGATGAACCGTACGGTGCATCCGGCGCATCAAAAATCCCCGACGGAGAACTCACACTGGCCGGTATGCTGACCTTCGCAATTCAGGATGAATATCTGGCGCGGGGGGAATATCAGAAGGTGATGGCGAATTTCGGCACCCGTCGGCCCTTCTCCAATATTATTCAGGCCGAGGAAAGGCATATTGCCTGGCTGAAGCCCCTGTTTGCAAAACACGGCGTCGCCCTCCCCCTCGACAGAGGGCTGGAACTTGCTAAAGTTCCCGAAACCTTTGTGGAAGCGCTGAAAATCGGCGTCGATGCCGAAATCGCGAATATCGCCATGTATGAGCGATTTTTGAAAAAAGACCTGCCTGAAGACGTGCGGGCCGTTTTCAACCACTTGCTCCTGGGATCGCGGAATCACCTTGCCGCATTCCAGCGCGGGGGCGGGCGACAGCGCTGATCGATAATGGGGCCGATTCAGGAAAGGACAATCCATCTTGACAATGCATTGCCCGCAACGATATGGTTTCTGTAAATTTAATTTCCAAGGAGGGGAACGACATGAAGGGGTTAAAATTTGCTCGAAAGGCGCTTTTTGTTTTTTCTGCATGGCGGCCTTCGCTTTTTTCCTGGTGCAAGACGCGGCGGCAACCGGACCGGGGGACTTCGAGAAATACCGCCAGACCATCCAGAAGGAATACGGAATCGACATCAAGGATTTCAAAGATTCCATGAAGGGCGGCCGCGCGGACGGAAAGGCGATCACCAAATACGACCTCAACGAGCTGCTCATGGGCATCAAGGTGGAGCGGGAACACACGACCAGCAAGATGAGGGCCCTGGAGATCGCCACGGACCATCTCGAAGAATTCGGGGATTACTACACGCGGCTTCTGGAGATGGAAGAGGAAGCCGAAAAGGACGCCGAGGCGAAGAAGAGAAAATAGGTTTCCCGCGTCCTGCCGCAGTCATCGGTTTTTTCACAACGGTTTTTCCGCACAATGACGGTACGGGCGGCGCTGGTGGCTATGACGTTTCCAGCGTCAGCCCGTGCCCGTTGCCGTCGGTTGGACGTTTCTCACCGCCCGTCCCTCACGGTTCGTTTCACACGACTCAAAGAGCGCCTCAATACGGGTCCGTATCTGCTCGACATCGCCACTGGAATAGTCCGTCTCGATCTTGATGCAGGGCAGTCCGTGTCTTTCTTTCACATGCCTCAAAATTTTATAAGATTCCACGTTATAGCTATGACACGCATGGAGAACGACATCCACGACGACGTCCGGCCTGAAGCGCGCAATCAACACGTCCAGCGCTGCCAGCCTTCCAGTGTTCGGCGTCATGCAAGAGCAGGGGATCTTCAAGGTTGCGCCGGCAACGGCAGCCAGGGGATCGCCCGTACCCTCGTCGATCCGGATCGAATATCCCTTCATCCCGCTGCACGCCTCCAGGGCCACAATCACCCCTCCCGCTTCTTCGATGACCTGCAAGACCTTGACAGCATCTCCACCGACAGGACAGCCGGTAACCAGTACGCGCGGGGAGTCATCGGTCCCAAAGAAGAGGCCCTCGGCCATGCGGTCTTTCAGCCTGCGGAATATGCCTTCCATTAGCTGCCCGAGTTCATCGCTGTCCGTCATCGTATCGAGGGCAATGACTTCGTACAGCTCCCGCCAGTGCAAGGGAGAGGGATGGCATGCGGCATAGTCAAAAAACCGGTCCATCAGAACATTTTTTCGGTTCGTCTCCCGGATTTCCGCTTCGAGCCGTTCCGCCGTGATGTCGGCATGGAATGTCTTCTCCAGGAACAGCTTTAGCTTTCTTACCATTTCGACCCAACGGTCCTGCACGCCCTCATCATCGGGAAGCTGGGGCAGGTCCATGATGTGGGTGGGTTTGATGTGGGTGATGAGCTCGAACATTTTCTTCTTCCCGTCGCAGGTCGTCTCGCCGATAATGGCCTCGGAAAGTTCATAAAGGGGGCATGAACTGGTCAGGATGAACCCGAAGCTGGATTTGATCATCGGACAGAGATTGGCGGGAAGAATCGCCTCCGCGGCGGGAATCGTCCGATGGGAAGAGGAGCAGAGGGAAACGGGAACGCCTCCCATGGCGCGGATCAGCTCCACCGGGGCGTAGCCGCAATACAATCCGACGACCGGCGCCTTCCGGTCCCTTTTTTTCAGCAGATATTCGAGGTACCGTTGCGCAGGGTCCGAAGCATCATCTCCCTCGATGAGGGGGGTCAAATATTTTGAATTGGTTTGCATTGCGGTTTCTTTCATGATTTCTGGATCTGGACTTGCGACGATGAACCGATCACCTGCCATTCCCTGTTCTTTTTCGAATCAACACCTGAGCGATATTCTTGGCTGCGGCTCATTGAGGCCTCTTCCTCAGGGCCGTACCAGCCGGCCGGCAGCGGCCATGGTTTCGGCAATGTCGTACATGTTGGAGATATGACCCACGGAAATCTGATCGCCAAGCACGAAATAGTTCACGCAGGTGCCGCAGACCAGGATATCCACACCGTTTTGCTCCAGTTGCTGCAGGTCATCCAGGGCCGACGCCCCCTTCACAGCCAGCTTGACCCCGGCGTTGTAACAGATGATCGTGTCCGGCAGGGGCTTCAATTGCAGAAGCGTGTGGACAAAGCTCCGGATCAGGATGTCCCCCAGGACATCATCCCCCCGTCCCATATGATTGTCGGAAAGGACCACCACCAGTGGGCCCGTTCCCGACTCGGACAGGGCACCGCAGGAAATTTCACCTGCCGGAACGGATTGCGGACCCTGAACGTCTGCATGGGTCCGGGCAAGGGCGATCTCCCAAGTGCTGCCCTCTTTTTTCACTGCCGAGAAAGCACAGGCCATTTTCCCGGCCATGCGCCGAATGTTTTCCACGGCAGTATCGTTATCCACCAGAACGGTTATCTGTTCGTTTTCCTCAATCGCTTTTTTCGCCATGATGACGGGCTGAGGACATCCGAGCCCCCTGGCATCGATAACTACCGGCATGTCTTTGAACCTCCTGCGTTATGTTTTATCGTGATTCGTCTTATGCATTCCGAAATAATGTTTTTATCCTGACAGTCGTCTCGAGGATCGCGGGAATTCAGGATGCTGCGAGTCATCCTGAGGTCCACGTTTGCGTGGCCACCGGCTTGATCGTCCGGGAATCGATATCCGGTCCGAGGGCCGTCATGGGCGAATCTTGACCACTTCGATATAATCCAGGTATGCTAAGGCGCTTTCCCCGGTATTATCCGAATCGCTCATGACGGCGATTCCGGCAACCGCCGGGGGGTCCTTGCCGAAGGCCTGCCGGTAATCTTCAAGGACGTTCACCGACTCCTCCACCCACTGTCCGACCCGATCCTTTCCCTTTTCCAGGATGACCATGTAGGCTTTTTCAGTATAGGGGCTGACGATGACCCGTTCGGGAAGATGCCGTCCCGTCCAGACGTAATTCAGGGTGCTGTGGGGCGGATATTTGCCGTAGATCGCCTTGGCGGCATTGAAAACCAGCCGTTCGCCCAACGAAGCCTTGGATGGATCGTACTGGAACATAACGTAAACTCGGATCGGATAGTCATCTCCCGATTTTTCTTTCGGGTTGCCCCGGTCCGAAAGCCGTGCCACTTTCCAACGCCAGCGGACACGGGAATATTCGTAGATGTTGAAGCTTCGGCGGTAAACGATGGCCGAGGCGGACGATCGGCTTTCGGCCTTCAGAACGGATTTTCCTTCTTCCCGGACCACGGTGTAAAGGGTATGGACCTTGATGTTGGGAAAGGTCAGGGCATCCCAGTTGGCGAGACTGTCGAAGTTCTCCCGAAAAAGGACTTCCGGCTCGGCACAGAATGCCGGAGAGGAACTGAAAAGAGCCAGAATCAGCAGGATCAGAACAGGATGCCCAGGTAAAAAACTTCCCAGAGTCAACCGCGATGGTGCTTGCCGATCCGCAGATGCGTGAATATGCCGTTGCTCCCGATCTTTCATCAGGCAATTTCTCCCTGGCATGAACTCCCTGTCCCCGCGGTGCAGCCGTAGCAGTGGTTTCCGGTGACGACACGGCGTGCGGCAAGCCGGGCCGGATCGAAATCGGCTATGTGCTCCGGAGCGCCGTGATTCACCGTCAGACCCAGTATCTGGTTAAAATCGCAGTCGTACAGTTTTCCGTCCCAGGCTACGGAGAGCGTTTTCCTGCACATGACGTTCGTCACCGTTGCCGGATTGAAGGCATTCACCAAAGCCGTCATGTAATCTTCATAATTGTCGGTTCTTTGAAGGTAACGCAAATACCTGCCGATGGGCATATTCGTTATGCAGAAGAGGTGATTGAAAACAATTTCGTATTTATCCATGAGGACTTGACGGTAGCGATTTTCCAGGCTGTTCTGTAGGCCGGGCAGATAGGCTCCCACCGGGTTATGGACGAGATTCAGGACGAGTCCGCTTCCGGGTTGCCCGTAGCCCCTGTCATTGAGCATCCGTAAGGCTTCGATCAGCCTGGAAAAGACGCCCGCACCCCGCTGCCGGTTCGTCGTGTTCGGGTCCATATGGGGGAATGACACCACAACCTCCACATGCTGCCGGGCATAGCGGTCCAGCAAAGCCGCGTATTCCGGCTCCCGGAGAATGACACCATTGGTCCGCACCAGCAGATGACGGCCCAGCGAGGCGCATTCATCCAGGAACCAGGGGAAATCGGGATGCATTTCCGGCGCACCGCCCGTGATGTCGATCGTGGGAATCGGATGCCGCCGCAGCGTCTGCAGACACATCTCCATAACAGGCCGGGACATGCGCTCCGGACGATTCGGACCGGCCTCGATATGACAGTGCCGGCATTCCAGATTGCACCGGTACCCCAGGTTGATCTGAAATATCTCCACCTCCCCTGCCACGAGCGGACCGGAGATTTTTTGTTCAAAGGTCGGATAAGAGAGGCTTGGCGAATCCATCTTCACATTTCCTTTTTCTTGATGATCTTTCGCATCTGGGTCGAATGGGCCAGGACAATCCCCGCGACCATGGCCGACCCGACATGCACCGCCTCCATCATCTCTTCCTGCGAGACCCCCAGAGACAGGCACTGATGGGTGTAAGCATCGATGCAGTACGGACAATGCTGCGTCGTGGCCACGGCCAGGGCAATCAATGCCTTTTCCCGAGCCGTCAAAGCCCCGTCCTTCATCGCCTCCCCATAGTAATCGAAATACTTTTCCCCCAGCGCCGGGGCATATTCCCCGATGTTGGCAAAATCAGCCAGATCTTTCGGTTCATAATAATCGGCCATGGCTAACGATCCTTTCTTTTCAGGTTCTCTTTCTCCTTCTTGTCAGGCAGCGCAACCGCCCCGTTGTCCCCGATTTTGCGGAAAAACGGCCGGAGCGCGATGGGCAATGAAAAAGCGGCCGCGGCGATGGCGACCCCCATCACGACGCCACGGACATTTCCCCGAACCAGCAACTCCCCGAGGGAACTCCCGAAAGCGACGAAGGCAACGCAGGCGGGGAGCATGAATACAAAGGTGCTCCACAGGTATTGACGGAAAGGTATCGGCGTCAGTCCGAAAAGATAATTGAGGAGGTTGAAGGGGAAAACGGGAATCAGGCGGGTGAAGGCGACGGCCTTCCACCCGTGCTGATGAACCTTGTCCTGCAGCCATTGCCAGCGCTCGACCGGCACCCTGGCTTTGACTGCATCCTGAAACAGATAGCGGGACAGAAAAAAAGGCAGACAGGCCCCGATGGTCGCCCCCGCGATGGAAAAGATGACGCCCCAGATCGGCCCCCAAAAAAAACCGGCTGCCAGGGTCAGGGGTATGCTTGGCAGAAACAGGGACGGTGAAATCGCATAAATCCCGAGAAACATGACCGGGGCAAGGACCGGATGGCTGCCGAGAAGATCCATCAGCATTTTTGCGGAAAACACTTGCTGCCGGTTGAGATAAACGCCGGCGGCAATCAGAATCGCAATGATCAGTCCGACAAGCAACTTGCGAGCATCCATCCTTGCCGTCATGGACAGAAAGAAGCGGTTTGCCCATTGCGCAGCAGGAGAGGAAACCCGCCGGCGCGGCGTCACGCCCGGCAGGCATTCGAGAAGATGAATCGCTTCCACACCCCTTCCGAGGAAGCGGTTCTGGCAGCCGATGCAATACGTCATGATCGTCCGACCGCCTCTTTGCGATAAGATTCGGTCCAGAAAACGGCCGGCCAGCTCCGGGGAGAAGGAACAAAGCCCCCCGCCGGCTCCGCAGCACAGCGACGTCGATGAGTCGGCAAAAGGAACCGTTTCTGAATGATGAGAAACGCTTTCATGCGAATGATTCAACAAATCCCTTGCCGCCTTCCGGATTCCCTCCCAGCGCGCAGACGGGCAGGGATGATGAAGATACAGCGGAGACTCCTCCCGTTTCTCAAGAAGCTTTGAAGGCAGCAGTTCCAGAATGAAGACGACATCAATGCCGTCGAGACGTTGGCTCAGGAGCTTGTAGCAGTTCAGGCAGCCGGTGATCACCTGTTGGACACCATGACCATGCAGTCGTTCGCTGATTTCCCGCAGGGCGGCCGCGGCCGTTTCCGTATCGCCTAACCCGTACGCCGGGTCATAACAGCAATCCAGCACCAGCCCGACGGGTTTCTGCAACTGGCGGCTCAGAATTTTCCGGACTTCGCGCACCAGTCCCGGCCGGTGGGCCGCAAGCCCGCACCCCGGCCAGAAGACCGTATCCGCGGTGCCATAAAAAGAAAATGGGAAGCCATGCCCGGCTTTTGCGAACCCCCGGGCGCCGTCCAACGCCTTCCGGACGGGTGGAGGCAAATGTTGCTGCTGCACCATCCGCCGCTTTTCCTCAAAAAAAGCGGCGGATGGCGACAAATTCAAAGGACAAACCGCGTCGCACTGTCGGCAGGACGTACAGTAAAATGAGCGTTCGGGATGCTCGCCGAGAATTTCGTCGGGCGTCCCGAACTCCTCCAGAAAGGGACAGACTTCGGCGCAGGCGCCGCAGCCCGTGCATTCTTCCCTGAAATCGGCCACGGGTTTATTTTACTTTTCCAATCGGGTATCCCGCCTCGTCCCATGCCTTGATTCCGCCGGGATAACGATACACGTTCTTGTAGCCCGACTTCACGGCCCACATGGCCCCATTGTGACTCCGGGTGCACTTCACGAAACCGCAGTAGAAGACGATCAGACGCTCCTTGTCGGGTCCGAGCAGCTTTTCCAGATCGGCCTTTGTCTTGTCGTCGATCTTCGTCATCTCAGGGATGGGGAACAGCATCTGGACGGCCCCGGGAACATGCTGCTTCTTGTAGCTGTCCTCAAAGGGCATGGTGTCCACGATCAGCATGGGCTTCTTCTGGTCGATCCAGCCCTTCAATTCCTGGGTGGCCACAATCTTGTAGCCCCCTCTTGCCACTTCTCCGGCAAAGGTTACGGCAATCTTCTCCGTATCCAGTTCCTTGGTGCCCCAGGCCGCCAGGGCTGCTCCGGTCATGCCGAACACCAGCAGGGCCGCAATCAAAACGACGAACCAATTTCTTTTAACCTTCATCTTTCTTCTCCTTTCACGTTTTTTGATATATTTTGGTTTCCCGTTGAAACCACCCGCTCATTGGGGATGCCTTACAGCATCGCCTTTCACTACAACGCTTCCCGCATATTTCCGGACCCGTTTTGAGAGATAGAGATAAGGTGTTACGACGCCGATGAGGATCAGGTCCCGGTAAAAGGCCCCACGCAGGCTGGCCTGCTTGTCCAGGTCCTCGGCCCCGAAGCAGCCGCAATCGACATTCAGATCGCCAAGGATGCCGTAACCGAGAACGAATATGAACAGGGCAAGAAGTCCCGCGATCCAGTGAAGTCCCCAGGGGCGATCGAAGGCCAGGGCCAAGCCGGCAATGGTCTCAACCAGCGGCAAACCGACTGCAACAACCGGCAGCAGCATCTCGGGCACGAGTTCGTAGGAAGAGATGGTGGCAGCGAAAGCCTTCGGATCGAACAGCTTGACGATGCCTCCGTAAATGAAGAGAACCGCCAAGGCTACTCGAATAACCCGGTATAGCCAAGGATGGAGCAGACCCTTGCGGAAAAAAGACTTTATTGCATTGAAATGATTAGAAAAGCTTGAATAATGATGGACCATTTCCACCTCCTGAAACTGTCAGACCGCATTCCCTGCGGCATGACAATCAGAAGGCTAACTGGCCATGTGCGGAAAAACGGCGGGACAGTGTACTCTGGAGAACCTCCCGGGTTCTCTGTCAGGTTCTCATATTAACGGGGTAAAGCATAGAAACAGATAACGCATTGATTTCTCTTTCAATCCTCAAAATAGTATCAATATACAGCGGCAGGCTTATACCCATTACATTCCAATATGTCAATGAAAATATGCCTATCCCATTCACGGGTGCATGTAACTCTCCCTTCTGTCAACTTTCCCTCCTTGACACACTGTGTCCTTCTTCCTATAGTTGAGCAATCAGAGCGAGATGATATCCTAAAAAGTAGTATTATGAATAAAAAACAATGCCTTATCATGTTTGTCAAATACCCGGAAAAGGGAATGGTTAAATCCAGGCTCAGTCGGCATTTTGATGAGGAAATGATTGCCTGCCTTTATCGTAAATTCATCGAGGATTTGATCGAGAGGCTGTCGGGCGGAGATTACCAGTTTCGGATTGCCTATCACCCCACGAAAAGGAAAAACGATTTCAGCAGGGAATTCGGAGATGCCTTATCATATATGCCACAAATGGGAGCAGACCTTGGCGAAAAAATGTATAATGCATTCATCCAATGCTTTTCAGAAGGTTTCCGTTCAACCGTTATCATCGGAAGCGACAGTCCCGACCTCCCTCAAAAGTTTGTCCACGACGCTTTCAAGGCTTTGGGCAAGCGTGATGCCGTGATCGGCCCATCACATGACGGCGGATATTACCTGATCGGATTTTGCAGGGAATCCTTTACTCCCGAAGCATTCGAAGGGATCGCCTGGAGTACAGACAGCGTCTTCAAACAAACTATGGAAGCCCTTGATCGTGCAGCGATTCATGTGCATGTTCTTCCCGTATGGCGGGATGTTGACCGTCCGGAAGATATCCACGCACTCGTCGAAGACAGCTTAAAAAACGGATTTTCCGGATCGAAAACCATATCATTCCTGCGGGATCACGATCTGGCCCGCCTCGTATGATGTCCCCGAAATTCTCAATCATCATCCCCGTCCTTCGCGAGGAGTCGATTATTGAATCCACCATAGAGCACCTTGCCGTCATCGGCCGGAATGGGTCTTTCGAAACGATCGTGGTAGATGGAGACGGAGAGGGGAAAACGATCGGGTTCATAAAAAACGGGGATACCAAAACCGCGGTAAGCCAAAAAGGCCGAGGCCTCCAGATGAACACCGGCGCTGCCATGGCGCAGGGTGAAATCCTTATATTTCTTCACGCCGATACCCGGCTGCCCCCTGATGCGCTTGACTTGATCGAATCGGCATTTCTGGATCGGACCTGCGTTGCCGGTGCCTTCGATCTGAAGATAGACTCAGACAGGCGTGTTCACCGATTGATCTCAAAGATCGCATCTTTACGATCCCGGGTGTCCCGAATTCCGTACGGGGATCAGGTGTTCTTTTTCCCCAGGGCTTATTTTCAGGCTGTGGGCGGTTTCGCCCATATTCCCATTATGGAGGATGTGGAAATCATGAGGCGCATCAAAAAGAGGGGAGAGAAAATCGCCATCATCGATCAACCCGTCACAACATCGGCACGCCGCTGGGAAAAAGAGGGCATCTTACTGTGCACATTACGAAACTGGTTCTTGATATCGCTGTACCTTGCAGGCGCCTCCCCGGAACGTCTGTCCGGTTTCTACAAAAAATAAAAGTCTGTGATGTACAGATGTACAACGGATCCTGATGCTTCCCTGATCGGACATTCGCATCATGCCTTCGCGGTTTCTCTCTCTTGTGCACATAATGCTTTTTTCTGCCGAGCTCATGTTGGTCTCATTTTCTTGATTATCCGGCTTCCTGCTGGTATAGCATTCGCCGGCCGGTACCCCGACAGCCGATCCCCGCAGAAGCGGAAACGATAAAAGCATGATTCGCGAGCCGTACGAAACGAGACGGCCCGCATTGCGAAAAGAGGTTCTGCCATGAAGCCTTCCAGTTCGGAAAAGCTTGACCGCAGCGTCATTCAGGAGGGGCTGTGCATCGGGTGCGGCGCCTGCATCGGCCTTTGCCCCTATTTCCAATCCTATCGCGGGAAAACGGTCCTGCTCTTCCCCTGCAACGTCGAGGCGGGACGGTGTCTCGCCCATTGCCCCAAGGTCGAGGTGAATGTGGAAGGCCTTTCGCAGTTTCACTTCGCGAAGCCCTACGACGGCAGTCCCCTGGGGGCCTGGCGCAGCATCCATGTTTCCCGGGCCGGCGACAGGGTGAAGAAGCAGCCCTTCCAGTCGGGGGGGACCGTATCCGCCCTGATGTATTTCGCCCTTCGAAGCAGGCGCATCGACGGCGCCGTCCTCACGGGCCGGGACGGCCTTCTTCCCGATCCCCGTCTGGTGACCCGTCCCGCCGGGGTCTTTCGCCAGAGCCTCGCCAAGTACACCGCGGCGCCCACCCTGGAGGCCATGAACCGGGCCGTCACGGCCGGATACGGGGCCCTGGGGGTTGTCGCCACGCCCTGCCAGGCAACGGCGCTGGCTCGAATGCGGATGAATCCCCTGGCCAAACCCTCCTTTCACGATCCGACGGCCCTGGTGGTCGGGCTTTTCTGCACCTGGGCGCTCGATTTCCGGCGGTTCGAGGCCTTCCTCTCGCAGCGAATGCCCCTGCGGGATATCGTCAAGATCGACATCCCGCCGCCCCCGGCCTCGGTCCTGGAGGTTTACCTGAAGGAAGGAAAGCGCGACTTTCCCCTCGATGAGATCCGGCCCCTCGTTCCGGAGAGCTGCGGCTACTGTCCGGACATGACTTCCGAGTTCGCCGATGTCTCCGTGGGCGTCCTCGAGGGGCGGCCGGAGATGAACACGCTCATCGTCCGGACGGAGCGGGGGGAAGAGGTGGTCCGGGAGGCCCAAAGGAAGGGATATCTGGTCCTCGAGGACATGCCGGCCGAGAACCGCGCGCACCTCGAGTGGGCGGCGGCGAACAAGAAGAAGCGGGGAATCCGGCGCTGCATAGAGGCGGGAAAGCTCAACGGCGCGGACGGCGCGGCCTGCCTGCGAATGCGGGAGGACGTGGCGGAGCGGATTCTGGATAACGGAAAGGAGTTCTGATCATGTCATACCTGATCGATGCGGGCAACGATACCCGGCATCTCCTCATGGGAAACGAGGCGATTGTCCGGGGCGCTCTGGAGGCCGGCATCAACGTGGCCACCGGATATCCCGGCACCCCCTCGTCGGAGATCATCGAGCGTTTCTCCGGGGTGGCGAAGGAGCGCAACCTCTACGTCGAGTGGTCGACCAACGAGAAAGTGGCCGCGGAAGTGGCCGCCGCGGCCTCCTTCGCCGGGCTTCGCTCCATGTGCGTCATGAAGCAGAACGGCGTCAACGTAGCCTCCGACTTCCTGCTCCACCTGGCCAGCTCCGGGACGCGGGGGGGCATGCTCCTCGTCTCCTGCGACGACCCCGGCGCACTGTCCAGCGTCAACGAGGGGGAATCCCGCCTGTTTGCCCGCCTGCTGGAGATCCCGCTCCTGGAGCCTGGGGATTTCCAGGAGGCCAAGGACATCGTGCGGTGGGCCTTCGACCTCTCCGAGGAGATCCGCAACATCGTCATGATCCGCAGCGTGACACGCCTGTCCCATGCCAGCGGCAACGTGCGGTTCGGCCCCCTGCCCGACAGCACCGAGGCCCGGGCGAAGTTCACCTACAGCGGCCCGTTGCTCGACCCGGCGACGGGACCGGTGATCAGCATGATCCTCGCCGCCCCCGAGCTCCAGCACGGCCCGCAGCAGGAAAAAATGAGGCGGGCGGCGGAGATCTTCGAAACCTGCCCGTTCAACACCTACACGGGCCCGCCGTCGCCGGAACTGCTCATCGTCAGCAGCAGCATCTGCTCGCTCTACAGCCGGGAGGCCGTAGAGATCCTGGGGCTGGAGAAGCGGGTGGGAATCCTCAAGCTGGCGACGACCTGGCCGCTGCCCCGAAAGCTGGTCAAGCGGCATCTCGCCTCGGCCGGCCGGGTCCTCTTCGTCGAGGAGGTGGCTCCCACCCTGGAAGACCATGTGAAGGTGATCGCCGCGGAAGCCGCCGCGGAGATCGGGGAAAAGCTTTTTTACGGAAAGCAGTCCGGCCACCTGCCGTCGGTGGGGGAACTCAACCCCGATCTTGTCCTCGCGGCCCTGTCGCGTATCTTCGCTACGGCGGCGGAATCCGTCCCGGCGGCGTTCGCCCGGGATGTCCGGGCGCTGGCGGACCGGTACGCGCCGCCCCGGGGGATGACCTTCTGCCCCGGCTGCCCCCACCGGGCCTCCTACTGGTCCATCCACAACGCCCTGAAGCTGGACGGCCGCAACGGCTTTGTCTGCGGCGACATCGGCTGCTATGTGATGGGGACTATGCCCGCCGGCTTCAGCACCGTCAAGACGCTGCATGCCATGGGGTCTGGCAGCGGCATCGCCGGCGGCTTCGGAAAGCTGAAGCGCTTCGGCATGGACCAGCCCGTGCTGGCCGTCTGCGGAGACTCCACCTTCTTTCACGCCGCCATGCCGGCCCTGGCCAACGCCATCCACCAGCAGTCGCCGTTCACCCTCGTCCTGCTGGACAACCGGGGCACGGCTATGACGGGATTCCAGCCGCACCCGGGCTCGCCTACGAACGTCCTCGGCGACACGGCGCCGGCGGTGGACATGGAAAAGCTGTGCCGGGCCATGGGCGCGAAGGTGGAGACCAGCGATCCCTTCGACCTGGAGGAAACGCAAAAGAAGCTGAACCGCCTGCTGGAATACGGCGAAGGGGCCAAGGTGCTCATCCTTCGGCAGGCCTGCGCCCTCAGCCCGGAGCGGCGTGCGCACAAGACCTACGAGGTCCGTGTGGACGAGTCGCTCTGCCGGGGGGAGGACTGCGGCTGCAACCGCCTCTGCACCCGCGTCTTCGGCTGCCCGGGGCTCATCTGGGACCGGGAGAATAAGGTCAGCCGCATCGACGAGATCATCTGCAACGGCTGCGGGGTTTGTGCCGACATCTGCCCTGCCGGGGCGATTCAGAGAAGGGAGGCCTCCTGACCATGCAAGCCCCATCGCTCCAAAAAGATCCCTTCAACATCATCATCACCGGCGTCGGTGGCCAGGGAAACGTCCTGGCCGCGCGGCTGCTGGGCGACATGCTGGCCCGAAAGGGCTTTTGGATCACCATCGGGGAGACCTTCGGCGCGTCCCAGCGGGGCGGCTCCGTGATGAGTCATCTTCGCGTCTCCGGCCGTTCGGTCGCCAGCCCCCAGATCCCGAAGGGAAGGGCCGACGTCATCGTCTCGCTCGAACCGGCGGAGGCGCTCCGTGTGCTGGCCGGCTACGGCAAACCCGATTCGGTGTTTCTCACCAACAGCCATCCCATTTACCCCGTGGGGGTCATCAAGGGGGAGCTGGAATACCCGCCGGTGGAGGAAATGGAGGCAGCCGTGGCGCGGGTCCTGCCCGCCGCCCGCTTCATCGATGCCACGGCCCGCGCCCTTGCGCTGGGCAACCCGATCCTGGCCAACATCGTCATGCTGGGGGCCCTGGGCGGACTGGCCGCCGTTCCCTTCGACCGGGAAGATTTTCAAGAGGCCATTGCCCGTCGAATGGCGCCCGATCAGGTGGCGATCAACCTGCAAGCCTTCGATGAGGGCCTCGCGCTGGTCCGGAACCCCGCGCCGCCTCGTCGCTGACCGAATCCGGCACCAGGGCATCCGCGCCGGCGTCCCGGATCCTCCCTCCCGTCGCGGTTGTCAGCGCATGGCCGCCTTGTACTGCCGCACCTGGGTCGCCAGCCGCTTCGCGAGGTCCGGGCGGTTCAGGTTTTCCTCGATGGTCCGTTCAAAGGCGCTGCCGACGACGACCCCGTCGACATGCGGGGCCAAGGCCCCCGCATCGGCGGGCGTGTTCACGCCGAAACCGACGCAGACGGGGAGATCCGTGAGTCCTCGGAGCGTCTTCACATGATCCCGGACGGCAGACACATCCAGGCCGGCGCTGCCCGTCACGCCGGTTTTCGACACCAGGTAGAGGAACCCGGACGCCTGTTCGGCAATCCTCCGCATCCGGTCCGGCGGCGTTGTCGGGGCCACGAGGCGGATCAGGGCAAATCCGCCGTTTCTGCTCCAGCAATCCGTCATCTCCCGGGACTCCTCGGGGGGCAGGTCCACGACGAGCACCCCGTCGGCGCCGGCAACGACGGCGTCCCGGTGAAAGGGCGCAGGCCCGTAGGCGAAGATCGGGTTGTAGTAGCTGAAAAGGATGATCGGAATATCGGTCTCCTTTCGCAGGGCTTTCACCATCTTCAGCGCCCCGGCGAGGCTGGCGCCGCTCTTCAACGCCCGCGCCGAGGCACGCTGGATGACCGGCCCGTCGGCCGTGGGGTCGGAAAAGGGAATGCCCAGTTCCAGAATGTCGAGGCCGGCACGGCACATGGCCTCGAGAATCTCGAGAGAGGCGGACAGGGAAGGGTCGCCGGCCGATATGAAGCCCACCAGGGCTTTTTCCCTTTTTTGCCTCAATCCGGCAAATGTCTGGTCGATCCGGTTCATGAGCGAATGCCTCCTCTCTTTGCCTGGTAGCCCGAAACAATCCCCAGGTCCTTGTCGCCGCGTCCGGAAAGGTTCACCACGATAACGGCGTCACCGGGTAGTTCCGGGGCCGCTTTCAGGCAATAGGCCAAGGCGTGGGAACTTTCCAGGGCCGGGATGATGCCCTCCAGCCTGCAGAGGATGTGAAAAGCCTCCATGGCTGCATCGTCGACCACGGAGACGTAGCGGGCCCTGCCGGTATCCTTCAAAAAGGCGTGCTCGGGGCCGACTCCCGGATAATCCAGCCCGGCGGAGATGGAATGGGCCTCCCGAATCTGGCCGTTGCCGTCCTGGAGCACATAGGACTTGGACCCGTGGAGCACGCCCGGCGAACCCGCCCCGAGGGTCGCGGCATGTTTCCCCGAGGCAACACCCTCGCCCGCCGCTTCGACGCCCACGAGCTTCACCGGGGTGTCGAGGAACGGATAAAAAAGCCCCATCGCGTTGCTCCCCCCGCCCACGCAGGCCACCAGAACATCGGGCAGACGGCCGAGGGATGCCTGCATCTGGGACCGGACCTCCTCGCCGATGATCTTCTGAAAATCCCTCACCATCATGGGATAGGGATGCGGACCGGCCACCGACCCGATCACATAGTGGGTGTCCGTCACCGCGCCCACCCAGTACCGCATGGCCTCGTTCATAGCATCCTTCAGCGTCCCGGCACCGGAATCCACCGGCACGACCTCCGCCCTCAACAGTTCCATTCGGTGGACATTGGGCGACTGCCGCCGAATATCCTCGACGCCCATGAAGATCCGGCATTCCATGCCGAAGAGCGCCGCCGCCGTGGCCGTCGCGACGCCGTGCTGGCCCGCGCCCGTTTCGGCGATCAGTTTCGACTTCCCCATCCAGCGCGCCAGCAGCGCCTGGCCCAGGGTGTTGTTGATCTTGTGGGCGCCCGTATGGGCGAGGTCCTCCCGCTTGAGATAGATCCGGGCGCCTCCCAAATGCGCGCTCAGCCGCCGGGCATGAAAGAGCGGGGTCGGCCGGCCGGCATAGTCGGCCAGCAGCCGCCCCAATTCTTCCCGGAACGCCGGCTTCGGGGCCGTGTTCCGATAGGCGGATTCGAGCTCCAGCAGGGCCGGCATCAGCGTTTCCGCCACGTACCGCCCCCCGTGGAGTCCGAAATGGCCTGCTCCGTCCGGCATGCCCTTTGTCTTCCGCTTCTTTTCGTCTCCTTGCGTTTTTGATTTCATGGTGAATTCTCCTTGCGTGCATCCTGCCGGTCCCGACAACCCGCCGCCCGCCGCATCGGCGGTCCGGACCTGGCCGGCGGAACAAAAAAGGGACATGGATATTTCCACGCCCCTTTCAACGAAAACAAAAAGGACCGTGGGCAGCGGTTCTGCCGACGGTCCCGATCCTCATCTTTATTCGATATTGCTCAATCAGTCCTGGGATGTTGCGCTGGCAGCCCCGCGTATGTCGGTCCGCCACCACCAGTTCCGGTTTCCTTTCGCGCCGCTGATGTATTCGTCGAGCTTTATCATCGAACAAATCACCTTTTCATAGTGTGTCTCCGCTTAACCGAAATCCTCGCCGCCTGTCAAGTTGTTTTTCCCTGCGGGCGGGCCGCCCCGGGCGCGAGCGGCAGAGTCCCATGGCTGTGTTCCGGACGCTCACCCGCAGGACCTGCAAAAGAAAGCGCCCTAAAATAGCATTAATTATAACAATAGCTTGTGAATTCTGAACCTTACGGCGCTCATTGCGAGCCAGATGTTTTCCCGATTCCCATAGACAGGAAATTTTTTTAACAATGGACTTGATATTATAATGGCAACAGGAATATAAAGAACACGGAAGAAGACATCCCCCGGATTTTAGCCGCTTGAAATACGGTCGGAAGGGAGGTGGTTTGCGGATCCGTAGCGATTGTTCCCGAATCCCGGGAGATTTCAAAAACCGATTGAGAAAAAGTCCGGCAACCCATCATTCCAACACAAACCTGAAGAGAGGAGTAAAGACTTATGAAAAAAAGCAACATCGTGATCCGCTGTCTGCTGGTCCTGGCGCTGGTCGTCGCCCTTGCCGCCTGCGCATCGACGCCCAAACAGGCCAGTACGGGTGAATTCATCGACGATTCGGTGATCACGACCAAGGTCAAAACACAGCTTGCCGCGGACAATCTGCTCAAATCCTTCCAGATCAGCGTCGAGACGTACCGGGGCACCGTTCAATTGAGCGGCTTCGTCGGTTCCCGGGAACTCGTTGACAAGGCGGAGCAAATCGCGAAGAGCGTCCAGGGGGTCAAGGCCGTAAAGAATGATCTGATCGTTAAATAGGCGCTGGCTGCTTTTCCCGGAACGAGGCGCTACCGGTGAATTGAAGGAGAAAAGCAATGTCCACAAACATCCTTGAATTGTTGAAGAACGAGTTCAGCGACGAGATCGTCGGACAGTTGGGGAAATTTGTCGGCGAAGACGCAGCGAAAACAAAGTCCGCACTGGGTTCGATATTTCCGGCGGTCCTCGGCGCACTTATCAACAAAGGTTCCACGGCTCAGGGCGCTTCAGATATTCTGAGCATGATTACCAAGAGCGGCTTGGGAGAGAACACGCTGAAAGGGTTGTCAAGCGCATTTGCAGGCGGATATGCCACGACAAATCTGCTGAATATCGGCACGAATCTGCTGAGTGGAATTTTTGGAGATCGAGTTGCTAAGGTGATTGATTGGATTTGCGGTTCCAGCGGGATCGGAAAAACTTCTGCTTCCTCCCTGCTGGGACTTGCTGTCCCCGCTGTATTGGGACATTTGGGAAAGGTAGTAACGGGGGCTAATTTGAATGCGACCGGCCTGATGAGCCTGCTGGCAGGTCAGTCCGGATTTCTCAAGGAAGCCGCGCCCGCAGGACTGGCGGACTCCCTGGGTCTGGCCAGCCATCAGGGCCCGGCCAAAGCGGTCCCGCCGCCCGCACCGGTGCCCTCTCCCGTCTGGAAGTCGTTCATTCCGCTTGTCCTGCTGCTTGCTCTGCAGCCCTTCATGTACAGAGCCTGCGGCGCCCCGCCTGTGCAGCCGGCTGTCGAAAAAGCGGCGGTCAAGGTGGCCGCTGAGGCGACCAAGGCCGTGGGTGCACTCGGCGAATTTCTGGCGGTCAAGCTGCCAAGCGGGCTTGAGCTGAAGGTTCCCGCGCTGGGCGTCGAGAAAAAACTGATCGCCTTCATCGAAGACGCGGGCAAACCGGTTGACAAGAAACTGTGGTTCAGCTTCGACCGCCTGGAGTTCGAAACGGGGAGCGCAACCCTCAAGCCCTCCTCGATGGAGCAGTTGAAGAACATCGCGGAGATTCTGAAGGCCTACCCGAAAGTCAACCTGAAGATCGGAGGGTACACGGACAACGTGGGGAACCCCTCCGCCAATCTTACCCTTTCCCAGAAGCGGGCTGAAAACACGATGCAGGAGATCGTCAAGCTGGGCATCGACGCGAAGCGGCTGGAGGCGGAGGGCTATGGAGACAAATACCCCGTTGCCGACAACACAACGGAGGAAGGGCGTCAGAAGAACCGGAGAATCGACCTGAGGGTGACGAAAAAATAGAGGTCGCTGTTGAAATGCGGGGGCCTCGAACGGGTGAACGCCACCCGGACGAACCGAACGCGCATTAAAAAAAGGGACGCGCCCCGTTTTCGAACGTGGCTTGCGTCCCTTTTTCTGTTGCGCCGTTCTTTCGAAAACGACTACTTTGCCGGCGCGGGCGCCGGTGCGGCCGCGGGTGCGGGTGCGGGAACGGTCATTCCCAGGGTCCCCATGGCCTTCGCGGCTTTTTCTTTCAGGGAAGCCGCCAGGTTCACGGAATCGGCAAAATTTCCTGCCTTGAAGCTTTCCTGGGCCTTGGCCCACTCATCCTTTGCGGAAGCCAGGAAGGATTTCACCTCCCCCAGCTTGTCAGCGGTCAGGTTGGCCGGCAGCTTCTTGGCTTTCGAGAGGATGTCCACACGGCTCTGGAGCGCTCCCACCATTTTGGGCAGCTCCTGGCCGATCTCCGTCCATTTCTTGGTCAGCTCCTCTTTCTTGGCTTTTGCCGCCGCAAGCGCTTCCTTGGCCTTGCCGGCAAGGGCATTCGCCTCCGCCACAACCGCCTTGTATTCACCCTTGGCAAACTTCTCCTTTACGGCAGCCAAGGCGCCTTCCAGCGATTTCACCTGATCCGGAACGATCTTTGCCGCTTCGCCCTTGACGGCATTGACCGCCTCTTCCGCGGCCTTGACGGCCAGCTCCGCCGGCCCCTTGTCGCCGGCGCAGGCCATCAGCATCAGGGAGCCGACAAATGCAACGATTACGAGACTGAGAAATGTCTTTTTCATAAGATTTCCTTTCATTTTGAGGTATTTTTGGGTGGACCCGATTCCAACGTCAAACCGCCAGGACGAGGATTGCTCCGGGTCGTGCTCAGGGAATTTTCAGTTTCTGGCCAACCTGGATGACATTGGGGTCCTTGAGAATGTCTTTGTTCGCCTCGAATATGTCCTTGTAGAGACTTCCGTCCCCGTAGTAGTGTTCCGCGATTTTCCAGAGCGTATCGCCCTTCTTGACTTCATGGTACTGCGTTGCGTCAAACTGACTCCCCCCGCTTGCTGCCTTTTCATCTGCCACGCTTCCTCACCTCCTTTCCATGGTGCAGGTCCCCTCAGAATCCATTCTCTCCCTTACGGAGAGCGTTCCAGCCATTGAAGATTGCCCGGTCCGGCTTGCATACCGAATAAGTATAGACCGGGACCTTCTATTTGTCAAAATATTTGGGTGCGGGTTTCACGGATTCCTGCGCCGCCCGGAAACGGCCGGTTACCGGCATGGACAGCCGCTCACCCGCCGGCCTTAGCGGGTCCGCCCCGGCGGGAATCCGGTTGTAGAGCAGATGTGCGGCCGGTCCCCGGCCGGAAGAAACGGCAGCCGCAGATCCTCCCGGTCGCCTTCGTAAAAAACTTGCGCCAGGAAAAGGCCGGATGGCGGGGCCGTCAATTTCGCCGGCGCATCGGAAGCCTGCCGCAGCATCCTTTCCACTTCCGCGGGCGCCAAGCCGCCCCTTCCGGCCTCCACCAGGACGCCGGCGATCCGGCGCACCATCTTCCAGAGAAAATGGGAGCCGGTGACGCAAAAGATGATCAGGCTCCCGGCGGGGATGACTTCCATCCGGTCGATCTTGACGCGGGTGGACGCCTCCCGGTCCAGCCTGCGGTCGGCAAAAGAGGCAAAATCGTGAAACCCCTCGAGGACGTGGCACACCGCCTGCATCCTTTCCACATTCAGCGCATCCCGGACCCACCAGACATAGCGCTTCCCGAAGGCCGTCCGGCGGGTGGAAACCAGGTAGATATAGGTCCTGGCCAGCGCGTGGTGCCGGGCATGAAAACGGGCCGCGGCCTTCTCCACGCCGAGCACGTTGATGTTTGAAGGGAGCCGGTCGTTGAGGCCCTCCAGAACCGTTTGCGGCGCCAGGGTCCGTGACGCTTCCAGGTGGGCCACCTGGGCCAGGGCATGCACACCCGCATCCGTCCGGCCGGCGCCCTGCACAACCACCGCCCCGCCGAAGAGCCGCTCCGCCGCACGGATCAGCGTCCCCTGAACGCTTCGGGCGTTCTTCTGGGTCTGCCAGCCGCTGTAGCTCGTTCCGTCGTACTCGATGGTCAGCCTGTACCGGGGCATGGCGAAAGGCCTCTTCGGTCCCTTGCGCCGGGAACCGCTTCCATGAAATCGGCCGCTGCCGGTTCCGGGCCGGCTCCCGGCTGCTATGAATCCTCTCTGCTCAGACCATAGCGCTGGATCTTGCTCCGCAGTGTTTTCCGGTCGATCCCCAGGATCTGCGCCGCCCGGCTCTGATTCCAGGAGGTCGTCTTCAGGGTCTGCAGGATCTGCTGCCGCTCCGCCCCCTCCAGCGGCATCAGGCTCGGAAGGGGAGCTTCCCGCTTCTGCCGGAACTGCTCCGGCAGATTTTCCGGCAGGATCAGCAGGAAGGGGGACAGCAACAGGGTCTGCTGCAGGACGTTCTGCAGCTCCCGGACATTGCCGGGCCAGTCGTAGGCCATGAGAAGCTCCATGGCCTCGTCGGACACGCGGACGCTGGCGTACCCCAGTTTTTTCAGCAGGGAATCCACCAGCAGGGGGAGATCCTCCTTGTGCTCCCGTAGCGGCGGGATGTGAAGGCGCACCACGAAGCGGTAAAGCAGGTCCGACCGGAACCTGTCCTTTCTGATCTCCTCGTCGATATTGCGGTTGGCGGCCGCAACGACGCGAACCGCCGCATGGCGGACGTCGTGCCCGCCGAGCCGGCGGATTTCGCCGTCCTGCATGAAGCGAAGGAGTTTCGCCTGAAGACCGGGTGACATTTCCGTGATTTCGTCCAGGAAGATCGTCCCTTCACGGGCGGACTCGATCAGTCCCGGATGGGAACGGTCGGCCCCGGTGAAGGCGCCCCGTTCGTAGCCGAAGAGCTCGGACTCCAGCAGGGTTTCCGGAATGGCGCCGCAATGAACCACGACGAAGGGCTTGTCGCGGCGCAGGCTCAACTGGTGGAGGGATCGCGCCGTAAGCTCCTTCCCGGTGCCGCTCTCCCCCTCGATCAGGACGCTCGCGGAAGAGTCGGCGACACGGGCGAGTTGCTTGTAGAGTTCCACCATCGTCGCCGACGAACCGATGAATTCAGGCGCCTGGGGGGCCTTGGGCTGGCCACGCATTCGGCGCTGCTGGAGCTCCCGGACCTCCAGGACCTTCTTCACCATGGCGCGGATCTGGTCGGGGGAAAAGGGCTTGCTGATGTAGTCCCACGCCCCCAGGCGCAGCGCCTCCATGGTGGTTTCCAGCGATCCGTAGGCGGTCATGAGAATGACCGGGAGCTCCGGCCACTTTTCGCGGAGCTGTCTGAGAAACTGCAGCCCGTCGATGTCGGGCATGCGGATATCCGACATGAGCAGGTCGAAGACCGCCAAGTCCTCCCGCAGGGCCTCCTTCGCCGAAGTGAAGGCTTCCACCTCGTAGCCGGCCCGCGTAAGGGCCTCCTGAAGAAACTCGCAGGCGACAGCGTCGTCGTCGATGACCAGTATCCGCGCGGGCATCCCGATCTACCTCCCGAGGCCCCTGCCGGCCATGTAGTGCGCCAGGTCGGCCACGCGGCAGGCGTAGCCCCATTCGTTGTCGTACCAGGAAACCACCTTGGCCAAGTTGTCCCGCAGGACCTGGGTGAATTCGATGTCCACGATGGACGAATGGGCATTCCCCCGGAAGTCCGTGGATACGAGCCGCCCCTCCTCGCAGGCCATGATCCCTTTCAGCGCCCTGCCGGCGGCGCGTCTCAGGACCTCCCGAAGGGCCTCCGTGTCGGTCTTCCTTTTCAGCTCGGCCGTGAAATCGACGATGGAAACCGTCGGCGTGGGCACCCTGAGCGAGTAGCCGTCGAACCGGCCGGCCAGTTCCGGGATGACCAGCGCCAGGGCCCTGGCCGCCCCGGTGGTCGTGGGGATAATGTTCTGGAACGCCGCCCGGGCCCGCCTCAGGTCCCGGTGAGCCAGGTCCAGGATGCGCTGGTCGTTGGTGTAGGAGTGGACGGTCGTCATCATCCCCTTCTCGATGCCGAAGGCCTCGTGAACCACCAAGACCGGCGGCGCCAGGCAGTTGGTCGTGCAGGAGGCGTTGGAGACGATGTGGTGCTTCTCCGGATCGTAGGACCCGTGGTTGACGCCCATGACCACCGTCAGGTCCTCCTCCTGGGCGGGGGCCGTGATGATCACCTTTTTTGCGCCCGCCTCCAGGTGGGCCGACGCCTTCGGGCCGGTCACGAAAAGTCCGGTGCTCTCGACGACGATCTCCACGCCCTCGTCGTCCCAGGGAATCTGCGCCGGGTCGCGGAACGCGAGGCTCTTGACCGTCCGGCCGCCGATGACGAATCCGTCCTTCCGGACCCGGACTTCGCCGGGATAGCGCCCGTAGCTCGTGTCGTACCGGAACAGGTGGGCGTTCGTCTCCACGTCGAACAGGTCATTCACAGCAACCACTCTGAGAGAGCGGGGATACCGCTCCAGGACGGCCTTGAGCACCTGCCGACCGATCCGTCCGAAACCGTTGATGCCGAGGCGAACCATGCTCCCCTCCTTCTCAGTTGTCGTCGATGCGGTACTTGTGCGCCGTCATCAGGTCGCAGCGGGTCTGCAGCGTCCTGTGAAGCCGAGCATTGTCCAGGGCGATGGCACTGAGGTTGGCCGCCGCCTCCAGGAACCGGATTTCCGGGGCGCTGAACTCCCGCACGGAGCCGGCGTAGACGCGAAGGACGCCGATGGCCTTTTCCTCCCGCATCAGGGGGACCACCAGCACGGACTTGATCCCCTCCGCCGCCGCCTTGGCGCCGTACTGGAAACCCCGGTCCACCCCGGCGTCCCGCAGGTACACCGTCTTGCCCTTGAGGGCCCGGCGGTCCAGACCGCTTTCCTTTACCAAAATGGGGCCCTTGTGGAGATAAGCCTCGGAAAGGCCGCAGGCCGCCCCCATGACCAGCTTCTTTTCCCGGGAATCGAGGAGCCGAAGGCTGCATGCCTTGACGCGCATGGCCTTCGCCACGCAGCGGACGATCTCCTCCAGGACGCGGGCCGGATCGAGCGAGGCATTGACCACCCGGGCCACATCATACAGGGCGTGAAAATAGTCCATTTCCTTTGCGCTCATGGGATCACCTCCGGCAAACGATACGTTTTCGAATATCTTGAAACAACAGAAAAGTCAAAGTGGTTTCAGAAGATCCGCAACGTTTCGTAAATCCCTTTCTGCCTGTCGTAGAGGGCGCAGCACCCGAGTTCGAGGGCGCCTACGACAACGATAAAACGGTCAGACGGGTCGAGGCGCAGCGGCCGGTCCTCCGGCAGGGGTTCCCGGGACACCGCGTCCCCGCTGCGGCGGAACAGAACGGACAGATGCGAGTGGCCGCAGAAGAGGATGCGGTGCGGCGTCTTTTGAAAGACCGCCGCCGCCTTCCGCGTCGAACCGTCGTCGATGGGCTCGTAGAAGGATCGGATGGATTCGAATGGCAGGGAATGGGCAAAGCAGAGATCCCCGTCCACGATCCGGACGGGAATCCCCTGAAGATAGTCCCGGATGCCGGCCGGGTCGACGGCTTCCGGGTAGGTTTTCGCCGCCAGCCGCTTCTCGACGATGTAGTCGTTGTTGCCCTTCACGGCCAGAACGCCGTTCTCCTTCAGGACCCGGAGCACCGCCGCCAGATCCCTTCGGTGGAGGGAATCGCAGAAATCGCCCAGATGGACGAGATGCTCGGCGCCCCGCCGCCGCAGGGCGCCGATCGCCTGCTTCAGGGCCCGCATGCGGCCGTGACTGTCCGACAGCAGGCCGATGCGGGTCACAGCCCCAGGCCGCGGCTGATGATGAGCAGCATGATCTCCGACGTCCCGGCAAAGATCGTGTAGACCCGCGCGTCCCGGAAGAGCCGCGCGATGGGGTATTCCTCCATGTAGCCGTAGCCCCCGTGGAACTGGACGCCCCGCTCGACGACGCGGTTGAGCATCTCGGCGATCCAGTACTTGGCCATGGAGACCTTCTGGACGATCTCCCGGCCCTCCATGTGGTCCAGGATGAGGCTCTCCATGAAGGTTCGCCCCAGCTCCACGTCCGTGGCCAGCTTGGCCAGCTCAAAGGAGAGGTACTGGAACCGGCCGATGGGCTTGCCGAAGGCCTCGCGGGTCTTCGCGAAATCGATGGTCAGGCGCAGGGCCTCCTCGGCCATGACCTGAGCCCCGATCGCCGCCACCAGCCGCTCCTGCTGAAGCTTTTTCATGAGGAAGTAGAATCCCCTGCCCTCCTGCCCCAGCAGGTTGCCGGCGGGCACCCGGCAGTCCGTAAAGGCCATTTCCGCCGTGTCCTGGCTGTGGAAGCCGATCTTCTCGAGGTTGCGCCCCTTTTCGAAGCCGGGCGTCCCGTCCTCCACGACGATGAGCGAGAAGCCGGCATGGGCGGGCTTCGCCGCCGGGTCGGTCTTGGCCACCACGATCACCAGGCCGCAGTTGATGCCGTTGGAGATGAAGGTCTTCTGGCCGTTGATCACATAGTGATCGCCGTCCCGGACCGCAGTCGTGCGGATCGCGGCCAGGTCCGAGCCCGTCCCCGGCTCCGTCATGGCGATGGCCGTGATGATGTCGCCCGAGGCGCAGCCCGGCAGCCACCGCTGTTTCTGCTCTTCAGACCCGAAGGACTCCAGGTAGGGCACGATGATGTCGGAGTGCAGGAAGAAGAGGAAGCCCGAGAAGCGGGTCTTCGCGCCCTCCTCCATGCTGATCAGGGAATAGAGCAGGTCCGCCCCGACGCCGCCGTAGGCTTCGGGCAGCCAGGGGCAGAGAAAGCCCTGGCTGCCGAAGTCTTTCCAGACCGACTTGGGGACGATCCCGTCCCGCTCCCATTCCTCCACGTGGGGAGTCACCTCCCGCTCGAAGTAACGGCGGATCGATTCCCGGAAAATCTGATGCTCCTGTGTGTAGTGCTTTTCCAGCAAAGACATGGTCACCTCGCTGCTTTCATAAAATCGGTTTCCCCCGCACTCCGGGTCTGTCTTCCCGAGAGCGCGGCGGTTTCGGCATCAGACGACGCCGAGCTTCTTTTTGATGTCCTCCCGCAATGCCTTCTTGAGGATCTTCCCCACGGGGTTCCGGGGGATGGCCGCGATAATTTCGAGACGCTCCGGAATCTTGTAGACGGCAATCCCCTTCTCCGTCATGAACGCCTTGATTTCCTCCAGGGTCAGCGCCTCGCCGGGTTTCAAAACCACGTAAATGCAGGTCCGCTCCCCGAGGTTTTCGTCGGGCATGGCGACCGCCGCCGCATCCATTACCTTCGGATGGCCCAGGATCATGTTCTCCACCTCCTGGGCGCTGATGTTGTACCCGCCCCGAATGATGATGTCCTTGGCCCGCTCGAAGAAGCCGATGCAGTCGTTGTCCTTGATCTGGAACAGGTCGCCCGTGTTGAAATAGCCCTCGCTGTCGAAGGCCTTGGCCGTCAGGTCCGGCCTTCGGAAGTAGCAGGGGATCACATTGGGGCCCCGGTACCAGAGCTCGCCCACATCACCCTCTGCCTTCGGGCCGCCCGGGACGGCCGGATTGACGAGCTTCATGGAAACATTCCGCGACATCAGAGTGGCCTTCCCGGCCCACTTGCTTCCCGGCCCCAGATAGAGGAAGTGGTCCAGGCGCATCTCTATGTCGGGGATATCATAGTTCCCGGACACGTTGGCCGTCCCCTCGTTCTGCCCCCAGATGTTTGCGAACTCGATGCCCCAGCGCCGCTTCAGCTCCTGGACGGACCACAGGGACGGCGGGGCGGCGCCGATCGTGATTGCCCGCATCTTGCTGAAGTCGAACTTGTCCACCATGGGGTGCTTCAGCAGGGCGTTCACGATGGCCGGGACGAGCAGGGTGTAGTGGATCTCCTCGGACATGAGCTGCATGACAAAGGCGCCCCCGTCGAAGGGGTGGTGGAGGACCATCTTCCCCCCGCCGATGATCCAGGGGATGAAGACCGTGCCGATAGAGGCCATGTTCACCAGGGGCCCGGCCGTGATCAGGTTGTCCCCCCAGTGGATCGGCGCCATTTCAAAGCAGAAGGTGCTCTGAAAGATCCAGTTGTTGTGGGAGAGCGGGCAGCCCTTCGGCTCCGCCTCGGTCCCCGAGGACCAGCAGAGGGTGAAGACGTTGTTGGGGTCGATGTCGATGCCTTCGAGCTTCCCCGTGACGGGGCCTTTGGACATCTCCCGGAGCTCGTCCAGGAGGATGATCTCCCGAATGCTGGCCTGTTTGGCCTGTACGTTCCCGGCCATCTCCCGGTGGTTGAAATTGCCGAAGGTCCCGACGGTGATGATCGCGGCGGCCTCGGTCAGCTTGGCGATGTATTCCAGCTCGGAGGACCGCCACTGCATGGGCATGGGGGAGATCAGCCCGCCCATGCGGGGAATGGCGAGGTAGAGCATGGCCAGTTCCCAGCAGTTGGGAAGCTGGACCATGATGATGTCGTCCTTCCCCAGGCCTTTCGCCAGGAGCGCCTCCGCCGTAGCGTCCACGGCCCGGCTCAGCTCGGCGTAGGTCAGGCGTTCCGGCTTCTGGCCCAGGATCGCCTCCCGGTTGAGGGGATCGACCAGGCAGACCTTCTCGGGGGATTTCCGGACATGAAAACGGAAATAATCGATCAGGTTCCGCTTCCCCCAGGCCCCGGATTCCGTCCACTTCTGAATGCTTTCCTTGGATGCTAAAATCATGGTTCCCTCCTTGATCCTTGATTTTCCGTGAATCGTCGTTTCCGGCGGATGATTTCGCGCCGGCTCGACGCCGTCCGCTCATACCCGGCCAACCGAGCGCGGCGGCCACGCCGCTCCGAATCCGGCGGCAGCCCCTTTCAGGATTTTTCCGCCTGCATTTTCGCGTCCAGATCACGCAGCTCCCGCCTCAGGATCTTGCCCACGGCGCTCTTGGGCAGGGCGTCGATGAACGCGACGAGCTTCGGCACCTTGTAGGCGGCCAGGGAATCCCGGCAGAAGGCCTTCACCTCCTCCTCCGTCAGGGTCTGGCCGGGCTTGACGACAACGTAGGTCTTCACGTTTTCGCCGCGGTACGCGTCGGGCACGCCGATCGTGCAGACCTCGAGGACCTTGGGGTGGGTCATGAGCAGCTCGTCGATCTCTTTCGGGTAGATATTGAAGCCGCTGGCGATGATCATGTCCTTCTTCCGGTCCACGATGGTCACATACCCGTCCGTGTCCAAGAACCCGATGTCGCCGGTGTAGAGCCAGCCGTCGATGAGCACCTTGGCCGTCTCCTCCGGGTTCTTGTAGTACCCCATCATGACCTGGGGGCCCTTGAAGCAGATTTCGCCGGTTTCGCCGATCTTCATCTCCTTTCTGCCCGTTTCCAGGTCGACGATCTTCAGGTCCGTGTTGGAAAGAGGGATCCCCACCGAGCCGGGCTTCTCGTCGCCTCCCCAGGGTGTCGCCGTCCCCATGGGCGTGATCTCCGTGAGCCCGTATACGTTGATCAGCGGGACATCCCGTCGCTCCTTGAGCTGCTGAATGGTCTCCACGGCCATCGGGGCGGAACCGGTGAGGTAGGCCTTCAGGAAGGACAGATCCATCTTCCGGAACCGCTCATTGTTCAGCAGGGCGACGAAGATCGTGGAGACGCCGGGAAGCAGCGTCGGCTTGAATTTCTCCAGGAGATCGAGAATCCGGTCCGGCTCCGGCCGGGGCACGAGGATGTCCGTCCAGCCGGCGTAGATGGAGGTGTTCTGCAGGCCCGTCCATCCGGCGGCATGAAAAAAGGGAAAGATGGCCAGCAGGCTCTCCTCCCCGTCCTTCGACTCGGGATACCAGCCCCGAAACTGCTGTGTGTTGAAGGAGATGTTGGCGTGGCTCAGCATGACCCCCTTGCTGAGGCCCGTCGTCCCCCCGGTGTAGATCAGGGCGCCCAGGTCCTCCAGGGCGGGGACGTTCGCCACCGGGTCGTCCGGATAGGCGACAATGAGGTCGAGAAAGCGGTAGACCCCCTCCCGGGAGGGAATGTCGACCGGCGGGAACATCGGCTTCAGGGGCTCCGGAAGGTAGTCGGTGAGCGAGCAGAAGATCGCCTTCTTGGCCCCGGTTTTTTCCTGAAGCTTTTCGGCGACGGGAAAGAACATGTCCAGGGTGACCAGAACGGTCGAATCGGAGTCGTTGAGCTGGTGGGTCAGCTCCTTCTCCGTGTAGAGCGGGTTGTTCATGACGTTCACGCCGCCGATCCGGAAGACGGCGTATTCGGCAATGACGAGCTGGGGAACGTTGGGCAGGATCATGGCCACCTTGTCCCCCTGCTTGACCCCCAAGGCGGTCAGGGCGCGCGCGAACCGGTTGACGAGGCGCTCCAGTTCCCGGTAGGTGATCCGCGTCCCCATGAAGATCAGCGCGTCGCGGTCAGGAAAGCGCCCGGCGGTCCGGGTCAGGACCGCCGGCATGGTGATTTTATCAAAATCGATCTCCGCCGGAACGCCGGCGGGGTAACACTTGTGCCAGATTCTCTCAAATCGCATGGCCCCCTCCTTATCGGCTGATGAATGGCGGCTTTGCTTTTTTTCGATACCCCCCTCTACGATACCCGCATCCCTCCCGGCGGACGACCGGGAGGGATGCGGGAAAATGGCTTTTTCCGTCCCCCTTCCTCACGATTGGGAGGGTTTGGGATAAAACCTCTTTTTCAGGCTGTCGCGTAGCTCGCCGCGCAGGTCCGGGTGGGCGATGCTGATCAGCGCGTCCGCCCGCTGTCGCCGCGACTTGTAGCGGAGGTGGGCGATGCCGTACTCCGAGACCACGTAGTCGGCCAGGGTCCGGGGAACCGTCACCGGCGATCCGGCGGGCAGTTCCGGGACGATGGCGGAAACCAAGGACCCGTCCTTCATGGTCCGGGACGCGGAGATCAGGGTAATGCCCCGGCCGCCTTCGGAGTAGGCCGCACCGATCATGAAGTCGAGCTGACCGCCCGAACCGCTGATCATCCGATGCCCCACCCCCTCGGAGCAGATCTGCCCGCTGAAATCGATCATCAGCCCCATGTTGATGGCGACGAGGTTGGGGTGCTGGGCGATCATGGCGGGGTTGTTGGTGTAGGAGGCGGGGAAAAACTCGCAGGCCGGGTTCTCGCCAACATAGTCGTAGAGCCCTTGGTCGCCGATGCAGAAGGTGGCGATGGTGATGCCCTTGTGCAGCGGCTTGCGCGCGTTGGTCACGATGCCTTTTCTTACCAGATCGGGCAGTCCGATGGGAAACATCTCCGTCAGGACCCCCAGGTCGTGCTTCCCCTCCAGGCCGCTGACCACGGCCTCGGGAATCATGCCGATGCCCATCTGGATGGTGTCGCCGTCCTTCAGGAGTTCCAGCACGTGACCGGCGATCCTTTTCTCCCGTTCGCCCGGTTCGGCGCGCTTGAAGGCGGGAATCGGCGTGGAATGCTCCACGAAGAAGTCGAACTCGGAGACGTGCATCCAGTTGTTGCCGAAGATCGTGGGCATCTGGTCGTTCACCTCGGCGATCGTCACCCGCTGCTTGCCCGACGCCCGGCCTTCGCGGATGGTCTGCATGGTGTAGAAGTTGGTCAGCCCGAGGTTCACGTACCCCTGCTTGTTGGGCGGCGTCGTCATGCACGCGAACACATCGGCCAGAAGCCCGATTTTCCGGCCGCTGTCGGAGCTCATGATCGGCAGAAAATCGGTCTGCAGGGTGGCGTTGATCTTCCGGATGGTGATCATCCCGAAGGCGGGCATGTAGTTGATGTGGCCGTCGATGCCGGCCATGAACTCCGGATCGTAGAGTTTGCAGGGCCGCACCTGCACGGCGTCAATGATGTTGACGCCTCGGAGCTCTGCGTGCCGGTTCAGGATCGCATGGTACATGTCCGCCGAGTTGGCGGCGATGCCCAGCGCGGTGACGACCGTGTCCCCCGATTTGACCTGCTTTGCCGCTTCCTCCATCGAAACGCATTTTCTGCGGTATGGTTCCTGCCATTCCATATTTTCCCCCTCCTGTTTTTGATTAAAGCCCCCCTTATATATGCCGGAGCGAACCCAAAAATGCTTTCACCCCGCTCATCGCTCCATTCACACCTTCAGGATCACCGCCTCGCCCTGGGCCAGTCCGCCGCAGATGGAGGCAACGCCGTACCCGCCGCCCCGCCGCCTCAGCTCGTAGGCCAGGTGCATGGTGATCCGTCCGGCGCTGGCGCCCACCGGATGCCCGATGGCGATGGCGCCGCCGTTGACGTTGGTCCTTTCCTGGAGCGCCTTCCACTTCGCCTCATCGCCCTCCGCGAGGATCTTCGTGGACACAAGCGGCATGGCGGCGAAGGCTTCGTTGATCTCGATCAGGTCTATTTGGTCGATCGTCATTCCGGCCCGTTTCAGGCCCGCCTGGATGGTCAGGGCGGGAATGACGGGAATGTCCCGCGGCTTCGTCGCCGTGCCGATGGCGGCAAGGATCGTGGCCAGCGGCTTCAGGCCCTTCTCCTCGGCCCGGCGCCGCGTCATGTAGAGGATCGCGCTGGACCCGGCGCTGATGGGCGGGGCGTTGCCGGCGGTGATCGTCGGGCTTCCATAGACGGGCTTCAGCTTCGCCAGGGCCTCCGGGGTCGTCCGCCGGGGCGACTCGTCCCGGTCGATGACCAGGGGGTCCCCCTTCCTCTGCGGAATGACCACGGGCAGGATCTCCTCGCCTACCTTGAACTTCCCCGCGGCAAAGGCCTGCGCGTAACGCGCCTGAGTCTGGCAGGCCCAGGCGTCCTGCATCTCCCGGGTGACGCCGTACTCCAGGGCGACCTCCCCCGCGTCGACCGCAACCGGGGCGAACCCCTTCGCGCCGTATCCCAGCTCGAACAGGCCGTCGATGAGGCGGATGTGGCCCAGGCGCTTGCCCGTTCGCAGCCCCGGGGCCAGGTGGGGCGTCCTGGGCATGTTCTCGGAGCCGACGGACATGCAGACCTCGGCCTCCCCGGCCCGAATGGCCCGCACGCCCATGCGCAGGGCCGTCAAGGACGAGCAGCAGGCCCGGTCGAGGGTGCAGGAGATGTTCTCCGGCGGGAAGCCCGCCAGGAGCGAGGCCTGCCGCGCGGGGATGTCCGTCTCCAGGGCCATCTCCGCCATGACGCAGCTTCCGTAATTGATCTCGTCCACTTCCTCCGGTTTCACGCCCACCCGCCCGATGACCTCCTTCATGACCATAACGGCCAGATCGATGCTCGCGATGTCCGCCATGGCGGTATCGAACCGGCTGAAGGGCGTCCGCACGGCGCTGACGATGACGATTTCGTCCTTATTGTGATGACTCATGGTTCCTCCCTGTCTTCAACTCTTTGTTATTTTGCCGCCATTCGAAGCGCCCCGTCCAGGCGGATCACTTCGCCGTTGATCATCGGGTTCTCGATGATGTGCCGCGCCAGCATGGCATACTCCACCGGGTTTCCCAGCCTTTTCGGGAAGGGAACGCTCTGCCCGAGCGCGTCCCGGATCTCCTGCGGCAGTTGGGCCAGCATGGGCGTGTTGAACAGCCCCGGGGCGATGGTCGCCACCCGGATCCCGTAGTCGGCGCATTCTCGGGCGATGGGGAGGGTCATCCCCACGACGCCGGCCTTCGAGGCGCTGTAGGCCGCCTGCCCGATCTGGCCGTCGAATGCCGCCGCGGAGGCGGTGTTGACGATCACGCCCCGCTCTCCCTCGGCATTCGGCAGGTTCTTCACCATCTGCTCCACCGCCAGGCGGATGACGTTGAAGGTGCCGATGAGGTTGATCTGGACGACCCAGTTGAAGGCCTTCAGGGGATAGGGCCCCTTCTTGGAAAAGACCTTAGAGGCGGCCCCGACGCCGGCGCAGTTGATGGCGTTGTTGATCGTCCCGAAGGCTTCGACGGCCCTGGCGACGGACGCCTGGACGCCCTCGTCGCTGGTGACGTCCGTGTTCACGAAAATGACGTTCTTCCCGAGCTCCGCGGCCAACTTCTCTCCCCGCTCGACGGCCATGTCGAAAATGGCCGCCTTCGCGCCGGCCCCCGCCAGCATTCGGACACAGGCTTCCCCCAGTCCGGAGGCGCCGCCGGTGACCACTGCCTTTACATCTTTAAGATCCATCTCACTGCTCCTTTCCCGATTTCTTTTGATGAACGGATTTTTGCGGACCCGCTTTCAAGGAGTCCGCGCGTTTTCAAATCATTTGAACAGGCCCGTCTCTTCGAATTCCCGAATCTCCCTGTCCGTGTAGCCCAGGCCGGCCAGGACTTCCCGAGTATGCGTCCCGGTCGTGACGCCGCCATGCCGGTACTCAGGTGGCGTCCCGGAGAACTTGATGGGATTTGCGATCTGTTTGACCTTTCCGCCGGTCGGAAGTTCCACCTCGACCAGCATACCCCGCTCCAGGGCCAGGGCGTCGCTGAAGACCTCGGTGAGCGTCATGACCGGCTCGAAGCAGGCGTCGGTCCGGCTGAAGATCTCGACCCACTCGTCCCGGGTTTTCGTGAGGAAAATCTCCCGGATTTCCTTCTTGATCTTCGCGACGCCCTTGGGAAAGACCCCGCCGGGGATCAGGTCCGGGCGGCCGATCGTGTTGCAGAAGTTGGCGAAGAACTGGGGTTCGAGCCCCCCGAAGCTGACGTGCCGCCCGTCCTTCGTCTCGTAGTAATCGTAGAGGGAGCCTCCGTTCAGAAGAATCCCTTCACGCTCCGGGTCCTTTCCGTCCACCAGGAAGCCCGCCCCGTACATGGCGTTGAAGGCGATCATCCCGTCGGTCATGGAGACGTCGATCGCCTGTCCCCGGCCGGTTGCCTGTCTGTGGACGACCGCCGCCAGGATCCCGATGACGGCATTGTTGGATCCGGAGGCGATGTCGGCGATCTGCATGCCCACCAGCGACGGGCCGGACTCCTTCTTTCCCGAATAGGAAACGATGCCGGAGCGGGCGATGTAGTTCATGTCGTGGCCGGCCCGGTCCCGCAGCGGGCCCGTCTGCCCGTAGCCGGTGATGGCGCAGTAGATCACGGCGGGGTTGACCTTCTTCAGGCTTTCGTAGTCGAGCCCTAGCTTCGCCATGACGCCGGGGCGGAACTGCTCGATGACGATGTCGTAATCGGCGATGAGCCGGTGGATGATTTTGATCGCCCGGGGGTCCTTCAGGTTCAGGGCCATGCAGCGCTTGTTGCGCCCCAGTTGCGTCGACGCCGCGGACAGCTTCGTGCCCGGAACCATGGGGGGGAAGAAGTCCACCAGATCGGGCCGCGAGCCGGAGACAACCCGAAGCACGTCGGCGCCCATGTCGGCCAGGCACATGGTGGCGTAGGGACCGGGCAGCAGCGTCGTGAAATCCAGCACCTTCAGACTGTTCAGCGCTCCAGACATAACACCCTCCTTTCGAAATGAAAACGTTCGACCGATCTCACAGCCCCATGAACCGGGCCGCGATGGTTTTCATGATCTCGTTCGTGCCGGCGAAGATGCGCGTGACGCGGATGTCCCGCCAGGCCCGGGCGATGGGGTACTCCTCGCAGTAGCCGTACCCGCCGAAGAGCTGGACGCAGCGGTCCGCCACCCGCGAGGCCATGTCCGTCGTCCAGTATTTGGCCATGGAAACGTCCACGACGATCTCCCGGCCCTCCATGTGGTCCGCGATCAGCTTGTCCAGAAAGGTCCTGCCGAGCCGGACCTCCGTCGCCATCTCGACGATCTCGAACTGCGTGTTCTGAAACTTGGAGAGCGGCCTGCCGAAGGCCGTCCGCTCCTTGCAGTACTGAATCGTGATCTCCAGCATATACTCCGCCGCCGCCACGGCGCCGATGCAGCACACCAGCCGCTCCTGCTGGAGCTTCGTCATGAGGTTGAGGAAGCCCGACCCCTTCGCCCCGAGCCGGTTCGAGACGGGGATCCGGCAGTCGGTGAAGTAGAGCTCGGCCGTGTCCTGGCTGTGCCAGCCGGCCTTCTTGAGCTTCCGCCCCTTCTCGAACCCGGGCGTGCCGGCCTCCACCAGGTAGAGGTCGACGGCCCGGTGGGGGTTCTCGACGGCCGGGTCCTTCGCCGCCAGGACCAGCAGGTCGCAGTTGATGCCGTTGCTGATGAAGGTCTTCTGACCATTGATGACCACCCGGTCTCCCTGCTCGACGGCCGTGGTCCGGATCGCCGCCAGGTCGCTGCCGGTGTTGGGCTCCGTCATGGCGATGGCCGTGATGACGTCGCCGGAGACGCACCCGGGCAGGTACTTCCGCTTGTGCTCCTCGGAGCCGAAGGCGACGATGTAGGGCACGATGACGTCGCTGTGCAGCGGCGCCGCCAGCCCGCCGTGGTTCGTCCGGGTCATCTCCTCCGCCACGATCACCGAATAGAGGAAATCGCCGCCCGCCCCCCCGTACGCCTCGGGGACGGCGGTGCAGAGGAACCCCTGCTCGCCCATCTTCTTCCAGGCGCTCTTGGGGACGATCCCCGCCTCCTCCCACTCCTCGACGTGGGGGATGACCTCCTTTTCCAGAAATTTCCGCAGCGTCTGCCGGAAGATTCTATGCTCGTCGCTGTATCGAATGATGTCCATTTTCCCTCCCTCCTCGCGGGCCGTCTTCGCCGCTATTTTTTGTATTTTCCGACAATCGAGATGGCGCAGACGTTCTGGTGCGGGAACCCGCCCAGGTTATGCGTGAGGCCGTAGCGGGGGTTCTCGATCTGCCGCTTCCCGGCTAGGCCGAGAAGCTGGAGATACATCTCGTAGAGCATGCGCAGCCCGGACGCCCCGATGGGGTGGCCGAAACATTTCAGCCCCCCGTCCACCTGGGCGGGCACCTTGCCGTCCCGATCGTAGAGCCCGTCCAGGGCGTCCCGCCAGGCCCGGCCGCGCTCCGAGATGTGCAGGTCCTCGTAGGTGACCAGTTCGGTGATGGAGAAGCAATCGTGGAGCTCCATCATGCTGATCTCCTCCCGCGGATCGGTGATGCCCGCCTCGCGGTAAGCCTCGGTGCTGCACTTGCTGGTCGTCACGAAGTGCTCGCCGTCCCACTCGTTGAATCCACCCTCATATCCGCTGCTGACGGATACCTGCAGGGCCTTGACGGCGACCAGGTCCTTTTTCTTCAGCCGCTTCGCGATTTTCGGCGTGGCCACGATGGCGCAGGCGGCGCCGTCGCTGACGCCGCAGCAGTCGAACAGCCCCAGCGGGTGGGAGATGATCGGCGCGGCGCAGACCTGTTCCATCGAAACGGCCTTCCGCAGGTGGGCCTTGGGGTTGAGCGCGCCGTTGGCGTGGCTCTTCACGGACACGTGGGCGATGGCCTGTTTGAGATCCCGGTCGGGGATCCGGTACTTGGCCGCGTAGGCCGAGGCCAGTTGCGCAAAGAGCCCCGGCGCCGTGCAGTTGGGCATCCACTGCCAGCTCAGCGTGCCGAAGTTGGACCCGGGGTTGGGAAGTCCGCCGTAGCCCGTGTCTTTCAGCTTCTCCACGCCCATGGCCAGGCAGATGTCATAGGCGCCGGAGGCGACAGCGTAGACCGCCGCCCGGAAGGCCTCCGTGCCGGTGGCGCAGAAGTTCTCCACCCGGGTGACGGCGATGTGGGGCAGCCGAAGGGCCACGCCCATCGGCGTGGCGCTCTTGTACATGTTCACCTCGTCCATACAGGTGCCCAGCCAGGCCGCCTGGATGTCCTTCTTTTCGATGCCCGCGTCGGCCAGGCATTCCGTGAAGGCCTCCACCATCAGTTCCTCGCCGCCCATGTCCCAGCGCTCACCGAAACGGGTGCAGCCCATCCCGATGATCGCGACCTTGTCTTTGATTCCCGATGCCATTGCCCGCACCTCCCTCAAAATTGTCGGACGCGTTCCAGTCAAGAAAAGAGCGATGCCGTCATCCCTTGAACGTGAACAGCTTCCCGATAAGCTGGGACTTCATGATGTCCCCCTCCACCATCAGCTTCCCGGTGCTGAAAGCCTGCATGCCGTCCAGCCGGCCCCGAATGAGCTGGACGAAATCCTCGTCCGCCATCCGGATCGTCGTCGTCGGCTTGTCCGCCTTTCCCGCCTCCACGCGGCAGGCGGCGTCCCGGATGGTGACGAACCAGTCGCCGCCGCCGGGCCCGGAGATGCAGAACTGGAAGACCAGGTCCTTTCCGGCCGCTTTCTCCGGGTTGAAGGCCTCGGGCATCCGCGCGAAGATGTCGCTGACGGTCAGTCCCGGCTTTTCCTCTTTCGCCCCGCCCCCCTCCGCGGCCCGCGGCGGCGTCATGAAGGAAATGATGGCCGCATTGGCGTCCCCCAGCTCCCGGGCGCCCTCCATGCTGCCGATCTCCGCCCAGTGATCCCGAATGTCCTCCGGCGTGGGGGGGGTCTTCCCATCGCCAAGGGTGACGCCCGGACCGGTCAGGATCGCCGCCCGGCTGTAATAGCCGGCCGCCGCATTGAAGACGGCGCCGGACTCACCGCAGGCCTCGGAGCAGAGATAGGCGACGATCCCGGCGACGTAGTCGGGCTTCAGCTTTTCGAACAGGTCCGGCGGCATGACATCCTCCGTCAACCGCGAGGCGGCCACCGGGGCAATCGTGTTGACCTTGATGTTGTACTTCTGACCCTCCAGGCGGATCGTGTTCATGAGCCCGACGAGGGCCATCTTGGCCGCGCTGTAGTTGGTCTGGCCGAAATTGCCGTAGAGGCCGGCCGCGGAGGTCGTCATGACGATCCGGCCGTAGCCGCCCTCCCGCATGGCCGCGAAAGCGGGGCGGGTGACGTGGTAGGCCCCGTTGAGGTGCACGTCCAGCACGGCCCGCCAGTTCTCCGGCTCCATCTTCAGGAACCCCTTGTCCCGGAGAATGCCGGCGTTGTTGATCAGGATGTCCACCCGCCCGAAGGCCTTCAGGGCGGTACGGACGATGCCTTCCCCGCCTTCCGGCGTGGCGACGTTGTCGTAATTCGCAACCGACTCGCCGCCGGTGTCGCGGATCTCCTGCACGACCCGGTCGGCCGGAGTGCTGGAGCCCTGCCCCGCCCCGTCCCGGGCGCCGCCGAAATCGTTGACCACCACCTTCGCGCCGCGCTTCGCCAGCTCCAGCGCGTAGGCGCGCCCCAGCCCGGCGCCGGCGCCGGTGACGATGGCCACGCGCCCGTCAAAGCGGATTCCGTCCGCCCGGTCCGCCGCGCCGGGCTGCGGAACAGCCTTCCAGAAGTACCCGGAGAAGCCGCGCTCGTCGTCGGTGATCTTTCTTCGAAAGGAAAGCCGGACGGGCATGCCAACCTTCAGGTCACCCAGTTCGCAGTCCGTGAAGTCCGCCAGGAAACGGCCGCCCTCGTCGAACTGGATCATCCCGTAGATGGCGGGGGGATCGACGGAGACGGCCAAGAGGTCGCCCGTGAAGGTCATGATCTTCGCGGGCCGGTCGGCGAACGCATAGTCGTCCTGGCTGTTGACGCGGCCGCAGGCCGGGTTCACGCAGATGTCCATCCTCGGGTACTGGGGAGTGCCGCAGTCGCGGCAGATCCCGCCGACGAGGCCCGTCAGCATCTTTCGCTTCCGCCAGAGCGTCGTCATGGCAGTCTGTGTCGGCGCCTCGGCCCGAATGCCCATCTCGGGGTCGATCAGGTTTCTGAATTTCAGGAACTTCATGTAGTTGTCGATGGTCTTCTTGTTCTCCAGGGATCCCCGGACGCCCTGCCGCGGCGACAGTTGGGTGATTCGGTCCGTCACGCGGAAGAAGAGGGCGTCGCAGCCCTGGCCGAATCCGGCGACCAGGATGCCGTCCCCGGGTCTGGCCTGCTCCAGGGCGGCCACGAGCATGACCAGGGGGTGGGCGGCGCCGGTCTCGCCGCAGACCTCGTGCATGTTGTCGATGACCTTCTCCGGCCCGGCCCCCAGCTTTCCGGCCAGTGCCCGGTGCTCCGCCTTGAAGAAGCAGGGGAAGACCAGCCGGTCCACGTCCTTCATGGAGAAGTTCAGCTTTTTGAGGAGGCCGTTGACGGCCTCGGGAATGATCTTTCCGTATCCCTCCTCCCGAAGCCACCGCTCCTCCCACATGTAGTCGAAGCGGCGGCCGGCCGCCCGGTAGTGGTCCACGAAATCATAGGAGACGGAGTGAGAGCCGACGAACTCGGCGATGACGTCCCGGTCGCCCACGAGCAGCGATGCGGCCCCGTCGCCGAACCACATCTCGTAGAAGTAGGCCGGCCGGGTCTCGCGCTTGTCCGTCGCCGTCACGAGGACGCTCCCGCGGCTGCCCGCCTTCACGGCGTCCAGGGCGGCCAGGAGCCCGGTGGTCCCGGCCTTGAGGGAGGCCGTGAAGTCGGCCGTGGCGATATCTTCCCGAAGGTTGAGGGCCGTGGCCAGGATGCCGGCATTCTGCCGGTCGGCGAAGGGCAGCGTGGTGGAGCAGAGGTAGCCCGCATCGACGGCGTCCCGGTCCTTCCCGATGAGGCAGTCGCGCGCCGCCGCGACGGCCATGGTCAGGCTGTCCTCGTCGTGGTTGCACATGGACCGCTCGCCCTGGGCCACCATGATGATGGCCGGCGCGAACCATCCCATGGCCTGAAAGATCGACATTCGGTTCAGCCGCAGCCGGGGTATGCAGGCGCCGTAAGACGTGATTCCGATCATTGCGCTCCCTCCTTCAGAATTTGAACAGCTTCTCGATCAGCTGCGACTTCATCAGATCGCCGCCGATCTTGATCTTGCCCGATGTGTAGGCCTGCATGGCCGAGAGCTTCCCGCCCATCATGGCCAGGAAGTCCGTGCCGTCCATTCGAATCGTCGTGTTCGGCTTGGCGTGGATGCCCGGCTCGACCCGGCAGGCCCCGTCCTTGACGGCGACCACCCAGTCTCCGCCGCCTTCGCCGCCGATGGTGAACTGAAAAACCACATCCACGCCATGAGCGGCCTCGGCCTGAAAGGAGTTCGGCATGCCCGTGAACACTTCCGCGACGCCTGCCGCCGCTCCCCCGGCAGAGGCGTCCGGCGCCGCCGCCTTCGGCTGCAGCGCGGCCAGCATGTCGCCCAGCACGAGATCGTTGAGCTGCTCGTACTCCCGGGCGCCCTTCAGGCTCAGGATCTTCTCCCAGTGGGCGGCCACATCCTCCACGGAGGGAACGGACGTTCCGTCGCCGACGACGGTCCCGGGGCTCGTCATGACCGCCGCGCGGTTGTAGAAGCCCATGCCGGCATTGTAGATCTTGCCGCTCACGGGGCACTCCTCCGCGCAGAGGTAGAGGACCAGCGGCGCCACGAACTCCGGCTTCATCTTTTCCAGCAGGTCCGGCGGCAGGATGTCGGCCGTGAGCCTCGAGGCCGCGATGGGCGCGACCGTGTTCACCTTGACGTTGTATTTGCTTCCCTCCAGCTTCAGGGTGTTCATGAACCCCACCAGCCCCATCTTGGCGGCGCTGTAGTTGGTCTGTCCGAAATTGCCGTAGAGTCCGGCCGCGGAGGTCGTCATGACGATCCGCCCGTAGCCCTGCTCCCGCATGGCCGCGAAGGCGGGCCGGGTGACGTGGTAGGCCCCGTTGAGGTGGACGTCGAGCACGACCTTCCAGTTTTCCGGCTCCATCTTGAGAAGCCCCTTGTCCCGCAGGATGCCGGCGTTGTTGATCAGGATATCCACGCGCCCGAAGGCCTCCAGCGCCGACCGGACGATTTTTTCACCCCCCTCGGGGGTGGCCACGCTGTCGTAATTCGCCACGGCCTCTCCGCCGGCGTCCCGGATTTCTTTCACGACCCGGTCGGCCGGGGACGCGGATCCCTGACCTTCACCGTCCCGGGCGCCGCCAAAGTCGTTGATCACCACCTTCGCGCCGCGTTTTGCCAGCTCCAGGGCATAGGCCCGTCCGAGACCGCCGCCTCCGCCGGTGACGATCGCCACGCGCCCGTCAAAGCGGATTTCGTCCTTCGGGACCGGGCCGTACTCGAAGATCCCGTTGTCGATGACCAGCTCCCCGTTTGCGGCGTTGACGACGCGCCAGACCGCCTTGCCGTCGTCCGTTTTCCAGATGAGGATCCGGATCGGCTGGCCGGGGTAGAGCGTCCTGGAAAAGCGGCAGCCCAGACGGCGCACCTTCTCCGGTTCGCCGGGCACAAAGCTGGCCATGAGCGCCCGGCAGGCGTAGCCGAAGGTGCACAGGCCGTGCATAATCGGCTTTTCGTACCCGACCATGCGGGCAAACTCCGGATCGGCGTGGAGCTGAAAGACATCGCCGGAGAGCCGGTAGAGGAGCGGCTGATCGGGCGAGGGGGCGGCCGCGATCGTGAAATCGGCGCCGCGGTCCGGAAAGATCACATCCTTCTGGGGGGCGTTCTCCCCGCCGAAGCCGCCGTCGAGCCGGGCGAAGATCGTGATGATGTTGGTGAAGAGCTTCCTGCCGCCGGCGTCGCAGGTCTCGCTCTCCCCGATGACGAGCGCCCCCTTGGGGCCCTTGTCGTAGTAGCGGCTGACCTTGCCGGTGGTCACGAAACTCCCGGACGGCGGAATGGGCCGGTGAAAAATCAGCTCCTGCTCCCCGTGCAGAACGCCGGCAAGATTGATGTTCGAAGCCGCCGCGATGTGGCCCAGAAAGTCGAAGATCGAGGCGATCGAGAACGTGGGGATCACCTTGAGGTTCTTCTCGTAGGTGTAGTCGAGCTCGTCAAAGCCCGCGCCGATGCCCAAAGCGTACAGGACGACGTCCTTCCAGTCGTAGTGCTTGGTGACCGGGCCGATGGGCTTCCCAAGCGCATCCATGTTGAGTGCCATGTCTCCTCCCTTTTTCTTCAGCCAGTCCGGCTGGGTGCTTCGAAAAACGGCCTGTCCCGCCGCGGGAAATTCGGGACCGGAAACATCGGTCGCACGGGCCGGGGCCGGTTCTTCGGTTTTATGCCGACTTCAAACGATGATCCGGATCCTTCATGCTCCGCTGCTCCCGCCGGACAAACGCCGGGATCAGCACAAACTTGAGCGTCGATTTGACCGTCTCGATATAGGCATCGCGCTCCAGGCGGGTCATGGAGCGGAAAAAATCCTCGCCGGAAACGAAGCTGTGGATGGCGTTCATCACGACCAGCACCTCCATCATGGCATCCGGCCTCACCCGCCGGACGTCCTTCGTGAGACCCATGGATCGGGCGATGTCGGCGGTGAATTCGGGAACGTTGAAATCCAGGCTGGCGTCGTGGCGGGTTTTGCCGAAGTAGCGGAAGAGGATGAGGTTGGAGATGTCAGGATGGGCGAAAAGGTAGTCCGTCATGTCGTCGATCGCGATGGCCAGCCGCTCCGCCAGCGGCCTCCCGTGAATGACCTTTTCCACGTCCCGAAGGCTCTGGCCGAGGTCCTTGTTGATGTCCAGAATGACGGCCTCGTAGAGGTCCTTCTTCTCCCCCCAGTGATAGTGCAGGGTGGAGATGTCGATCCCCACCTCCAGGGCGATCATGCGGGTGGTGGTCCCATGGAAACCGTATTCGCCGAAGATGCGCCGCGCCACGTTGAGAATCCGGGCCTTCATGGATTCGGGGTCTTTGCGGGCCTTCTCGAGCGCGGTTTCCATCGCTTTATTCCATCCTATGATTCCATCAAACGATGGATACTTGATTAAGAAAAACCGCATCGCTTGTCAAGAAAAATCTGCCGGCCTCGTTTACGGTGATGAGCACTCCATAATTATTTCTTTTCAATTTTCCCGAAGTGCACTAAAATTCAACAAAAGAAACGGAGGAAGCCATGAAGAAATCGCTGGGCGCAAAGACAATCCTGTATCCCGCGCCGGTTTTGGTGGTGGGAACCTACAACGCGATGGGCGAACCCAACGTGATGACGGCGGCCTGGGGCGGAATCTGCTGCTCCATCCCCCCCTGCATCGCCGTATCCCTGAGAAAAGCCACCTACACCTACGGCAATATTGTCGCGCAGGGCGCCTTCACGGTCAACATCCCCTCCGAAAAGCATGTCACCCATGCGGACTACTTCGGGATGGCGTCCGGGAAGAACACGGACAAGTTCAAAGCCGCCGGACTGACGCCGGCGAAAAGCGCGCTGGTCAACGCTCCCTACATCGAGGAATTCCCGCTTTGCCTCGAGTGCAAACTGATCCGGCAGATCGAGATCGGAATGCACACGCAGTTCATCGGGGAAATCCTGGACGTCAAGGCCGACGAAGGGGTTCTCGACGATCGGGGAATGCCGGACATCGCCAGGGTCAGGCCCTTTTCCTACGTGCCCGAGGCCCAGCTCTACTTCGGCACGGGCAGCCTGCTGGGCGGGGCTTTTTCGATCGGGAAGGCCCTGAAGGAGGAGAAAACATAGCGATCGGCCCGAAGACCCGGCCCTGACGGAACATCTCGGGCACATCCCCCAAGAATCGGCGGATGCGGAGAATATCCATGTCCGCGCCATATCCCGAATCTTCATCCGCAACCCGCCGGCCGGAAGCAGACAGTGAATGGAAACAATTTCTTGACTTTTTTCGTTCGTTCGTCGCACATAGGCGAAAGCAACAGCGGCACATTCAACCGGTCAACAACCGACTGCGACCCCCTTTCCAGGGTGATGCCATGAAGTGACGACGAAAACCCCGTGTCTGTACAGGCAGCGGGGTTTTTGTGTTTTCGGGCAGAAGGAAGGGAAAGTCCGGCAGCCGGAAAACTTTATCGATGCGTTTTGAAGGAGGCGACCATGATCGAGGATTGGCTGGCGAATGCGTACGGGGGAATGTCGCGCCGGGAGTTCCTGGCGAAGATGGGTGCGGCCGGCGTCGGACTGGCCGGCTTTGCCATCGCGGCGACGCCGGTGGCGGGAAAGGTCATCACGACGCCTGCAGAGGGCATCACCGTTTCCGAAGGCAAAGTATTGTCCGGCGATTTCCAGGTGCCGATCTACGAGGCCTGGCCGGCGGCCGCGGGGAAATATCCCGCCGTGCTGATCATTCCGGAGGTTTTCGGAATGCACGAGCACATCCGGGACGTCGCCCGCCGATATGCTCGCGCCGGGTTCCTGGGCGTGACCTTTGAGCCCTATGCGCGGGAAGGGGGCGTTCTGCACCTGCCCAACATCGACGCCGTGCGCAAGGTGGTCGATCCGGTACCCGATGCGCGGGTGATGGGCGACATGGACGCAATCATGGCCTACGTCCTGAAGCACCGCGCGGTCCGGGACGGGCGGGTCGGCGTGACCGGCTTCTGCCGGGGCGGCATGTACACGCTTCTCTTTGCGGCTCACAACCGCGACGTGAAGGCCGCCGTCGCCTGGTACGGCCAGATTCGGCCGGCCGTCGCGAAGGGCGTTCGGACGGAGGGGCCGCTGGATGTCGCGGCCCGGATCCAGGCGCCCGTCCTGGGCCTGTACGGAGGAGAGGATCTGGGCATTCCGATGGCCGACGCGAAGGCGATGGAGGCCGCGCTCAAGTCCGCGGGCCGGACGGCCGAATTCGTCATCTACCCGGAAGCGCCGCACGCCTTTTTCGCCGATTACCGGCCCAGCTACCGGGCCGATGCGGCGGCGGACGCATGGAACCGCAACCTGGCGTGGTTCAAAAAGCACCTTCAAGCTTAGCTTCTTCCGGAAGGCCCGGCCATGGCCCATTGCCGGGATGAGGTGCGAATTACGGGGCGGTTGCGCGCGCCTTGCCCCATGACTTCAGCATCAGGAGGAAAAGCATGTCTCAGACGCATCGTCGCGTGACCCTCCCATCCGGGCCGTCGGCATTCGCGCTCATCCTGCTGGCCGGTTTGCTGGCCGTCCACTGCTCGAAGGGGCCTTCGGAGGCCCCGCAGCCGCCGGTCGTCGAGGTGATGCCCGTCATCCAGCAGGATGTTCCCATCCACCACGAATGGGTGGGAACGCTGGACGGCACGGTGAATGCCACGATCCGCGCCCAGGTCCAGGGGTACCTCGTCCGGCAGAACTACCGGGACGGCGAACTCGTGAAGAAGGGCCAGATCCTCTTCGAGATCGATCCGCGCAACTTCCAGGCCACGCTCGACCAGGCCATGGGACAGCTTGCGGCCAACCAGGCGCGCTGGGCGACGGCCAAGGCAAACCTCGCCCGAATCAAGCCCCTGGCGGACCTCAACGCCGTCAGCAAGAAGGACCTCGACGACGCGACCGGCATGGAGCAGTCGGCCCGCGCCTCCGTGCTTTCGGCGCAGGCCGCCGTCGACAAGGCAAAGCTGCAACTGGAATTCACCCGCGTCATCTCACCCGTGGACGGAATCGCCGGCCTGGCCAAGGCGCAGATCGGCGACCTGGTCGGCCCCGGCGCCATGGAGGAGCTGACCACCGTCTCGACGGTCGACCCGATCAAGGCCTACATCCAGGTGAGCGAACAGGAATACCTTCAGGCCAGCCGTCATGCGGGACCCCGGAAAGCAAGGCTGAACGCGGAACTCATCCTCGCCGACGGGAGCATCTATCCTCACCGGGGCGCCTTCGCCTTCGCCGACCGGCAGATCGACGTCAAGACGGGGACGATGCGTGTCGCCACCACCTTTCCCAACCCCGGCAACATCCTCAGGCCGGGCCAGTACGGGAAGATCCGCGTTGCCGTCACCACCCGAAAGGGCGCCCTGCTCGTGCCCCAGCGGGCCGTCATGGAGATGCAGGGGAATCACCTCGTCACCGTCGTCGGGCCCGGGAACAAGGCCGATGTCCGCCCCGTCAGGGCCGGCAGCCGGATCGACAGCCTCTGGGTCGTCGAAGAGGGCCTTCAGCCCGGCGAAACCGTTGTCGTGGAGGGGATCATGAAGGTCCGGCCCGGGATGACGGTGGTCCCGAAGCCCTACGCGCCCGGGCCGCCGGGCGGACCCGCCGGAGCGGGGAGTGCGCCCGCGCCCGCCGCCGCGGGACCGGCCGAAAAAAGGTAGCCCGCCATGTCCCGATTCTTCATCAACCGGCCCATCGTGGCCATGGTGCTCTCGATCCTCATGGTGATCGTCGGCCTCGTGGCCCTGTCGGACCTCCCGATTGCCCAGTTCCCGAACATCGTGCCGCCGGAGATCAAGGTCAACGCCACCTACGTCGGCGCCGACGCCCTGACCGTCGAGCAGTCCGTGGCGACCCCCATCGAACAGCAGATGTCGGGCGTGGACAACATGCAGTACATGTACTCCATCAACGCCAACAACGGGCTCGTGTCGCTGACGGTGAACTTCGATGTCGCCACGGAGGCCAACACGGACCAGCTCCTGGCGCAGATGCGGGTGGGCCAGGCCGAATCGCAGCTCCCCTCCGACGTACGGAACTACGGCGTCACCGTCCAGAAATCCCTCGCCGCGCCGTTGCTGCTCTTCGCCCTCTTCTCCCCGAACGGGACCTACGACAACGTCTTCCTCGCCAACTACGCCTACATCAACATCAACGACCAGATGACGCGCGTGCCGGGCATCGCCAGCGTCACCGTGTTCGGTGCGGGGCAGTACGCCATGCGCCTCTGGGTTCGGCCCGACCAGCTCGCCAAGCTGGGAATCACGATCCCCGAGATCGTCAACGCCGTCAGCGCCCA
>CAYWTL010000004.1:45428-61495 GCA_964460245.1 uncultured Syntrophaceae bacterium | reverse complement strand
TTTTGGATGCCGATTATGCCAAAAGGTGGGTCATTATTGCATGCCGATTCACATAGGAGCATAAACTGGCCGATCGGTAACGATTGGGTCAATACCAATCCAGTCCCGACCCTGTTCATTGAAACCAAGGACGGCGTAATACGTTTTTGGTTCCTCATTCACGAAATCTTTCTCGAAGTCGGTCATTCCAATTGTAAGCCTCCTCGGATCACACCAAGGCTTCGCTGCAGATGATGCGAGGGATATTATCTGTCTCAACCTCATATGATGTGCGTTGCAACAGCTCGAAATCTTTCATACCGTATTCATGGTAAATATCCGTCAGTATCCTGAGCAGATTTCGGCCAATCACTCCATTCCGTCGCAGAACATTGACCTGTTTTTTTACGGCCGTAGTCATCGGCAGCTTGAATGCTTTTTCAATGATCGTGATCTGCCCTCTAAGATCAACATCATCATCAACCTGCACATAAAGTGCCCTCAATTCCCTCAGAACGTAACGCTGCTGCACGGTCAATTGAAGGCCATACTGCTGGCTGGCTTGACGGTGTTTTACCTCTTCGGCAAACATCTTCTGAGCCATCATTACCTGCTGATTATGCAACTTCGGCAAAACCGCTATCGGTTCTTCCTTGGAGCACTTGATTCGGTTGATGACTGTCGGGATGTCCCGTGAAACGACTTTTCCCTCATCGTCGAAAAGCATGACCTGTTGGTAGCGTCCGGCCTGACAGAAGACATACGTCCCATGACCTGATATTCGCACCTGAGAGGATCGAATGCCATCACGTAGATTTGCAATACGCTCGAACTCTTCCTGATCCTCCATCTGCAGGCTGCGCAGGATCTCTTCTGCCTCGTTCAGATCGATATAGCCCTCAGCATCATCCTCAAACAGCTCAAGTTGGCCATCATTCTTTTTCTCATAAATGGCAAACATTGCATCTTCGTTAAGCTCTTCGCTCTTGTCCAGAATGGCAGAATCTTCACCGATCGTCTCATGGATTTCGCTGATGCGGGCACGCAGGATTGCAGTTAAACCAAGGTTTTTGTCGAGCTTGGTTTCCGGCAGGAAGTTATAGCCCCAGATGGCTTCATTTTCGGAGCCAATTCGGTCAATGCGGCCAAAGCGCTGTATCAGGCGTACCGGATTCCAATGTAAATCATAATTCAAAATAACGTCACCATCCTGAAGATTAAGACCTTCAGACATGACATCCGTTGATACCAGAATGCGGATTTCGGAATCGCCTTCATGCAGTCGAACGTGCTTGTTTGCCTGTGGCGCAAAACGAGCAGCAATCCTTGCTTTACTTTTGCCGGTCCCATAGATTGATTCAATATCGTCGCGCACATTGCCGGGATTAAGATTGTCGAACAGATACTGGGCAGTGTCAGCAAATTGGGTAAAGATTAGCACCTTGCCGGTCTTTTGAGGAATTTTACCCGCAAGCCCACGCATTAGAACCTGAAGTTTGGCATCCTTCTCCGGGGTGATTGGTTCCACGAGCTGGATCATCTTGCCGATGAGTTCCTGATCCGCTTCAATGTGTTTTCTCAATCTGGCAATATCAAAATCTTCCACCGCATACTGGCCCGGCAAGGCCCGCAAACGGTCCTCAAGTTCCGAATCGTCATAGCTATCAGATTCATAAAGCAGTTTCTGCGCCTCTTCCCCGGCAGGCATTATCCCCTTGTCGAGCATATCAAGGAAGACTCCGTGTATCCGCTCCAGTCGCTTCAATGACTCGCGGAAAGCATGAACGCTCGACTCAAACCGTTTGAAAAGCATGACCCGGATGAGCCCTCGCAGGTTTATCCCGGCACGATGAAGCTCCCTATATGGATCCTTCTCGCGTTTGTGCGGCAGAACATAATGCCACAGGCCATAACGGGCATATGTCAACTCCTGTCCTGCCTTGGGTGTGTAACGCTCACCAGCAGATCGACCCAGATATTTCCGAAGGGTAGCATATAGTCCATCGTATGTATCCTCGATACTGTAACGGAGTGTTTCCAGTTCCCGTTTTGGAAAGAACTGGTGTCGACCTGCAACCATGACATAAGCTTTAGCCCTGCCGTCAATGTATTTTCTAACCTGACTATCGGACAATTCACGCAACGCCACCCCTGTATCAAGTGCAAAACCATACCATCTGAGGATATGCTTGCGGGTGCGTCTGATCAGAATATGTACAAGCAGGTCCTGAAGCCTACGCTCACCTTTTTCAATGTCCTTGAAATACTCCTTCAAGTTGGGAGGATCAATCGGGATATCGGTGATGTCATCATGGTGGAACAGTTTTATCTGGTGATACAAATCATTGGCGCTTTTATTGCGGGGAGTTGCCGTGAGTAGGCACACCCTGCGGGAACCACGCATAAGAAAATCCTGCATCACCTCATATTTCTGGGTTGTATGGTGACGAAAGTTGTGGCTTTCGTCGATCAGAATGAAATCCCGGTCTTTGTACTTTTTATTATCTAGAATGGATGTGTCAGCCTGCAACATGCTCATCGGAAGAACAACAGCGTTCAGGTCAAAAGTCTCATTGTAATCGACCCACATCTCTTCAAGTGGCTTGGGGCAAATTATCAGCGGTCGGGCACCCTCCACCCGGCTAAATTGTTTCAAGATCCCGGCCCCTATGTAGCTCTTCCCCAGACCCACGACATCGGAGATAAAAACACCACCAAAATCACGGATCATTTGGATCGCTTGACGCACTGCCGCTTTCTGGAAATCGGCCAGACTGCGGGTGATCTCATCATCAAGAAGAATTTCAGACCTGTCTCCCCCCTCCAACCGGTCGGCCACGAGGGCATGAAGTGTCTTCATGTAGATATCATACGGTTTGGCGAGCGCTGCTGCCCAAGAAGATTTCAGCTCCTGCATTAGCGTCTCGTCAAACTCGACGGTATCCCCCCACAGCTCCTCGAACCATTGGGAAAGCCGATGGTGGTTCTCCGTGCCGTGCACCACGACATTCAGTTCAGTATTGTGCGTCAAGCCGGCCAGTGTCAGGTTAGACGAACCAATGATTGCGATCCCGGGCTCGTAATGACCTTCAGAGGGATAGTCAAAGATATAGGCCTTGGCGTGTAAACGTCCCTTGGTGTAAAGGCGCACCTCAAGACGCCTTTCCTCTATCATCCGTATGAACTTGCGGACAAGAAGCTCACCATTGTCCGTCTGGTCCATCAGCTCAATACTGCGCTGGATATTCTGTGACGTGAAGATCTTGCGTGATTTCTGATCCGATTTGGTGAGAAACCGCTCCCTCTCTTCAGCCGCTTGGGCCAGATCAAGACGCTTGTATCCTTCGCTTATCTGCTCGATCGTCTCACGGCTCGTCGTATTACCGATCAGCAACCGCATCTTTTTTATACCATCGAGATTGGCGGCAACCGATTCAAAACCGGAAAGGAAGAAGTACCCGACTGCAATCTTCGCCTGCTCGGCAGTGGGAAGGATCTGGTTTATGTGTTCAACAAGGCGTTCAGAACGGTTGTCGATGATGTCGTGGGTGGGCATTGTTTCTCACCTAGCTTCCTCAACAATATGGATCTCTTCATTCGTTAGACCGTAAAGCTTATATAGCAACTTGTCTATCTCTCGCTCCAATGCTGATGTATCCGCCTTTGAATCAGACGCCTTAGTAGAGATGATACGTGTAACAAGAACTATGATTGTATCCACCACCATCTGCGGCGCAGACGGAATTGGGAATTCCTTCACATAGTTGTTGATCCACCGACTTGTGCCCATGCCACTCGTCTCGGCAATCTGACTCAAATAAAAGCGAATGATACGCGAGTTCAACACACCCAGTATGTACTTGGCATCAAACTTGGGCGGAACAATCATGAAATATGCCGAGTTCAGGAGATAAACCTCCTCAGAACACAACGCGAAACGACCGACGTCGGAAAGCTCAATCCAGATAATCTTCTCCAGTTTAAAATCCTCGAAGAAGGCACATGCGCGCAAGTTAGTCCAATGGATACCCCTTGCGCCTCGTTTTCTGAACACATCCCCAAATGAATCTAGATGTTTGTAAATTTCAGGATATTCTGTTTGAACATCTATGCCGTTCTTCGTCAGCAAAATATATTGGTCAGCAGTAGTATACTTATATCGGGAAATATCTCTGCCACGCAGAATCGGTTTTATGATTTGTTTTGTTCGAGGATTTGCATTGATTAATTCTCGGCGTTTACGGTTATTAATGATAAATGCATCATTATAGCCTGTTGCCAACCCGAGCCTGATTTTTGCACCGAGCTTCTCCAAACTTGTTCCATGCGATTCAATCTTTCTCTGTAGTGCTAGATGTTTGGTGCTGGCAAGATTCCATGACTTTGAGTCAAATGCCGCCTGAGGACATAAAAACCCATTAGTACGCACGAACTGTGCGAAACTTTCGCTGCCTTCAAATGCAGCATTAACAACAAGGCATAAGGATTCTGAAACTGACCGATCTACGGTGGCAATAAGGATCGCAACATTCACAATCGCGCTATCGAAAACTTGAGTGCCCTCGATATTGATAATTTGGCTTAGGTAAATTTTCTTGCGAAGCCACTGTCTTAGCGGCGAGCCGTATTCCGCACGTAAATATGAGTTCGAGGTAATAAGGTCAAGAATCCCATGGTGATTAAGAAGCTTGACACCAATTTCAATGAAATAACAGTAGATGTCTGCAAAAGGTTCATATGAATCATAAAGATCTTTTGTGAGTTTCTTGTTCTGTAGTTTATCATGACTGATATACGGTGGATTCCCAATCAACACATCAAATCCATCAGTAATCCCGAACATCCACTCAGCATCGAAGAACGGCGCGGAAGCATTCTGATCATAAGGGTCCCAAGCGGCGAGTTGTCTTGCTGTGGTATCGCCCCAACCGTCCTTCCGGAGCAGTTCAGCGATTTCGATCCGCAGTTTCTTGTCCTGCTCCCGACACTTGGCCTTGGCCGATAGGGTCCGTGCTGTGAAATGCCGTTCTCGGACGCGTCGGAGTTCCGCTTCTTTGCCTTCAATCTGTGGATTGCGAAACGGTGCCTGTTTTGGTTTCTCTATCCCAATTAGCGTGTTGGCAGCGACGAACTTGGTCTCCAAGTTTGGCAGTGGCCGCACGCCGAGATTTGGTGCTTTCCGATCTATTCGTTGATGAGCGATAAGCGAGATGAAAAAACGCATCTTGCAAATCTGGATTGCGATGGGCTGGATGTCCACGCCATAGAGACAGTTTTCGATCAGGTAGAGTTTGCGACCGTAATCCAGTTCATTACGCTCGAAGGCCTCTTCGATGCCAACAATCTGTTGTTCCATTTCCTTGACCGTTCGTTCACGGATGGCTGCATCTTGAATCCTCTCTGCCGTAGCAATCGCGTCGCTTACACGTTGGATTTGCCGTTTCTCCCACTGCTCGTTGCGTGGATCAAGCTTTCCGAGAACAAATACCAGCTTGTGGAGCAGACCCATCGGGAACGCCCCTGAGCCCACTGCCGGATCCAGCGTCTTCAACCTGTCAATCGCGGCAATCAGCGCCTCGGTTTCTTGTGCGCTAAAATCGTGGCCGCTGTCTTCCCATGACAGCAGCCTTCGGAGTTTCTTCTCCGTGACTTCTGGATCCTCTGTGGTTAAAATCCCCTTCAAGTAAGCGATCAATGCTTCGTCCACCATGTAATCCACGATTTCGCGCGGTGTGAAGAATGAGCCTGTCTGTTTACGCGCCGTGGCACCGGTTTCGGGGTTGTAGGCAGCGAGCAGGTTCTCGAACACTTTTCCAGACAGCTCCGGATCAAGCGCTACTTCTTGCTCAAGAGGGGTATTTTCTTCAATCGTGAAGTGGTATCGATTAAATGTGTGGATAAGCCCGCGGACGCGAACCTTTCTAAACTTCTTGTCGCCATAGTCCTCGCTGAGGTCTTCTTCGCGCTCAGGCCCAAAGAACAGGAAATCCGGCACAACCGGCTGGCTATCCGGACGTCGGGAAAATCCGTCAATTCGCACATAACGCGGATTGTGTTTTTCGCCCAGATCCTTATCAAGGCACTCGAACAAGCCGCCGTTGAGGAATGGGATGTTCTTGAACAACGCCAACGCTCCGCTGGGATTGTCAAACAAATCTCGATGGCGGTAAAGACTGTGTGCCATGAAGTTCTGCTCATCCTTTGCCCATCCTCGCTTGTCCATCTCGGTATTCAGCGTGGCGAAGAACAAATTTTGCAGGATTGCCTTGTAGAAGACAGAATTTTTTCTTGCTTCCTTATTTGGCGCAAACCCGTCGAGCAATTTATCCAGTCGACGCTGATCGAATAACAACTCCGGAATAAGACCTTTTTCTTTCACAAACCAGCAGAAGATCAAACGTGTAATCATTCGGATCACACTGATATGGTCGTGCCCATCATCCTCCTTGGGTGCATCTTTGGGAAAACGGACATGCCTTAGTGCCCAGAAGTACCAGTCGGAAAGTTCACGATAGAATTGTTTTGTTACTGTACCCACATCAAATGCTGCGTCATGCCTTGTTTGCAACTCAGCAGCAGTGATTGTCTTTTCTTCCGTTTCAGCTATCTGGACCAATGCAATGCGTTCAGTGGCGGTGCGGACTGATTCAGTTCCTACCCGCATCCTGCGAAGAAGAAGTTTTCGTGAACCGTCACTCTGATTTTTTGCACTGATAAATTCCCAAGCCTTTAAGTCAGCATCAGACACAACAAAAAGGCCGCAGAACGAGGGATCATCTTGATAAAAACGCTGGACGATTTGCCTTTCGGCACCACGACGCAAGCCATCGGCTATAAGGTGTAGATATACGATTTTGAAGCCATTCGTCTCTGCAATTATCTCGGGAGATTCTATTAGCAAGGATCGTAAAGAAGATGGCCACTTATTATAAGAAGGCACCTCGGAGCGGACCAGTTTATAATTAAGGACATTGCAGAACAGATTGCGGGCGTCACGAAGGGTCGATAATCGCGCCAAGGAGTAATATATAGAGACAAGATTATCTTTTGCATCAGGAACAGGATGGGGATCGGAAGGTTGAGTTCTTTCATTGTGATGGCATTTTGCCCTTGTATCCGAACGGGGAAAAAGAAAACCCCTGCCATCAACCTTCAGCAGAACCCTGTCCTGTGATAGTCTGTCGGCGACTTGGACCGCCAGCTGCTTGATATCGTCAAAATGATCAGCATAAGCCTCTTCCGAGGCGAGTGATTCGACTATATCCACCTTTTCATCGGCAATGCTGTCGTCCGGTAGTTTCCAGATGCCGTTTACCGGTTTGACCGTAGCACCACCGAACCAACCATGAAGCTTTCTCTTGGTATGGTCAAGGTACTCATTCCTCAGGTTCGTTTCGATATCCTGTCCACAGATACATTGGGTAGGGATGAATAATTCAAACGAATGATCAAGGACAATGACATCTTGGATGGTCATCTGTTCACCTCATAAAATGTTTGGATTCATTCATTTGTAGCTTTTGGAGTCCGCTTCGTGGCTGCTCTCTTTGGCTTGATAGGTGCACAGACAAAAGCATCCAATAGTTTCAGCATGCGTTTGCGTACAGGTAGGATTATTTCATCCCATTCGATGTCGAACATCGCACCTTCTGGAAAGATCCACGCCGGAGCGCTATGAGGTGCGTGAGAATGATGGGAGCATTGCAGTTGCTCAATCCTGTGGTTGATGATGTCAATCTTATTGTTGGAGCAAATTACATAAATTTCGTATGCTGCAGCACCGGCCTCAAAAAACCGTCTATGTTCTTCGCTGCCCAATTTCTTGGGCTCATATCTTTGGCAATAGACAATTTTTTTATCGGTATCTTTATTGATGACGGTGACTGGCAATGTATTCAAGTCAGCCTTGATTTTGCTTCCAACATAATTTTCAGGTGTTTTCATGCATTTCCCTTTATGATGATTTGTTTAGATTTACGTTCCGTCGTGATTGAGATTGTCTTTGAAAAAATAGATTTATTCTCTGATCGCATTGCAAATTTGAACAGACGGCGACCCGTTTCGTCCCACTGTGGGTGCTGGCATTTTTGTTCTTTATAATTCGTAAAGCGTTCATAGATAAAATTCAGAATATGTAACCACGTCACCTGTGGCACGACTGGGAAGCGGCGCTCTATCTCAAGATTCCTTGAATCACCTATGCAGAAAAGCGTCATTGTGAATGAATCGTCTTCATAAAAACCGTGGCTATACATGGCTTGTGCTGCTTGAGGGATTATTTTACTAGGAAATGCCCCAGAGGCCTTCAGAGCGCGTTGCATATTCTCTTGTTCGGGATCGGTCCAAGGCCCATTTAGGTTGCAGGTATTGGTCTTTACTTCCGCAAGAATAACTTTAAGCCGATTATTATTAGGCAGGAATATGGGATCATCCTGCATAGAGTTGATCAAGAGTTCCTCTCTGTATGGAAGTCGTACCGCAAATATATCGACATCTGTTTTCTGGCCTCTGCCTATGTCAGGATGAAGAACAAAGTTCGTTATTGTGAAGCATCCGTTGAGACGGAAATACCAGTAAGCCAGTTTCTCTGGATGTACTTCAAGTGAATTCATTTCGATTCACCAACGATTAAGCAGTAGTATTCAAATCCGGTTGCCATTGAGATAAGCACAATGACAAAAAGCCCCGTTTTCTGCTAGAGAAACGGGGCTTCGATTCGGGAATCGCCATCACGTCACCACATTATTAATTTTGTGGTAATTTTAGTAGCTGGGACTTACATTGCGATGTAACTGTGCCCCTATTCGCCCGGAATGTCAACCCTGTTTTCGGTACGTTCCATCGCGCTTCGATATTGCCGGTGACGGAACGATCCGATGGGGAGAAGGGCGAGGAGCCGGACGAGTCGTAGGTCAAATATTACGATGATTGGAATGAGGGGGGGCAGCCATTTCTGGCTATCCCTTTTTTCTTTTCGTTTATTGAAGACGAAGCTGCCGATTCTGAATCAGGATCGATGCAGGTCGGGGTATGGACAGATCTTTAATGCTAAGTAAGTATGAGTGGGCGTGGCCCGACAGGAACACAATCCGCTTCATGCCGTTGTTAGCTCCCTATTCGCCAAGGCTAATGAACGTGCCAACTCCAGACATGAAGTTTCCGGAGAACGTATTGCTCCCAACCATGAGTTCTGTCGTTGTCCCGTGCAGGTTTAGACCCAACGGTCGCATGTCTAGTGCCTCAATCTCGTAACCATCCTCACCTGTGGTCTTTACAGACAGTACGACGGCACTCGATAGGATTACCTTTATTGCACCGTCTTGTTCGAGAACCTTTACAGACGGATGTTTGGATTCGGAATCCTCAACGACCGATATAAATTCCTTGGTTTTCGGGTCGGCGAGGGCCTGCAACCATATCCTTGGTTTGTCCCCTTTGCCGATAACGATGGGCAAGATGTCACCAACAGCCACAATGTTTCCTCCCCCAGTGAGAGTGTTGCTGCAGATTACCAATGTATTGTATGGGGTATACGATTAATGAACGGGCCATTCAGGACTATGACGAAACGATTCGCCTGAATCCGGATAATGCGAACGCATACTATAACCGAGGTCAATGTTATCGTTACCTGCAACAATATGAGCAGGCTATTCATGATTATGATGAAGCCATTCGGCTGAAACCGGATACCGGCCTGTATTATCTTTTAACAAGAGGGAATCTTTATCACGAACTCAGGCAGTACGAGAGGGCCATTCAGGACTATGGCGAGGTTATCCGACGGGACATAACATTCGCGCTCGCATACTTATTCAAGGGGCACTGTTATGAAGAGCTTGGACAGTACGAGAAGGCTATTGAGGATTACGATGAGGCAATCCGGCTGCAACCGCATGTTGCAATTAGTTACAAGCAGCGGGGGGATTGTTATCGCAAGATCGGGCAACATAAAAGAGCAGAACTGGATTATGAAGAAGCCATTCGTGTGAAAACGTATAATGATCAATATAATAAAATTAAGAAATGAAAAAGCGCACCATCCGGGTTCGCCCACAGGTGATAATCACGGGCACACGGCGAATATCCCCGTGTTTTGCCGATGCTATGCTCGCAGCATCCTCTGATGAACGCTGGGTCTGAAATCAGCTAATCTTTTGAATATAAAATGCTTTTCGGATTTACACGTCTCATGGCGGGCCAAAGTGTCATCTGGCATACACTTTGCCTATACATAGCCAGTGCCGCCATTCAACAAACACCCCGTTTATGAAAGGAGATGAAATGAAGAGAATCCTTTTGAGCCTGGCTCTGGCACTAATCTCCACTTCCGTCTTCGCGTGGGACAACCGCTACGAAATCAAGACCAACCCTTACGGAACTTCAATCGGCGGCAGCACCGACATTGAAATGCGGCAGAGGCACAACTACGACCCGTCAAACAGATACCGGGGGGAAATAGAAAGCGACTGGTCTGTCCGGATGCGGAACTATCAGGGCGACCGGCTGCGCGGCACCATTGACAGCGACGGCTACGGCACGCTGCGCGACCAGGACGGGAACATCTACCGCGTCAGACCGCGTTAGGTTTGACAAAGGACATCTGAACGATGAAGAAATGCCCCTACTGCGCCGAAGGGATCCAGAGCGAGGCCATCAAGTGCCGTTACTGCGGGGAATGGCCGGACAGGCAAATGAAGGAAGCGGCGAGGGGTGAAATTTCATTCTATGAAGTTCTTCCGTTAAACAGCACGACAAGAACTGTTGCAAATTCCGTTCTTCAGGACGGACTGCATAGCATCACAGGCTTTTCATACGAATAGAATTTCCACCAATCCGTTTGGACTGCACAATGATGAATTCCAAATTGTTAAGTATATTTCAGTATCTTAAAGATTACAACAACAAGCGAAATCCTCTCAGGCGGTCCATTAAGGAATATGAGTGGCATCTGAAAATCGAGGAACTTCCCGAGCATCCCCAGGTTAAAATCGGATCTTTTTTTGAGGCAGAGGGGCAGCTTACCGGTGATAATTTCATATTGAAGGTACAGAGACCAACTTTTACAAAGCCGCCTACGCCTCCGAAAATACTGGACAGATGGCTGAAGAAGGGATGGGAGCGCGCGGACGGAACTGTCGAAGTAATGCAATCGAGCAATGCCTCTGCCGGGAACGGTGATGCGATCATCATAAGGTTTGACGATGATCAGGATGCGGTTAAAGCCTTTAAGAACTGGAAAATCAAGTGGGAAGAGTGGGCTCGAAACGAACGCCCCACGCTTGCAGCCGCAAAACTTTTCGAAAAGCTTTTTGCGCTCTACGGGATGATCGAGCGCGAAGCAGAAAAGGTTGAAATCGTGCTCGGGGACGGAATTATCTCATTCGATGGGCCCAACGGCAGCATTCACCATCCAATACTTCTGCAGAAGCTTCAACTGGAGTTCGACCCCGAGACCCCGCTCTTCACCCTGAGGGAAACAGACAATCCCGTAGAGCTCTATTTGTCACTGTTCCTTGAAATACCCGATACGGATGGAACCCTGGCAGCGCAGTACCGGAAGAGCCTGGAGGAACTGCCGGTTCATCCGTTGGGGGGAACTACGACGACCGGCTTTCTCAAGCGCCTCGTCCAGAGCCTTTCATTTCATGGCGAGTTCGTTGAAAAAGGCGAGCCCGAGGGAATCCCGGACCACATCCGAATGGGGCGTGCCCCTTATATTTTCATGCGGAACAGAGCCCTCGGTTTTGCATCGGCAATTGATGCAATCCTTGCTGACCTCCATAAGAAACAGGATTTTCCCGTTTCGCTCATGAATATCGCGGGAGTCGAGGGGAAGCCGCCCGGTTCCGACGGCACAGAGACAGACGAGGCTCTTGAAGACCTTTCAGGGGGGGGCAATGAAGATACCGGCATTCTGCTCAGCAAAGATGCCAACCAGGAGCAATTAGAAATTGCTCGCCGGCTCGATAAGCATGGCTGCGTGCTGGTCCAGGGACCACCTGGAACGGGGAAGACCCATACGATAGCAAATCTTATCGGACACCTTCTGGCAAAAGGCAATAGGATTCTTGTAACAAGCCATGCCACGAAAGCGCTTCGCGTGCTGCGGGAGCATGTCGCAGCAGACCTTCGCCCACTCTGCGTAAGCGTTCTCGAACGCGACACAGACAGCAGGAAACAACTCGAGAGCGCCATCACGGCAATTGATGAAAAATTTACATCCCTTGATTTGGATAAAATCGAGGATGAGACCAAGATCCTCAAGCAGCGCCGAAGCGGAATCGTGGATGACCTGAAGAAAGCAAGGCATGAACTTAAACTCGCAAGCGCGGATGAATACCGCGATGTGGTTGTCGCCGGCTGTGCATATTCTCCATCACAGGCCGCGCGCATCGTTGCCGGCCGAAGGGGCACAGACAATTGGATACCCGGCCCCCTGCCGCCCGGAGAGCCATCTCCCCTGACGGGTGACGAGGTCAAGCGCCTTTATGAACTGAACGACGTCATAAGCAGGGATGACGAAAGAGATTTGCAGGACCAAAATCTGCCGGATTCTTCAAAATTTCTGTCACCCGAGGATTTTGAAAAGCTGGTTCTGGAAAAGAAGGACCTATCTTCGCAGGATTCAAGCCTCGGCGACGCCCTCTGGATTGACAATACCGGAACAGCGGTAATGTGCTCCTGCGGCGTCAGCAACAGATTGCGGGAGGGATGGCTGGGGTTTGTTCTCCGGTGCAATGCATGCAAACGTGAACTCAACGTCGAGTCTGGACAAGGCCATTATTACAAACCGTTTGGAACCGATTCGCTGCAGGATCTGGCACGGCGCGTGAATTCGTGCATCGAGCCATTATGCAGGCAGGATGTCGCTGACTGGGTGCTGATGATTGCGCAGGATGGAATGCGCAGCCTGGAAGCGGTGCAAACCTGGAACACTCTCCTTGAACAGATTGAGCAGACAAAAAAAGCGGCAGCCGAGTCATCCGAATGGCTCATCAAGTATGCCCCTGAGCTTGTCTTTGAGGGCGAGCCAAGCGAAACACTGACAATTCTCGACAAAATCAGTGCACATGTCGCAGGCGGAAAAAGGCTTTCCCGCCTGAATCTTTACTGGCACAAAGAATGGAGAAGCCTGATAGACAGATGCTGCGTAAACGGCCACCCGCCTCACAGTGCAGAACATTTTCAGGCGGTGACCGCCCATGTGAAGCTTGCAAGTCTGCGCAGGGCCTTAACCGACCGATGGACCCGCATGATCACCGCTCGTGGAGGCCCAGCCATAGATCGGGGGGCCCCGGCACCTGAATCAATTTGCGCTCAATATGCGGATTTCATCTCAGACTGGCTCAATTGGCACCACAAGCAATGGACACCGCTGGAAGAAGAATTATCGACCGCGGGATTCAAGGTACAAGAATTCATCAGGCAACAGCAGCCTGTCCTGTCGGCAAACGGTGAAATCATACGCTTGATAAAATCAATCAGGGAACTCCATGCAATCATCGGGGCGAGAGTCAGCAGGCTCCGGCTGGAGTCAATCAGACGGCTGCTCAAACAGCTGGCCGAAGCCATTTCTGAACAGGGCGGCGGGAAGCCCTCTTCTGTGCTGTCTGCCTTGAAAAAGGCCGTCCTGCGGGAAGATTTCGAAGCTTACCGGGATTCAATTGGCCGCATATCCGAGCTCCTGTCAAAGCTCGGGCAATACAATGAAAGGTGCTCTTTACTGGATCGTTTGAAGAAGAGCGCTCCCGGATGGGAGCAATTGATCCGCGATCGCGTGTCACCGCATGACCGGCGGTATGCGCCAGGCAACGCCCGGGACGCATGGCTATGGCGCCAACTCGAAGAAGAGCTTGACCGCCGGGCCTCAAAATCCATACCGGACCTGCAGAAGAGGATCGAGGGACATAGGAGCGAGCTTGGCCGGGTCACCACATCGCTGATATTCCGGCTTGCCTGGGGACGGCAGCTTGACCGGTTGAACGGGCAGCTCGAGCTCAGGCAGGCGCTTAAAGCCTGGATGTTCGTGGTGAGGCAGATCGGCGCCGGAAAGGGGAAAAAAGTCCCCATCCTGTCCCGAGAGGCAAAGAAGCTCATGGCCAAATCCCAGGATGCGGTTCCCGTATGGATTATGCCACTGTCGAGAGTGGTAGAAAATTTTGACCCGGCGAAGGCGCACTTTGATGTGGTTATCATCGATGAGGCAAGCCAAAGCGACCCTCTTGGTCTGACGGCATTCTATATGGCAGACAAGGTTGTGGTGGTCGGGGACCACGAGCAGGTCAGTCCGGATGCCGTTGGCATAAGCAACGAAATTGCCATCGGACTCATCGACCTGCACTTGTCAAACTTTGACAATAAAATGCTCTTCCTGCCGACAAGCTCCGTGTATGAGATTGCCCGGGCCAGCTTTGGTGCAGCGGTGCAGCTCAATGAACATTTCCGCTGTGTCCCCGACATCATTCAGTTCAGCAACGACCTTTCTTATGATGGGAGGATAAAACCCCTGCGAGACGCATCCGCCTCCACCCTGCTGCCTCACACCGTGGTATACCGCGTTGATGGTGCAACGTCCGACAATAAAATAAACGAGCTTGAGGCTTCAACTACGGCATCCCTGATGCTGGCGGCGATGGAGCAGCCGGAATATGACGGCAAAGAATTCGGCCTCATCACGCTTGTTGGCGAGGGTCAGGCGCTTCGCATTGAGAGAATTCTCAGAGAAAACCTGCCTCCGTCGGAAATCGAAGCGCGCCGGCTTATATGCGGAAATGCGCCGCAATTTCAGGGCGATGAGCGGCACGTCATGTTTCTTTCAATGGTTGATGCTCCTGGCGGCAACGGGCCTTTGGCAAAAAGGGATGCCGGACCGAATGACATGTGGAAGAAGCGCTATAATGTGGCAGCCAGTCGAGCAAAAGACCAGATGTGGGTCATCCATTCCCTTAATCCTGCAATTGACCTCAAGGCGGGAGACATCAGGAGACGCTTCATCGAGCATGCACTCAATCCCCAGGACCTTTCCAACCTACTGCGATCAGAGACAGCACAGACCGAATCCGAGTTTGAGCGGCGCGTGCTTAAACGGCTGCTGAAAGAAGGGTTCAAAGTGACGCCACAGTGGTGGGTTGGCAGGTATAGAATCGACCTCGTCGTGTCCGGAAACGGCAAGCGTCTGGCGGTAGAGTGTGACGGGGACAGATACCATCCTCCGGACAGTCTGGCTGCGGACATGGCCCGCCAGGCAATCCTTGAAAGGCTCGGGTGGACCTTTGTGCGGATAAGGGGCAGCGAATTTTTCAGAAAACCCGAAAAGGCAATGCTGCCGGTTTTTGCAAGGCTCAGAGAAACCGGCATAGAGCCCATGGGAACGGCAAATACATCAACCGATATTCCGCAATCTGACCTCAAAGAGCGGGTCATCTCAAGGGCAGGGCAAATCAGAAATGAATGGGCAGCCGGCACATACACTTTCCGCAAGGCGGAACCCAGGCATGTGCACGTCACAAGGGAGCAGGCGCCAGGCAATGAGCGCACGGCAGGTGGTGCGGAAACCGGACATGCCGAACCGGGCACACTCACGGACCACCCGGTTGATGTGAGCAAGCATCTGAATACTGGAAAATGGTTCCTCTGCACAGGCGGATCGGCGGACGGCGCGAGGCTGGCCGTAATCAGCCCCGAGGGGCGATTATTGAACATGGACGCTGACTTGTTTGATGAATCGATCGAGAGGGGAATCAACTATCTATTGATGAACAGCATCATCACTAAAGCCCAGCTATCGACATACTTCGAATATGTGAAGCGGCATTGATGGTGACCAGGAGGGCAACATGTCCAAAGAGCTGACGATAAAGGGACTCCTGCCGGCAGTCAGAACGCCGAAAGCAATCTCGTCGAGCAAAGCACAGACTTTCATCGGCATCGATTTCGGCACGTCGACATCCGTTGTGAGCCTTGCCGCGCTCGACCCATTAAAGACCGTCGATGTGAAAACCATATGGATCGATCAGGCAAATTCCGATGGCATAGGCAAGACATCATCGGAAAAGATACCGACAGTGGTTGCCTGGCACAAAGAT
>CAYWTL010000004.1:0-45418 GCA_964460245.1 uncultured Syntrophaceae bacterium | reverse complement strand
GCCGCCGACCTCAAATATTTCAAGAAGCGGGGGGTGGACGTCTGGTATTCGTTCAAGATGGAACTGGGTGAAGATCTTGGCCCAAAATACTGCAACAGTGCCGTGCCCGAAATACGCCTCCCATCGGATGCCGCAAAAGTATTCTTTCAATACCTGAAGCGCGAGATTGAACGATATGTCAGGGACAATAAGCTGCCGCAGGCCATAGAATATGCCGTCAGCATCCCCGCCTCCTTTGAGGCCAACCAGCGGAAAGACCTCATTGGCGCACTCGAAGCTTCCGGCATCAATGTGGGCAGCCAGTCCCTCATTGACGAACCGAACGCGGCATTCCTGAGCTACGTGGTCGAAACAAACACGGACAGAACTGCGGAAAAGCTTGTGGTGCCGGCCGACTATCCATTGCATGTCCTTGTGTTTGACTTTGGCGCAGGCACCTGCGACATTTCCATCCTCGAAGTCGGCCAGGACATGAATGGTTTCTATTCCAAGAACCTCTCCATATCGAGATTTGAAAAACTCGGGGGAGATGACGTTGACCGCCTGATCGCACGCAGGGTTCTCTTCAAGCAGCTGTTAAGCGAGAATGACGCCAAAGAATCCGATTTCAAAACACCCCAAATCAACAGGGGCATCATCCCCAAGCTGATGAAGCCAGCCGAGGAGCTGAAAATACAAATCTGCCAGGCTGTTGCCCTTCAGCATCGGATTGGGGAAAAGCTTCCGGAGCTTGCCACAAGTGAGGCGGCGATCACTCTCGGCACAACCACTGAGATAAACCTTCCAAAGCGCAATCTGCATTTTACAAAACCATCCCTGAATTACGCGCAGTTCAAGGAGATCATGGATGTCTTTCTTGCAACAGAGAAGAAACCGCTTCCGACGTATGAGGACCAGGAGGAATTTGTTTCCATCTTTAATCCCATCGAATCCGCCCTGAAGAAAGCGAACCTCGACAGGAAGGACGGAATAGATTACGTCCTGCTGATTGGCGGCAGCTCGAAAAACCCCTATGTTCAGGATGCATTGAGCCGCTTTTTTCACCAATCCGAGATGCTGTTGCCGCGTGAACTGCAAACCCACGTCTCTACAGGAGCAGCCATCCATTCGCTCATCTATAAAGGCTTTGGCAAGAATATCATCCAACCCATAACCAGCGAACCGATCATGGTGGTCACCGGGGGCAACACCCTTCATACAATTGTGCGAGCAGGAACAGAAATTCCGTCGGATATCTTTGAAATTGACGATCTTGTGACACAACGCGAGGGCCAAAGAAAGATCGAGATCCCCATTTGTGTATCTTCAGAAGACAAGATACTGCATGTCGCAACCATCGAAAGCCGGGATGACATTCCACAGGGTACTCCCATCAAAATAAAATGCCAGATTACTGCAGACAAGCTCTTCCTGATGCAGGCAACCGTAGCAGGGAAAACATACCGGATGAAGCCGCTTAACCCGCTCGCAAACCGGCCTCTCGATTACTATGAGAGACGAATATATGAGGCCCAGAGGCAGACGAACATCGAAGCGGAGAGAAACAGCGGCACCCCAGGGAAAAGATCATTGATGCACCTGGCCGAGGCCTATGCCGATGCCAAGAAGCATTTGAGAGCAGCCGAAACGATGGAGACCAGCAATGAATTGCATCCCGGGTCCGTCAGCGCCGGTTCAATCGCTTTTCACTATTCTCGTTCGGGCAATCGGGAAAAGGCGCTCGCATATTACGAGAAGGACTACAAGCATGATCGTTCCGCCCATAACGCCTTCAACCTTGCTGTAACCATAGGCTGGGATGACCCGAAGCGTTATCAGGAACTCATGGAGGAGGCCCTGAAGATGGAACCGCGGCATCCCTATTCGCTTTACTGCTACGGCGAATTCCTGATGCTCCGGCTTAAGAACGAAAAAAGGGGGCGCGAACTGGTTAAAAAGGCCTTTGATGTTTTTAAAAGATGGTTTGATCATGGAAACCTTGAGGAAGACGATTATCGACGCCTGATCAAATGCGCCAATCTTCTCCACGATGCAGATACCGCACGAAAAGTGAAAGAGATGATGCCGACAAATGACAACAGGCCTTATGCGGAGGATAACCTGCTGCACCATAAAGACGCCACCGCATTGACCAGAAAGGGATAATGAGATGCCATGGAATTGGATGGTTGCACAACGGGAACTTAAGGATGAGCAGAATGATTTTTTGGATAATCACTTGCGCAGATCGGGCAACATATGGATTAAAGGACACGCAGGCAGCGGCAAGTCCGTCCTTTTAGTGTACAGTGTCAAACATTATCTATCGAAATACAATGCCCACGATGTAGCCGTCGTAGTCTACACCCATGCGCTGATCGATCTGATCGGCACAGGCTTGAAGGCGATAGGGGCAAGCAATGTTCCCATAATGACCTATTTCGCGTTTAAGAATGATAACAGGCATCACTATAAGGCAATCTTTGTCGACGAAATCCAAGATATTCCCAATTACGTTCTCAAGATCATGAATCAACGTGCAGACCGGATCGTTGCGGCAGGCGACCAGATGCAATCGATTTACGCCGATGGCGCGTCACCGGAAGAGATAAAATCAACCCTTTCTGCCACCGAATATCCACTGAATGACATTCACCGCCTGACCAAATCGATTGTTACGATCGTTGCCAAATTCTTGGGCAACATCGGCAATATCCTCCGAGGGAAGATCATCAACGCAAGCAAAGACACGGATATAAATGTTGGTCGCGGATCCAATATTGATTCAGAGACTGAATATGTCTGGAAACGATCAAAGGCTTATGCCGAAGCGGGTTACCCAACAGCGGTTTTACTTCCCACACATGAGGACATTCAGAATTTCTTTGATCATGTCTGTAAATTTGAAGAGGTGAACGAATGGAGGCGGAGCTACATACAGAAACCAGGCAAGAAAATGCCGGATTACGATGATCTCAACCGACATTTTGAAAGGCATGACATTCCATTCGAATACGTGGGCAACAGTTTTGGCTCTCTTGACAACGCAGGCAATGGAAACAAGGTGATCGTCATGACCTACCACAGCGCAAAAGGCCTTGACTTTGAAAATGTGTTCATGCCGTGGCTCACGGATCGGCTTAAGATTGTCGGGAAAACGGATGAACTGAAAGAGACCGTTTTCATGGTGGCTTTGACGCGGAGCAGAAACAATCTGAACTTAACATACCATGGCCGTGCATATCATCCCTATCTGGACAAATTCATTGATGAGGACTGTGTCACGACTTTTGACATTGATGGCGAACTGCTGGTCTCCGGGGAAGCGAACTCAAAACATTCAACAGATTGGTAGGAGTGCTGAATGAAAATCAAAGTATTGATGCCAATACCCATCAGGAACTTTTACGAACTATATAAATATGGCACACTGCGCCTTGACAGGGAGGCATGTGCCCCTTTTGACGGATATGACGAGAATAAATATCCGGCTGTTGACCCTGATAAATTCATCAAGACGATTCCCCTTTTCGACGATCAGGATCAAGGGATAATCCTTGAGTGCGAGCTCGACGAAGATGATTATGATAAGGTTGATTTCAATATCAGCGGCTCCATCCAAGACAATGCCCTTACACTGAATCAAATCAGAATCATGCAAGTCCCCATTTGCCTGCGAATCGAAGACGTGGTGAGAATTTACCCATTGACTGAAAATGCGTTAAGCACTCTCCCGATGAAAATAGGCGGGGATGTTATCTTGGAAAAACCGGTTTTTCAGAACCTTTATCATCAATCTGTACGCGGTTGGGAGGAAATCAGCAGACACAAAGGAGCTCAGGCCCTTTTTGATATGAGCGGGTTCAGTATGCCGGATGAGCAAAAGATGCTCGATAGTTTCCTTAAACAGGCAGGAGAGTTTAAATCAAAGCGTCTAAAACCTGTCCCGTCAGATCGCTTCATTCTTCATGCCCTGGTATACGAACGACGCGAACCATTCCCGAAATCAGACATTGGAATCCTGTACGACTTGTGTATGATACTTGCCCACAAAGAAACATTGACTGATTACCGCAAGTCTAAATTTTACGAGCATCTGGAAACACTGAAATCAAAATTTGACCATTCTGGATTAGCGGACATTTTAAAGCATTTTGAAGGAGAACCCCTTTTTGAAAAAGTCCGGGGGTTGACAACTCATGCTGAATGTCATCACAGGGATTACATCACAGCCTCACTCTTCACAAAATACAAGGAATTACTGCGCGATGACAAATATAGACCCCGTGAAATGATAAGGGAGATGCAGGAATTATTTGAGCCGTTCCAGGAAGAAACAAAGGCTGCGCTGTATCTCATTGGCGCCTTCTTTGATTACAAGCGGTTTCATAATGACCTTTATATATCCAAACAATTGCGGATCATTAGAGTGGAACCTGAAATTAAGCCCGTTGAGCCAACAACTCCTTCAGATCCAACAGAAGAGCCGAAAAGCCAACCTGCTCCTCCTGCAGAACCAGAAATTTGTCCTGGAGAAACAGAAAAAGCTGCCGATGAAATCGTGAGCGGCAAAGAAACCGAACCGACTGAACCGCCACAGCACATGCCAGGTGAGCAATTATCGGATATCTCAGCAGAAACCAACAGTGCTCAGGAACCAGAAAAAAAATCAGATTCTAAAAGCGAAACACCTATCGATAAAAGTCTCTCAGGAAGCAAATCGTCTAAAACCAATGAGGGATTCCAGCTAACGCCTGCTGGTAAAGACTCTCGAAAAGGGGGAAAACGGGGGAAGAAAGAAACGAAGGACAGTAAAAAAACCTGATGTGTGAACACCCAATGAAAAAAGCAGGGCCATTTCCGACCCTGCCTGCGATTAATCACCCAGGAAAATGCTGTAACTAAAATGTAACCGCCACAGCCGAAAATAAGCCAATAAAACCAAACATAACCCAAAATGCCATCTGCAACCTATTGAAACGTAAGCGATTAATTTTGATGGGAAATTGCCCGTTTTCAGTTTTTGGCTTTTAATCCGTTGGTCGTGAGTTCAATCCTCACACGGCCCACCAGCAAAATCAAGGGGTTGCAAGTGCTATTCATTTGCCGCCCTTTCTTTTTTGTGAAGTACCTGAAGTACTCAAGGTTTGATCCAAAACATCAACTGCCTTGACTTTGTGGGATGGTGCAAGGTGGGCATCAAGGTAAGTTGCAAAGCAAGAAGACCCTTGCCCGGGAAATCATCAAACCGCCCTTTTACGCAGTGAGGATGACGTTCTGGACCTGTCTCACGCCGGGAGGTGTCAGGACCAACGAAAAGTTACAGGTTCTGGACCCATATGATGCTGCAATTCCGGGACTGTACGCGGCGGGTGAAACCGCGAGCGGTATTGACGTCGCCTGTTACATGGGCGGTTGCGCCATGGCCTGGGCATTCACGTCCGGGTGGATGGCGGGAAAGAACGCGGCCAAGGAAAAAGCATAACCAATCACCGGGGGCATCTTGCACCTTGGGGCTCCCCTACTCATCCTCTCACCGAATTCAAGAATTGTTCAAGCAAAGAATATCCGGAATTGTCAGAATTGTGCGAAAGCCCTGCGCGGGGATTACCGGGAGGAGATTCTTGATTTGACCTCAATTTCTTTGCGGTCAGGCACCGCATGCTTGAATCGCAACAGGTCCCCGGGCTCAGGGAACTGGATTCCATCAGCCGCCTGACCTGTTCAACGGTTTTCGAACTTACCCGACGCGTCAAGACAACGCCGTAGAAGGCGGCGGAGGCGACCAACATCCTGGGTCTGAAGATCCGAAGCTGCCAGCTCGGCTGCTTTTGGAGACTGTCTGGCTTTCTTCATGAATTCGCGATGCTTGCGATTTCAGGCCTGGTCCACAATATTGTGCGCAAGCTGATGGTATTTCTCGTGCACCCCTTCGCCGGTCTCGATATCCTCAACCTTGGCAAAGGCCTCTCCCAAAGCGGTCATCTCCGGCTCGTCGAGCAGCTTTTCCGCCAGGGGAAAGAGGACGTTGTTCTCCTTTGCGATGTGATTTTCCAACAGTTGGGCATAGGCCGAGAGGTCATCCCCGATCGCCAGAGAGGTCGGCTGCTCCCTCTGCTTTGCGGCTGACAGCCGTTCTGCGAGGCGGGAAAGGACTTGTCTGCCTTCCCCGTGTTCCGCCAGCATCACGGCAATGGGACCGGAATTGTGCGCCATGCCCTTTTTTTCGAGTGCGGGGAAAAGGTGCTTTTCTTCCTTGGCGTGATGACATTTGTCGGTGAAGTTCCGATAGAAATCGATCATGCTCTCGATCAACGCAACTCTGGCCGCTTCGCCGTCACGAATCCTCTGTGCTTCCTTCGCTGTACTTTTCAGCACATGCAGGATTACCTCATGTTCGTGCATCAGCTCTTCCGTCGGTTTCATGGTCATTCCTTTCTTATTCGATTAGCGAGACGAAGGATTCACCAAATGCCTGGGCCCTAGCCAGCGCCTCGTCTCCAGGTTCCCAGAGGGTCTTCAGACCCTCTCCCACCAACTCGAATCCGGCCTCGGCCAGATCCTCGTTCATCAGCTTCACCGCCTCGCCGCTCCAGCCGTAGCATCCGAATGCCGCGGCCTTCTTGTTCCGGAACTTGAGACCGGCCATCATCTCCAGGATCAGCGCCACCGAGGAAAGGAGTCTCTTGTTGATGGTCGGCGAACCGAGTAGGATGGCTTTTGACTTGAAGACTTCCGTGATTACGTCGTTCTTGTCGCTGCGGGCGATATTGAACTGCTTGACGGCTACATCGCCGTCGCTCTTCGTGATCCCCTGAGCGATCCGCTCCGCCAGTTTTCTTGTGCCGTCCCACATGGTGTCATAAAGAATCGTGATCTGGTTTTCCTGGTAGTTGTCGGCCCATTGCAGGTATCGCTGCACGATCTGAAGCGGATTGTCCCGCCAGATCACCCCGTGGCTAGGGCAGATCGCCCGGACCGGCAGGTTCAATCCGATGACCTCGTTGATCTTTCTGGCGACCATTGGCGAGAAAGGCGTCAGGATGTTTGCGTAATATTTGATGGCCTCCTCGTACAGCTCGGACTGAACCACCTGGTCGTTGAAGATCCGTTCGCTGGCGATATGCTGACCGAAGGCATCGTTTGAAAAGAGGATCGCGTCGCCGGTGAGATACACCATCATGCTGTCCGGCCAGTGCAGCATCGGCGCTTCAATGAAGACCAGTTCCCTTTTCCCGAGCGGCAGTTTGTCGCCCGTCTTGACCACATGGAAATTCCAGTCCTGATGATAATGACCCTTGAGGGATTTTACGCCGTTTGCCGTGCAGTAGATCGGCTTATCCGGAATGTGCCGCATGAGCTCGGGCAACGCGCCTGAATGGTCCGTTTCCGCGTGATTGGCTATTACGAAATCAATTTTGTTCAGGTCGATTTCGCATTGGAGGTTGCCCACGAACGCCTTGGCAAAAGGCCCCCATACCGTGTCGATAAGGGCGGTCTTTTCGTCACGCACGAGATAGGCGTTATAGGAGGAACCTCGATGAGCCGAGTACTCTTCGCCGTGAAACTTTCTCAGTTCCCAATCGATCTTGCCAATCCAGTCGACGTCTTTTTCAATGGGGATCTTCATCTGCGCACCTCCGATCGTTTTCTTTTTTTGCGGGTTCCATTTTCTGTCATGTGGCCATTGCCCGCATTGACTTAAGTCAAGCAAGGCGATGAAGAAAGATTCATGGACGATATTGTTCTGCTTCTCAACGACTTCCGGAATCTTCTCGGTCGAAACTCCTTCAGAACCACACAACGATGATGCCGAATATCAAAGCTCCAGGGTGCAAAGAGACTGCTGGAAAGTGCGATATATGGGTTTTGTTTCCCAACAAAAGCCCATCCACGCACGAGGTGACACCATAAGTTGAATTGTACCAGAGATCGTTTGTCGTGAAAACCAGATTCATCGGTTCTTTCTCAATCAGAAAATCGGCGGCCTGTTGAAGTGAAGCAACATCGACAAGGAGAAAGGGATTTCTCCGGTCTTGCGTGCTCCCGGTTTGATTCAGACTGGTCTTTGCCGGAAAGAACCTGTACCGCACCCTCGAAGCGGATAGAATCTGCTCCATGGAATGCAAGCCCACTGCATGATCAAGGTCACGGAAAAGATATTCTATCACCACCAGAGAGAAGAACTCCATCGGGCGGCCATCTTCAGAAAGATCCGCAAACGGCGAGGACGCGCAGACGAACCAGGATCCCCGAACCCTGGGAACCTTGTTTCACGCCTGCTGCGAAGAACTCCAGCAGGCGACCTTTGCTGAAACACCGGCTCTTGTTCTGATCTTTTTGGAACAGGCATTGGCTGCCGTCCCCCAAACGACCCGGGAACTGCTCCGATCCCTGATCGACCGGTTTCTCCGGGGACTACCGCCAATTTCCGGAAAAAGGTGGCTGTTTGATCGGCAAAATAACGCCGCTCATTGTTAAAAACAGGTAGATAAACTCGTTCAAAGGTGTGCGAAAGGTGTAAGAGGATTTTCAAACTGTCGCTGCCGGGGTCTTTGACCTCCCGGCAGCGACAGTCGTTTACTTTAGGGATCAGATGATGCCCTTTTCCTGGAGCGCCGCCAAGTCGGCATCACTCATGCCCAGCATCTCCTTGAATGCCTCGGCATTGTGCTGCCCGGGGTCGGGCGCATTGCCCTCGACGGGAAGAATCTGTCCGTCAATCTTAATCGCTACGCCCGGCACTTTGATCTTGACACCATTGGGCTGAGTCACTTCTGCAACCAGGCCCCGCGCCTTTCCGTGCGGGTGGTCCAGCATCTGGCCGGTGTGCTGAATGGGCGAGCAGGGAACGCCGTTTTTCATCAGCATGCCCAGCATCTCCATGGTCCCCAAATTTTTTGTCCACTCGGTGATGATCGCCTTTAACTCAGGTTCATTCATGCAGCGCTTTTGGTTGTCGGAGAACTTCGGATTGTCCATGAGGTCCATTCGGTCCATGACCTTGCAGAGCCCGCCGAAGTTGTTGTTGTTGGCCGTCGCAATCATGATCCAGCCGTCTTTGGTGGGGAAGACATCGAAGGGCGTCACATAGGGAAGCCGGTTTCCGTTCCGCGGCGTGACAATCTGGTTATTTGCCCAATTCAGGAAGGGGATGTCCTGCGTGTTGAGCACACAATCCATCATGGCCACGTCCAGATGCATCCCCTTTCCCGTTTTCATGACGTTCAGGATGCCCATGACAATGCCGAGCGCCCCGAATGTCCCGGTCAGATAATCCGTCGACGCATTCCCGGTGCGGGTGGGGGGTCCGTCGGGAAAACCCGTTGACATCATCATACCGCTCATGGCCTGGGTTACCGCATCGTAGCCGGGCAGGGGCGACATCGGGCCGAACTGGCCGAAACCGGAAATCGAGCAGTACACGATCCTGGGATTGATCGCCTTGATGGTCTCATAATCGATATTCCATCTTTTCATGGTGCCGGGAGTGTAATTCTCCAGGATGACGTCCACCTTCGCCGCCAGTTTGCGGAAGAGTTCCTGTCCCTCCGGTTTGTTGAGATCGATCGCCAATCCCTTCTTGCCCCTGCCGATGCTGACGAACCCCAGAGGCACGCCCTCCTTCATCGGGGGAAACAACCGCGAGTCCTCTCCACGCCCCGGCCGCTCCAGTTTGTAAACCTCGGCGCCGTAATCGGCCAGCAGACAGCCGCAATACGGACCGGAAATGGCCGACGTAAAGTCAATAACCTTGATGCCTTTCAATGGTTTCATCATACTTCTCCTTTCCTTGATTTTATGTATCTAACGAAATTCTTTATTTGATTGACCAGTCAGTCACATGGCTCCTAACAAAATCATCCCTTACTGTCAAGTAATTCGTTGCAGGGATAACTTCGGGTTGCAGATCAGAGCCGATGCAAAGCCGGATAGGACAGGAAAATTGATAAACAGACAACGGCAGGGCGACTCGACAATGAGTGCGCCGGAAATGAGATAAAACTCAGGAAACAATTCTTTTCCGCTTAGCATGCCGGGAAAGGCGGGGCCGCCTGACTGCGCCTTTCCCGGCAGCGAATGGCTTAAAGACCATTCATGGCGCTGGTGTTCGGGAAGACCGATTTGGAGACGGCGTTACCACACCCTCTTTGCCTCCTCCCCCATGCCGTATTCCTCAAGTTTTTCCTTTGTCGGTATGCCTTTGACGGGATCGAACCCCACCAGCTCGTAGAATCTCGATTTCATGCCCTCGAAATTGATCTCGATCCCTTCCGGCTCTCCATCTTTGGCCGGCTCCAGCATCCGCGGCGTCAGGTTGTCATCCTCCGCGGTGAGCCCGAAGCGGCAATTGATGAGCCTTTTCAGGTAAAAGACCCGGAGGCCCGCCCGCAGCATTTCCTCGGTGTCCCACCCGTAGCCGGCCACGTCGTTGAACAGGTTCAGCCAGTCCGCAATGGTCAGAGCGTCGGCAAAGGCGCACCAGCAGGCGCTGTTCTCCAAAGCGCCGAAGGTGATGGAGACGACTGCCGCTTCCGGCTTCATCTCGTCCGTCCGGGGCTCCAGGACATAGTCGAATCCGATCTCCGGATAGTAGCGCGCCCCCATTTCGACGAACAGCATGGGGTCCGCCACATGGCAGGCGCCACGGGCGCTCATCGCGTAGGTCAGGGCCATTCCGTGCCCGCCGCCTCTCGGATCATGCATGGGCGCCTCCAGACCCTTGCAGTGGACGGTATATTCCAGACCCTTGCCGATCTTTTTTGCGGCGGCCACGCTGCCGTCGGCCAGCAACTGTCCCAGTTTGCCTTCTCTCTTGGCGATCTTGGGCAGAACCACATCGATCACCGTCTCCATATCCCCCCACCTCAGGGGGATGCCGTCCGTGTCCGCAAGCGTCAGATCCCCCTTCTCGAATGCCTCCATGGCCCAGGCGATGGTCCCTCCCGCCGAGATGGTGTCCATGCCCAGGTCATTGCAGAGACGGCCCGCCTTGCAGGTGGCGGCCAGGTCGATGGAGCCGATGAGGGTCCCGAAGGAGACCATGGTTTCGTATTCCGGGCCAGGCCCTTCCGGAACGGCAAAGGGGCCTTCCTTGACCTCCACCACGCGCTTGCAGGCGATGCCGCAGAAGGCGCAGGCGCCCCGCTTGGTCAGGTACATCTCACTCAGCGTGCTGCCCGCCAGGGCGTCCGCCGCCTCTTCCCAGAAGTTCGACGTCCAGTTCCGGATCGGCACATCGCCGGCATAAACGCCGCCTGTCAGGTTTGCCGCTGTTCCGTCCGTATGGAGAAGCGTTGCCGGCAGCGCTTCGATGATCCGGGTGTTGAGATCCTTCCGGAAGGCTTCGTAGCCGGCCTTGTTCGCCACCTCCATGTCCTTTTTGGAGGCCTTGATGACAATGGCCTTGAGATTTTTCGACCCCATGATGGCGCCGAAACCGGCCCGCCCGGTCGCGTGGTGGCCGTCGTTCAGGATGATGGTGTATTTGACCAGGTTCTCCGCTGCGGGCCCGATGACAAGGGTGCGGTAATCCTTCCCGTGTTTGGCCTTCAAGGCCTTCGTGACCTCTTCCGCGCCCTTCCCCCAGTACTCGCTCGCGGACAGGATCTGAACCTCACGGTCCTGGATGGACAGATAGGAGGGCCCGGAAGCTTTCCCGGTGATGATCAGGCCGTCGAACCCCGCGTACCGGAGCTCCGGGGCGAAATAGCCGCCGCCGGAAGAATCGCCCCAGTGGCCGGTCAGCGGCGAACACCCGGCCACGCTGTTCCGGCTGGCCCCTGAAATCCGCAGGCCGGCAAAGGGGCCGTTCATGAAGATCAGCATGGCCTCGGGCGCGAGGGGATCAATGTCGAAGCGTCCCCGCTCCCAGAAAATCTTCGCGGCCAGTCCGCTGCCGCCGATGTACTGCTTGTAGTATTCCTCCGGCAGGGTTTCGATATGCGCACTGCCGACCGTGAGATCCACATTGATGACCTTCCCCGTGTTCCCTTTCATCGGACAATCCTCCTGTTTAATCATTCACGGCCTGGGAGCCGGCGTCCGGCAAAACTCGCAATATGTTGTGCAAAGGAGGGGAGACGCGTCGCCGCCCCCCCCCCCCTAATACTTCTGATGCGGAATGAACCATGCCGCGGAGATTCCCGGCGACGGCAAACGGATCTTTCGCGAGAAAACGGCCTATGCCGTCATCTTGTCCCCCCACCCAAGATCCTTGAGAACCTCCCCATAGACCACCGCCACCTTTTTCAGTTTGGGCGCCAGTTTCAGCAGTCCCGTAGCCGATCCTTTGACCTTGATCTGCCCCCGGGTAATGGCCATCACCGGATTGAGCTTGTTGGCCCAGGACAGGTGCGCGTTGTCGGCCGACAGGCTCATGGTAAGATCCGGATTCTCGGCGGGCTTGCCCGCGCTGACGATGAACTTCCCGTCCCGGCCGTCCACGTGGAACGAACAGTCGGGTCCGTCCTGGGTATAGTCGAACCAGATGAGCTGGTTCACCTTCTTCATGCCCTCGATAAATTCCTCTTCCTTGGACAGTGTTTCCCAGAGGGTGACAAATGCTTTGACCGGTTCCTTCTCGTCTTTCCAGTACTTCATGGCTTTTCCTCCTTTTGATTTATCGGGCTTTCAGATACAGCTTGCAAACGTCATCTTCCTCCAGGCACCTCGGGTTGTAGGGTAGCTGGGAATCCCCCATGGCAAGATCGATCAGCGGTTGAAGGGCCTCCCGGTCTTCGGGAACGCCGAAGTCTTTGAGCGTCTGCGTCAAACCGACGGTCTGCTGCAGGTCCCGGACCGCCTTCACGGCCGCCCGGGCGGCTTTTTCCGCACTCATTCGATCCACATCGATGCCCATGGCGTCGGCCACGAGCACGAACCGGTCCGGGTTTTCCTCCAGGTTGAACTCCATCACATGGGGCAGCATCATGCTGTTGGCCAGCCCATGGGGGATCCCATAAAGGGCGCCGAGGGAGTGGGCCGTCGCGTGGACGCCACCCGTAAAGGAATTGACGAAGGCCATGCCCGCCATGGTGCTGGCAATGAGCAGCAAGCCCCGGGCCTCCACGTTTTCCGGATCCTTCATGACCCGGGGCAGATACTTCGTGATCAGCCGAATGGCATGAATCGCCAATCCGTCGGAGATGGGGTTTGCGCTGATGCACGTCACCGATTCGATGGCATGGGTCAGGGCGTCCATTCCCGTGAAGGCCGTGATCTTCGGGGGAAGCTTCACCGTCAGATCGGGGTCCAGCATGGCGATGTCCGGATTGCAGTAGGGATGGGCCACGGCGACCTTCATCTTCGCCACGTCGTTCAGGACCACCATCGCATAGGTTACCTCCGCCCCTGTGCCGGCGGTCGTGGGGAAGGCGATGTGCGGCGGCAGGAGTCTGGCCCCGTCAAAGAGACCCACTTGGTCGGCCAGGGGGCCGAAATCGTCCAGACCATCGCCAATCAGGATATTGACGGCCTTGGCCGTGTCCATGACGCTTCCGCCGCCCACGACAACCATGCAGTCGGCGCCGCACTTCCGGTAAAAGGCCGCCCCCTCGTTGATTAGGTCAATCCGGGCATCCTGAACGATCCTGTCGTAGACGCCGGCCAGCTTCAGGCTGGAACCCTCAATGGCCTCGATGACCATCCCGGCCACGCCGGCCTGGACCAGACCCTGGTCGGTGAAGAGGGCCACCTTCGTGCCGCCAAGCTTCTCCATCTCGAACCCCAGTTCCTCCCTCAAACCGGCCTTGTACATCACCCTCGGCCGGTTGACCCAGGCAAAAAAAGGCTCGAACGGGATATCGGGATACTTCATGAAGACCTCCTTTCTGAGCAGCGTATTTAAAGCTCATTTTACAATGAATCGAATTCTTCCACAAGTTTTCAGATTAGCGTAAAGTTCAGCAGACACGAATCGGACCGGAGAACGCTTCAACATGGGCCCGAAATTCCGTAGTTGAAACACTTCTTGACTTTTTTCCCGGGTTTGGCGCACATGTAAGGCAAGCGGGCGCGATCCGGGTCATCCATGAATAATCCAGACAATCCAGAATGAAGAAAAACCGGCAAAGGAGGATCATGACGATGAAAAAGATTTTCAGTTCGGCAGCAGTCTTGTTTTTGTCCGTTTTTCTTGCATTGACCTCCGCGGGCAATTCCACTGCGGCGGATGCCGGTCCCTTTTACATCGGCGTCTTCGGAGGTCATACGTTCGGCTCGGACATGGAAATGGAGGGATATCATTATTACCCTTACTCGAGCGATCTTGACATCCAGGATACCTGGGTGGCCGGGGCCAAATTCGGCTACACGATGCCCTTCGCGAAATACCTGGCCGCCGAATTCGAATACAAGTATTTCGGCCCCGATATCGATCGGACGGTTCTGTACTCATCGGGATCCGATTTCCGGGCGATCGAGGGTGACGCCGACGTGCACAGCTTCTTGTTCAATTTCATCGCCAAATACCCCGAGGGAAAAATTCACCCATTCGTGGGCGTCGGCGTGGGTTTTTCCTATTTGGACATCTCCGCCACATCCACATCCCGAAAATCGGGTGTTCTGTCCACCTACTCGGTGAGCGACGACAAGACGGCTTTCGCATGGCAGCTCCTGGCGGGGATCAATTTCGAGCTCAACCAAAACTTTTCGGTGGATCTCGCTTACCGGTACTTCATGACATCTTCGGACGACGATGATTATGACGATGATTATTATTACTACGATCATTATCGCGGCATTGAAACAGAAATCAAGTCGAGCATGGTCACGATCGGCTTGAACTATCATTTTTAAGAAACTCTTCAAATGATGACAGACAGGCGGTTCAGACGCAGCGCGTTTTGAAAAACGCAAAACCCCGCTTTTCCTTACAGAAGCGGGGTTTTCTTTATGATCTCATCCATCACGCCTTTGGTTTCGGCGGCAGGCCCGAGAACCGTGAGCATCCGGCACACGGCCGCGATTCCCGCCCGCATTAACGTGACACGCATCTGCCGGCACATTGCCGTCAAGCAGGAAAAAGCAAGTCGGTCGCATGGACGAGCAGATGCTTTGCAAACACTTGCGGATGGGATAATAAACCGGCGTGGAGAAAGGTAAATTTCCCGACGTAAAGGCAGGGGATGGCCGCGGTTTTGCGTCGCGGAAGGAAAATGACGATTTCGGGCGGCAAACCATGAAAAGGGCGCGCGGCATATCGAATGCACCGCTGCTGGGACTGCTGGCAATGCTTTACTTCGCGCAGGGCTTGCCGTCCGGCTTGCTGGGCAAGGCGCTTCCCCCTCTCTTGCGTGCGCACGGCATTTCGCTGCCCGCCATCGGGTTCACGGCGATGCTCGCCCTGCCCTGGACGCTGAAGTTCCTCTGGGCGCCCTTCCTGGACCGGTTCTGGACCCGGCGGCGATGGCTGCTGACGCTCAATCTGGCGACCTTCGGAATGATGCTGCTGGTCGCAGCGTATGACTTCGGCCACTGGGTATCGCAGTCTTTCGCCGGGCTGATGACGGTCCTGTTCCTGTTAAACCTGATCTCCGCGACCCAGGATATCGCGACCGACGGCCTGGCGGTCAGCCGGCTGGCGCCGCGCCTGCGCGGCCTGGGCAACAGCGTGCAGGTGATCGGCTACAAGATCGGCATGATCGTCGGGGGCGGACTGCTGCTCTGGCTGGTCGCGGGCTTTGGATGGCAGCGGTCGTACGGCGCACTCGCGCTGCTGATCGTGCCGGTCCTGCTGCCCGTCTGGTTCATGCGCGAGTCGCCGGCCGCGAAAGGAATTGCCGTCAAGCGGACGGAATGGCACGGCTGGCATGGCTATATCAGCCTGTTTTCGGACTTCCTGTCGCGACCGGGCCTCGGCTGGTGGCTGGTCGCGGTTGCCGTGTTCAAGTCAGGCGATGCACTGGCATCGCGCATGATCGGCCCCCTGCTCTCGGACCAGGGGTTGTCGCTCGCGGACATCGGACTGCTGACCGGCGTGGTCGGCGCGGCGGCGGGTCTGGCCGGCGCGCTGCTCGGCGGCCTTTTCCTGCTCCGCCTGGGACACCGAAACGCCCTGCTGCTGTTCGGCGGACTACAGGCGGCGGGTCTGGCCGGCTACCTGCTGGTCGCGGCAGGCGTCCATGACACTCCAACGCTGTACACGGTCGTTTGCGTGGAGCAATTCGCCGACGGCCTGTCGACGGTAGCGCTGTTCACCTCGATGATGGATGTTTGCCGCGCGGCGTCTCCGGGAACCGACTATACGCTCCAGTCCGCCCTGCAGGTGACCGTCTCCGGCTTCGCGGCGCTGGCCAGCGGTCTCCTTGCCCAGACCTGGGGTTATGCGGGTGTTTTCACCGCCGGTTCGGTGCTCACGCTCTTTGCGCTTGCACCCGTGCTGATGTATTTCCGCGCCGGACGGAGGCCGGCCGCGGGCAGCTGAAGCCTTGATCCTCCCTACATGCTGCCGTGACCGCCCTTCGGGGCAATCCCGTGGACGGCAGTGGCAACGATTGCGGGCCGCGTGCACACCGGCGATCACCGGTCTCGCCATCGGCGGGTCTGCCAAAGGTCTTCCGCACATTGAATTGACATGTGATGCCGTTGCCCCTATATTTCTTGCGCCGGCATCGCTTCAAATAAAATGCACAGGAAACGGAGCATTACGGGGATGTTTGGAAAAGCGAAGGGAAGAAAGTACCACACTCGAACCATCGAGGTGAATACGTACGAATATGACAAGCGGCTACTGACCGTGGAGGGCTGCCTGACGGACCGCCGCTGGCAGGAATTTCATTTGGCCACGGGCGAAAAGAAACCGCCGGGAATCCTGCACCAAATGATTATCCGGCTTCTGGTCAGCAAAAGCACCCTGGAGATCGAAGACCTTGAACTGGAAATGCCCGCCGTTCCGCGCAGTGAATGTCTGGAAGCCAGGGACACCCTGAATGCCGTCAAGGGATTGAGAATTGCGTCCGGATTCACGGCGAAAGTAAAGGCCATGGCCGGCAATGGCCGGGGGTGCAGCCATCTGGCGGCGCTTTTGACGGCCATGGGTCCCTCCGCCATACAGGGATACGCCTCCTACAGACTGCGGAAATCCCCACAATTCATTTCGGACATGCTGAACATGCTCTTGAACACCTGTTGGACGTGGCGCGCGGAAGGGCCACTGATCCGATTCCTGAAGGAAAAAATCGAAGCGTGCGAAACAGCAAAGCCCGCACCGGCCGGTAATACGAAGCGCGATTCGGATAATTGAGCGCTGACCGCCGGCTGCAGCCTCCGCCGGCCTTGTCGAACAGGAGAAATCCGATGGAGAGGCAGAGACAGGCCTACATCTACGCACTGCTCACGGTGCTGTTCTGGTCCACGGTGGCCTCCGCCTTCAAGATCACGCTGCGCCACCTGGAGTTTTACCACCTCCTTCTCTACGCCGCAGCAGTCTCCATGACGGTCCTCTTTTGCATCTGCCTGGCCCAGGGCAAAATTTCCCTTGTCCTTCAAAGCACAAGGGGTGAGGTATTCCGTTCGGCGCTGCTCGGTCTGATCAATCCCTTCCTCTATTACCTCATTCTGTTCAAGGCCTATTCCCTTCTGCCCGCCCAAGAGGCCCAGCCGCTGAATTTTACCTGGCCGATCATGCTCGTCCTGCTGTCCACGATCGTCCTGGGACAGCGGATCGGCCTGAGGAGCCTGGCGGCAATCCTCGTCAGCTTTCTCGGGGTTTTCGTCATCTCCACCCGCGGCGATCTGCTCGGCTTCCGATTCAGCAACCCCCTCGGGGCTTTCCTCGCCCTTTCGAGTTCGCTGCTCTGGGCAGCCTTCTGGATCATGAACGTGAAGGACCGGCGCGACGAGGTCGTGAAGCTGCTGCTCAACTTCTGCTTCGGCTTTCTCTACACGCTCGTCGCCGTGTTTCTGACCGCCCCTCCGGAACGCCTTCCCTGGCAGGGCATTGCCGGAGCCGCCTACGTGGGCCTCTTCGAGATGGGAATCACCTTCGTCCTCTGGTTGAAGGCCCTCTCCCTCTCCCGGACCACCGCGGAGGTAAGCCACCTGGTTTACTTTTCCCCCTTTCTGTCTCTGATTGTCATCCATTTTGTCGTGGGGGAGGAGATCCGAGCCGCCACCTGGATCGGCCTCAGCCTGATCGTGGGGGGCGTGCTGATCCAGGAAATCGGGGGCCGGCGCGCCGGCGGCTGAGGCGCCGCTGAAACGAATGCCTTGACATCCACGGAAACGTTCTTTTAAACTGGCGCCAAGATCCGGGAAACACTCATCCATCTCTTTTTTCGCCTCAAGCCGCAGCCGTCTGGTGCGACCTCGAAAGGGAGGTGCATATGATCACCATCCAGGAATTGAAATCCTTCCACCTGTTTCACGGCCTGAAAGACGAAGATCTGAGAAGAATTCTGCCGCTGTGCCGCGAACGAAGCCTCAAAAAAGGGGCCCTATGCTGTCAGCAGGGCACACCGGCAAGCGAGCTGCACCTGTGCCGCAACGGCAGGGTGGACATCGTCGTCAAGCACTTCGAAGCGCCGACGATCCATGTCATGATCCACTCCGCCCTGAGGGGTGAGGCCTTCGGCTGGTCGGCCCTGGCGGAACCTTACCGGTACACGGCATCGGCGATCTGCGCGGAAAATACGGACGAAATCTACCTCCGGAGATCCGATCTGTTGAAGCTTTTCGATCAGTTTCCGCGCATGGGCTACCTGTTCATGAGGAACCTGGCCGCCCTGATCAGTTCCAGACTGACGGAATACTCCAAGAGGTTGAGTCGGGACACCGCGCTGGATGCCCGGGAAGACTATGAATGGTAGGTCGCCGCAGCGATTGCCCGGACCAGCAGGAACGGAGGTGAAAAGGGAAACCCTCCCCCCCCTTGAAACAACCCGGCTGGCCGCGCATCCCCTCTCATTCTTCCCCGCGACCCGCTGACATTCGTTCCGAAGGCACAGATCTGAGAAATTGCTTCTGACGGCGTGAGCGGGGAACCGAGGGGAAAGAGAAACCGATCGGTCTCAATGAGCCTTGAAATCGAAGAGATCCCCGCGACCGCTGCTTTCTGGGCCGGATTCCCCCTTCCCCAGGGGCAGCAACTGCCCGATCTTCATCACGGCTAGGCGGGACGGATCGATAAGTGCGGCTTGGGCGGCTCGGGACAGCGCCAGCGGCGCCTGACCGATCGGTTCGTCTCCAAGCCGAAAGGTTCCCCATTGCGTCGGAATCAAATAGCGGGCGCCCAAATCACGGAAGGCATCCAGCGCCTCCCGGGCATCCATGTGGGCGTAGTGCATGAACCAGCGTGGATCGTATGCCGTGACCGGAAGCAGCGCATAATCGATGCCGGGATAGCGGCGTCCGATCTCCCGGTAGCCGACAAAATAACCGCTGTCGCCCCCGTAATAGATCCTCCGGTTGGCGGTCTCGAGAAGAAAACTCGCCCAAAGTGTGGCATTCGTGCCCTGTCCGATCCTGCGCGACCAATGCTGCGCGGGCAGACAGACCACCCTGCAGTGTTCGCCGCATGACACGCTTTGCCACCAGTCCATTTCCACCACGTCCTTTTTCCCCAGATCGTTCACCAGCCTCTTCAGCCCAAGCGGGACATAGATCCGCGTCTCGGCACGAAGACGCTTCAGGCTGCCGGCATCCAGGTGATCGTAATGATTGTGCGACAGGATCACGTTCTTCCTGCCGGGCAGGGCCAGGAACTCATCGAGGGAAAGGGCGGGCGGGACCTTTCGCTTGGGAAGCAGTGCCCGCTTCGAAAAGACCGGGTCGGTGATCCAGTATTCACCGCTGATTCGGATCAAAAATGTGGCATGACCGATCCAGGCGATAAAATCGCCCGGCGCCGTCAGGATTCTCCTTTGAAGACCCGGGACGACGCAAGGCGCTTCGTCCCCCCCCATCGGAGAATCAGAGGCTTTTGCGGAAAGCTGCCAGATCAGAAAATCAAGAAAGTCTTTCCGCATGGGCATCCAGGGATTGAAATACCTTCCGTCTCCCTGGTGGGGGGAATACAAAATGGCCGGGTTCACGGATTCCACCTGGTCCCGCCACTTCTTCTCATCGAATGGCGTGGCGGGCAGAAGGCAGGACGACAACAGCAGGACCAGCGCCACGATCGCGGCTGCACCCGCATTTTTTCGGTGAGGTAATTGCATGCGTATCGGTGAAGTTGCGCAACCCGTCGCTTTGGCTCCCGGCATCACCCGCCGAGCCCTCGGGCCGCAAAGTAGCCGCAAAGCCCGTGGACGCCGCCGCCGGGGGGCGTTGAGGAGGAGCAGATATAGACATTCGGCGCGGATGTCCGGTAGGGATTGATGGCGGCGACGGGCCGAGTATACAGTTGGAAAAGATCCTGGACGCCGCCGTTGATGTCTCCTCCCACATAGTTGGCATTATACTGTTCCATCGCCGCCGCGGATAGAGCGTGTTTTGCCAGGATCACGTCCCTGAATCCGGGCGCGTACCGCTCGATCCTGTCTTCGATGAGTGCCGACACGTCCACGGCAGAGCCGTGGGGAACATGGCAGTAGGCCCATGCCGTATGCGCGCCCGCAGGTGCACGCGAGGGATCGAACAGGCTCTGCTGGGCGAGGACGATGTAGGGGGAGGAAGGCATTCTCCCTGCACTCACATCACGGAGTGAAGCCGAGATCTCCTCCAGGGAACCTCCCAGATGAACCGTGCCGGCCTTCCTGCAGATGTCCGCTCTCCAGGGAACGGGCTCCCGAAGGGCCCAATCCACCTTGCAGACCCCTGGCCCGTACCGGAAGCGAGCGAGCCTGCGGCGGTAGCCTGCGGAGAGGCCAAGGCCGCCGATGCTGCTCAACTGGCGAGGCGTGACGTCGAAGAAATAGGAGGCCGCCCTCGGCATCTGATCCGCAGCGGCAATACGCAGGCCGGTGACGATCTCGCCGCCGCCGCTGCGGAAGCAATCGGCCAGGGCGTCGGCCAGTCTCTGGGATCCTCCCCGAATGATGGGCCAGCCCACTCCGTGGGCCAGGACGGCCAGAACGATGGCGAAAGCGGCGGTTGCCGTCCGCTCGATGGGGATCATGGCATGGGCGGCCAGGCCCGCGAACAGGGCGCGGGTGCGGGCATTTTGAAATTCCGCTTCCGCAATATTCCTGAGAGAGCGCATCGCGTGATACGCAAAGCGGCTCAGCAGGAGCGGGTTTTCCGGAAAGTGGAGAGGCTGCAAGACTTCGGATAAAAGTTCTTCCTGATGATCTACAAAAGGTTGAAGAAGCCGTTTGTATGCCTTGCCGTCCGGACCCATGGCATCTGCCGTGATCTTCTGGGAGCGATGGAGATAAATCGCCGACCCGTCCTCGAAAGGATGGGCCAGCGGGATCTCCGGGTGAATCCATTCCAGTCCGTATTCCTGCAGATTGAGCTGCCGGAAAAAGGGGGACGCCAGAGAGAGGGGCTGAACCGTGGAGCAAACGTCATGGACAAAGCCGGGGAGGGTCAAGGCCGCGGAACGGGTGCCGCCGCCGACGGTCTTTTCCGCCTCCAGGAGCAGGACCGCGCCGAACCGCCTGCCGAGTGTGATCGCCGCCGCCAGGCCGTTCGGCCCCGCGCCCACGACAACGGCATCGTAGAAATCTCTTATCGGCATCAGGGCCTCTCCTGCCGATTCCGGTCTTTTTGCGCCGAGAATAATTTATTCAGCATGTGCATGGGAATGTAAAGAAAAGAACGGACGGCCGCGTTGTGGCGGAGATTGGCAAACCGGCGCCACTGGATGCGGGGCTCAACGAGGACGTCCTGCTGGGCGATGTCGCCGCAGGTTCCCAGCCTGCGGACGAGGTTGCCGAGGGTCTCCTGCCAGAACCGATCCTCCTGCGCCCCTCCGCCCAGGCGGAGGCCCAACTCCATCAGCGGATCTGAGGCCCGGAAGAGGGGGTGGACCTCCAGGAAGGTGGAAGCATCGCGGCGAAAACAGCTGAATGTGATCCAACCCGAAAGGATGTGCCCTTCGGCGGTCATGAAAGCGAAGGATGTGTCGTCTGCGTAGATGACCAGGAGTCCGGTTGCCAGTACCAGGCCGCCGGGAAGCCTCAGGTTGAGCAGTGCCGATGTCCCCGGGCCGATGGGCCCCTTCCCGACGGAATGAAGGCGATTGCCCTTCGGCCAGAAATCGGGGAATTCCGACCGCCAGATCGATATGATTTGGCGGGGACTGAGATCCACATCCTGCAGGCGCATGCGGTACCTTTTTTCCCAAAGCCGGCCGAAGCCGTGAGCGGGTCCGGAAATCCCGCGCCCGTCGGCGTTGATATTCATGACCCCCGGCGGAACGTCCCGGACGCGAAGACGATCTGCAGATTCGGCCCAGCCGGGCAGCGGCGGTTCACCTTCGGCCGGAGGACCGACCGGAAGCCCGCTCTTTTCAAGAAACTGCCGGCAGCACAAGGCTTCCTCCTCGTCATTGTAAAGCGTGATGAGGACATCCAGGCCCGTGAGATGAAAGACGTCACGCAAAGGCCTGGATAGTCCGCAGGCCGACACGGCGATCTGCCGCCGTGCCACCCGTGCTGCGTTCACGAACAACAAACCCGCCCCTTCGGCGTCCATGTGCGCCAGGCCGGCGAGGTTCAGCAGGATCCTTTTTGAAGCCGCCTTTTCAAATGTCCCGGCGAGGGTTCGTTCCGCGGCGGCCGTCAGGTTTCCCTGCAGATCGAGAATGGCGGCGTCGGGACCGGCCTCTCTGGTTTCGACCGTAGAGCCGGGAGCCGCGTCCCGGTTGTCCGCGGACGGAAAAACCGGCGCGGAGGAGATTTCGATAGCCTCCGTCGCTCCGTCTCGTCGGAACCCGGGGAAAAAATCGACCCGGCGGGTCTCTGCCAGGCGGTCGCGGGCCAGGTTCAGACGGTTGGCAAATCCGGGGAGAAGCCGCAGGGCAAGGTCAACGAATGGATTGCCTCCCATGCGGTCGAGAAAGGCAAGCTGGCTTGCTCTTCCGACAATGGCCTGGGCATAGGTCGGATAGGCGTGTGTCAGGACCTGGAACCGGTGCAGAGGCCTGCTGGAGGCTGCCATCACCTGGAGTTCATGAATAACCTCGCCCGAGCTTTCACCCAGGATATGGCCGCCCACAATCCGGCCGCGCCCGTCGCAGAGGATCTTGGCCAGGCCGATTTCATTGCCGTCGATCAGCGCCCGGCGCATCGAGTCGTATCGAAAACGATACACGCGAAGCCGTCTCCCGTATCGGGCATGCGCTTCCTCTTCCGTAAGGCCGACCCAGGCCAGGGGCGGTTCGGTGAAGATGACGTGCACGTTGTGGCGGTAATCGACGCTTCGCTTCACGGGCAGGAAGGCGTTGGTTGCCGCGACGATGCCCTGCACCTCCGCCGTCGTAGCGAGCTGGTAGGGGCCCGCGATATCGCCGCAGGCGTAGATGCCGGGTGCGGATGTCCGCAGTTTGCGGTCGGTCACGATGCCGCGGGCGTTGAAGGCCACGCCCGCCTTCTCCAGTCCGAGCCCGTCCAGATCGGGTCTCCGCCCCACGGCAACGAGCACCCTGTCCGCAAAGATTTCTTCGTCCATCCCATCCTCCCGCCGGCAACGCAGCGCAGCCCTGCCCGGCCGATTCCGGAACTCCAGCGCCTTCGCACCGTTGAGAAGTCGGACACCCTCCCGGCGCAGGGACCGCACCAGGTGATTGACCAACTCACGGTCCGCCGAAGGGACGAAGCGCTCGGCCGTTTCGACCACGGTGGTTTCCACCCCCAGGCGAACGAAGGCGGAGGCATATTCCAGACCATCGACCCCGCCTCCGAGAATGATGACCGAACCCGGCCAATCCTCCAGTCCATAGAGCGTCTCGTTTGTCAGACAGTCGATTGCCTCGATTCCCGGAATGGTTGGAATCAGGGGAGAGGTGCCGGCGGCGATGATGAATTTCCGGGCGGAGAGAATCTTCCCGCCTGCCGCAATGCGGCGGGAATCGACGAAAGACGCCGCGCCGAAGATAATGCGGATGCCGATCCGCTCGAACGTTTCCGGAAGATCCTTCTCGTAAGCCCGTTGCACGATCCCGCGAATGTGCGGCATGATTTTCCGGCCCTGGAGCGTCCCCGCAGGATCCCTAAGCAGGCCCAGGCGGTGAAGTTGCGAGATGCCGTGGTTCAGATGACTCAGGCGGATCAGGGATTTGCTGGGAATGCAGGTTGCGTTGGTGCAGTTGCCGCCGACGAGATTTTTCTCGACGACCGCCACACGTTTGCCCAGGCCGTTGGCCGTGACGGCCGCAACCATCCCGGCAATGCCGGCGCCAATGACGATCAGGTCGTAATCACAGGGCGGTTTCACAGGCACCCCTTGTTTTTCAGGACATGGACGACCAGAAAGGTGTTCCACTCGCGGTCGGTGTCGCCCCAGGTCCCGTCGCTGCGCTGCTTGCGGGGCAGGAGATTCCGGATCCTGATCCATTGCCGGTCGGCTTTTTCCATGCGCAAATGGGCCAGGGCATTGAGGGTCCGGTAAAACGGATTGTAAGGAAGATTCAACATGGTCCGCTGATTCTCCGCGACATCGCTTGCGCTCCATGGCGGATGGAAGGCGGTCGGTTCGCACGGAGTACCTCAGGAGAAGAAGCTCCTCCGCCCATCCGTCAATGCCTCTTGAACAGGTGTTCCATCCAATCGCAACATCCTGTAGATCCACGGCAGAGCTTCAAAGCTCGCCGTCATGGCTTGATTTCCGCCGACGGTTGAATTGGCCCGATCCGCCTGCCAATTCGGTTTGACAAATTGGTCCTGCAATTTTTTCTTGAAGTCTATAAAATTGTCGTTAAACTATAAACAAGATTTTTTCTTGAAACGGATCCGGTTGTGGAAAAGCAAGGCGCGACTTGAAAGGGGATGCCTTTCCGCATGCCGCTGAGGCAAACCCGTTCGAACGAGGCTTGTCCGGGGACGACGTCCCCTTTATTGGCCTCGGATCTGCCTGGATGACCCGTCATGAACACCGCAGTCCTGCGCCGACGCACCGCGAAAAAGCCCTTTCGGCTCTCGGGAATCGCGGAGACCCTGCTGATACCCCTCTGGGCCAGGGCCGTGGAAACCATGCGCCCCGATGCGATCCTTCGGGACCCGATCGCTCTGGAAATCCTCGATCGCATCGACTACGACTTCTCGAAATTTGAGGGCGCCTGGATGACGCAGACGGGGATAGCCGTCCGTACGAAGCTGCTCGATGAGGCGACATCGGCCTTCATGGAAGCAAATCCCGAAGGCGTCGTCATCAACCTGGGCGCCGGATTCAGCACCCGCTTTTCCCGGATCGACAACGGCAGCATTCTCTGGTATGAGGTCGATCTTCCGGATGTCATCGCGTTGAGAAGGCGTTTTTTCCGTCGGACAAGACGCTACCGCTGCATCGCCGGCTCGGTGACGGAACCGTCTACCCTGGAGCGCATCAGCGAAGGCCGTCAACCCGTGATGATTCTGGCCGAGGGCCTTCTGATGTATTTCCCCGAAGCGGACGTCCGATCTCTCTGCGAGAGCCTGCCAAAACGTTTCCCGGGGGCCCAGATGCTCCTGGAAATGCTCGCTCCCGTCTCCCTCGGCATGGGGAAATACGATCCTTGCGTGTCTCAAGTTGCAGGAGGTTCGCTCGAATTCCGCTGGACCCTGAGGGATTGTCGGAAAATGGAAAGCTGGGGTTGCGGCCTGCGCGTGCTCCGGGTGTGGAATGTCCTCAATCACCATCGCGAACGCTGGGGCTGGTTGAATCTTTTCACCCCCTATGCGCTGCCTGCGTTGGGGAACCGGATTGTCCACCTGAGTTTCGCTTAGCATCGTCCGAACCCGTTCTCCGCAGTGGGTGGAGGCATCACGGCACATGAACGGACCACTCATCGAAAAGAGAGAGATACCGGAGAAGAAAGACCCTGCCCTCCCGGGTTTTGACCTTGAAATAGTTGATCTCCGGCCGGGTGCTGTCCAGGCTCCCCTCGCACCATCGGTCAATGATCTCCCGCACCTCCCAGCGGCGGCCCTGATGCACAAATGCGACAGGGCGCTCATTTGCTCGGTAGCCGCTGTGGCACGCGACATCGATCTTTTCATAATCCATGATCCGCCGCCCCGGGTCCGTTTGTTTTGCCGAAAGAGAGCCGGCGCCAAATTCCCTTTGATATTCTATCAGACATTCCGGCGCATTCCCATGGAACAATCCGCCCGGAATCCCGATTTGAGAGATCGACAGGCAGGAATCCCGTGCTTTAAATTGACCTCGTCGAACGCTGCGTCTCATAATTGTGTCCCGCACGGAAAGGATCCGTTTCTTTGAAGATGCGAAAAGATGCAATGAAAACGGTTGCGGCAGCCATTCTTGTCGAAGACGGCAAGGTCCTGATCGCCAAGCGAAGGAGCACGGACAAACTGGCCGGGAAATGGGAGTTTCCCGGCGGCACCCTCGAAGAGGGGGAAACACCGGAAGATTGCCTGAGGCGGGAGATGAAAGAGGAATTCGACATCGATGTTTCGGTCGGGGACTGCCTCGGAGAAAGCGTCTATCCTTACCCGCACGGCGTCGTCCGGCTGCTGGCGTTTGCCGCCCGTTGGCGGGGAGGGCAAATGCGGATGAAGGCGCACGACGAGTACCGGTGGGTCCCGCTTCAGCATCTGAACCGGTATGATCTGTCCCCTGCGGACATCCCCCTCGCCAGGGAGCTGATGAATGACGACGGGTGAGATCCCCCCTTCCGGAAGCACCATCCGGTCGTTCTGCCGGAGCGGTTGGAGCACGGTTCCCGGGGATCAAGAAATGGCCTTTTCCGCCGCTTCATGTCCCTGCGTCGTATAGAAAACCGCCTTGTCGAAAAAAATGACGATTCGTCGGTCCAGCTCGAGCGCCATGTAGATGTCGAGGGTCTTGTGCCACATGCCTTGGGAAAGGGCAAACTCCCAGAGGTGCTTCTTGACCAGGCTCAGGGCACTGAGCACATTGCTCAGGGCCACGCCGTCCCTGCGGCTCTTCCGTCCAAAGGCCGTATAATAGTCGCGAATGTCGGCGTCCTTGTATACGCCGCCAAGCCAGTTGCCGAACCGGGAGAGCATCCTGCGGATGTCCCCGACCAGGCCCGCGCGGTTCAGCTGCCGGTACCCCGCCGTTGAAGGGTTGGTCAGCACATCATCCATCCAGCGCCGGACAATGCTTTCCGCGTTTTTTTCAATGACGTCGACCAACTTGTCCGAAAGGAGGTTCCGCCTCGGGTCCGCGGGAATTTCACTGCCCAGGGATATGCTGAAGGAATCGACGATCGCCCAGTATTCCGCTTTATGAATCATGTAGCGCTTCATGGCATCCCGGTTTGAGGGAAAGGCAAGCCGCGGCATCCGGTCCAGCGGGAAGTACCGGGCCAGGACCGTGTCGCTCCCGGGCTGCAGTTCCCCCCCGGTCCGCTCCGCCTCATAAGTAATAAAAATGAGGTCGCCGTAAAACCGGCTTTTATAGGATTGGACATCCACGAGGCTCAGGATCCGCCCCTCGATGCCCGCTTCCTCCGTCAGTTCGCGCAGGGCTGCTTCTTCGATGCTCTCCCCGACTTCGGCAAACCCCGTGGGCAGGCACCACAATCCCCGGTAAGGCTTCTTTCCCCTTTTCACAAAAAGGACCCGGCGATCCACCGCAACGATCGTCGAGACAACGGGAAGCGGGTTGTCGTAGAAGAAGAGGTTGCAGGCCGGGCAAAAATCCCGGGTGGAACCGTCTTCCGTTTTTATCGCCGTAGGGCCGCCGCAGGCGTGGCAAAACTGCTTTTTACCCCTCATCATGCCTTCTCCTTTCCCCGCCGAGGCAATGTGCAGACGAAGATGCAGTCGTCCTTCGCGATGGACATGCCGTTCCGCTGCCGGGCGGCTCGCGCGAGCCGCTCCAGAACGGTCGGAATGAGGGTTTCCACATCCAGTCCGGTGTCCGTGAAATAGAGCGGGCTCTTGAAACGGAAATACTCCGTCAGAGATTCGATTTCTTCTTTCGGGAACACCAGCCGGTTCGGAAAATTGATTCTTCGAATCCCGCCGAACCAGGGTTGCAGCAGTGCCTGTCCGTTCTCTGACGAGAAACGGCTGGTGATGATTTCCAGCGGCAGTTGCTTTTCATGATACAGTCCGATGTCATCGAGTGTTTTTTTCGTCAGCCGGATCAGCTCTCCGGCATTGCGCCGGTGGTGGGTAATAGCAATGAAGATGCCGTCGTCACGCAGCAGGCGGGCAATTTTCGGAATGGCTTCCGGGAAGAAATAGAGGGCATAGGAGCAGAGGACGAGATCGTAGGAACGGTCGGCAAAGTCATTCAGGACGGAGATGCCCAATGAAAAGAATCTCCCCTGGATGCCGGTTCGTTCGCAGGCCGCCAGATAGAGGGGCTCGTATGCCCGGACGGCATCCACGCCCGTGGCCGCGGCCGCGGGTCCGACCCTGCCTTTGAGCTTCTCCGTGAAGGAACCGAATGCACATCCGAGATCCAGAACACTGCGGCAAGCCGTAAGGTCCAGTCCCTCCAGGGCCGTTTGGTGGACGCCTCGCTTGTTTGTCGAATAACGCTGAATGAGGTCGGCGATGCGCTGATGGGCACGCACATTGTCGAAGACGCGATGGATCTGGACCTGTTCCGACATGCTTCCCCCTAACGGGTTCACGAACGGTTTCCGGACGCGCTGTGACCCGCCGGCCGGATGCGACCGATGGCTGCCGAATTGAATCTATGCCGACCGGCCGCTGTTGTCAACCTCTACGGATCAGCCCTTCGGGATCAACGGGGATAAATACGGTTTCGCTTCATCGCGGGAGACACCGCACCGGAGGTGGGACAATCCCGTGGTCGGGACCGTGGCGCATCATCCGGTGCAAAAGTCATTTCTTCCTGAACAGGGAGTCGTCGAGCCCCCTGTTCCACAACCAGCCGGCGTAAGTGATTTCGACGGCGCCCTCGGACGGCAGATCCTCCAGGCGGGCCATACCCCGGGAGACGGGGCTGTCCGGACCGTAAAGGAGATTTTCCTGTGGGCGTACCCCCCGCTCCGGAAAAGTCATTTTCACAGCCACCCGTTCCGGCAGCCAGAGCGCCTCATTCCCCTGCCGGACCAGGGCATAGCGGATGCGCGCCCGGGCTTTGACGCCCTGAACGGACAGGCTTTCGACCTGAAGGATGCGCTTTGGATTTCCCCCGATCCAGACCTGGTAGGAGCGGATCTTCTCCTTCTCATCCAGGGGTTCCACCCGGAACAGGTCCGCCGGTGCGCCCTCCAGCGACTCCACGGCAAGCCAACTGAGGCGGTTCTTCTCCGGTCTGAAGCGGAACGGGTCGAAAAGAGCCGCCCCGCGCGGTATCGGGGCAAAATTTTTCGTCTCCAGGTAAAAGCGGTCGGGCCGCTTGAAGTAGACCGTTGCGGTGAAGTCCGGCACCCGGAAATCGGGAATCCGCACCTTCGCCTCGACGCGCACGGTATAGTCCCGGATCACGTCGTAAGGTGAAAGGACCTCGGCGAAAATCTTCAGCGGGTCGGGGCCGGCCGCGGCAGCCGCCGGCCCCGACTGTGCCGTCTGCAGGGCCGCTGCCAGAAAGAGAGCCGTGAGAAGTGCGATCGCACGATACGATCCTGCCTTCATGACAGAATATCCTTGCGGTTGAACCAGGCCAGCGTGATCGAGAAAAACAGAGCCGTGAAGCCCAGCAGGATCCACACATTTTTCAGAATGTCCTCCCAGGGGATGGGGTCGTCGAAAGCCTTCTGCCAAGTGTCAAAGTAGTTCACGAACAGCCAGGGCCGAATCGTCTGAAACATTTCGAAGGGCAGCGTGATGATGATGAGGCTGATGATGATGACGGCCATCGTGGCGACAATGGGACCGACGGAGTTGTCAGTGAAAGCCGAGAACAGGAAGCACAGGGAGGAGACGACGAACATGCTCAGGATGGCCAGCCCCCAGGCCAGCAGGAAGTGGGCCGGAAGGCCGGATTCCGGGAGGACGACCAGTCCGCGCTTCACCACCAGAAGGTCGCCGCTGCCGAAGACGGCGAGCGAGAGACCCAGCGTCAGGACGCCGATAAAAAGAACCATCGCTGCAGTATAAAGAAGCGTGACGATGAACTTGGCTGTGATGATCCGACTTCGGGATCCCGCACGGGTCAACAAAAACCGCAAGGTGCCCGCGTCTCCTTCGCCTGCGATCTGGTCCCCCGCGACCAGCGTCAGGACGATCGGCACATGAATCCACAGGGCGCCGAGAAAGAAAAAACCGAAAAACCACCCGTTGAGGACATTCCCGCCGATAATGAAATCCTGTTCCAGTATAGAAAGAAGGTTCCGTTCGAAAGCCCTCTGTCCACCCATCTTCAGACCGGCAACGACCAGGGGCACCAGGATGCCGAAGGCGAGGAAACCGATATAGGTCCTGAGCCGCGTGAATGTCTTGATGGTTTCGAACCAGATTAGTCGCGCCACGGCCGTCAATCTCCCACCAGATTCAGAAAATAGGTTTCCAGCGAACGTTCCGGCACCAGTGAATAAACCTGAAACCCCGCCTGGACCAAGTCCCGGTTCAGATCCGGGACGCGTGCCAGCGCCAGCTTCAGGGCGAATCCGTCTTCCCGGCGCTCGGCGGGCGAATAGCCGCCATGGCTCTCAATGAAGCGGACGGCTGCTTCAGGCCGGTCGGTGTGAACGGCGACCACTGCATCGCCGTTTCCCAGCAGGTCCCGGACAGTCCCCGCTGCCCGGAGGATTCCTTGGTGGATGACGGCCATTCGGGTAGCCGTCATCTCCACTTCATGAAGGAGATGCGACGACAGGAAAACCGTCATGCCCCGTTCCCGCGCGAGCTGGCCAATCAGGACGCGCACGTCTTTTACTCCCTGGGGATCGAGGCCGGTCGTGGGTTCGTCGAGGATGACCAGTTCGGGCTCCGACAGCAGGGCGAGGGCCAGACCCAGGCGCTGGTTCATGCCGTGTGAAAAGGTCTTCACCCGGTCGTCGGCGCGATCCGCCAGGCCGACCTGCTCCAGCCCTTCCAGAATCCGGCTTCGCGGCACCCGCCGGCGGAGGCCGCCCAGGATCTCCAGGTTCCGATATGCCGACAGGTGGCCGTAGAAAGCAGGTTTTTCGACTATGGCGCCGATCCGGTCAAGTGCGTCCTGCCCTTCTCTGCGAAGCGAACGGCCGAAGATCTCCACATCGCCCGCAGTGGGAAAGACCAGGCGAAGAATCATGCGGATGACGGTGCTCTTCCCGGCCCCGTTCGGCCCCAGAAACCCGAACACATCTCCCCGGTAAACTTCGATGTTGAGGTCTGTCACAGCCAGTCGAGGGCCGTAACGCTTGGTCAGATTGACGGTGCGAAGAACGATGTCCGTCACGGTCTCACCGCCCGATCGGCATAGGTCTGTGTGCGCCGGTGTATACCACCGTCACAAACAAGACGGTTCGGATCACGGAAAAATCATAGAAAAACAGGACATTGCCCGATGGACTGAAAACGATGCGATGCCGGGCTGTACAGATCGCCGGTATCATGGCGATAAAATTCGATTGACTCATGGATAAACAGAGAAAAACATGGATCGGTTGTCATCGGCAAAAGAAACCAAGAAATGCTGAGCTAACGCTTGAAGAATCTTCCCTTGGTGTTCCTCAAAAGACGTGGAAGAAATCCCTGGCCCAACACACCTTGGCCGCTGATCACGAATCCATCGCCCGCTGCTTGAGGCTGTTGTTCACGGGTTAAATAATCCCCTTCGTCGATGAGTTGCTTGGTCCTGGAAGTTGTCGCTGGAACGTCACTGCTCCTGGAAACGTTACTTGTAATGTTACTTGGAATGGTATTCGCAGCACCACCCATAGAAAATTTCGGCCTTTTCATGTTTAGAAGTGCCTTTTCCACGATGGCGCCATAATTTGTTCCAGTTTTTTCTTTTTCAATATTTAGAACATCATATGCATCTTTAGAAAGAACTACTGTGATAGTTTTCTTCCCCGCTTTTTCATTTTTTTCACGCCATCTGCGAATTCGCTCTTTTCCTGTTCCCATAAGGCATCCTGAAGTTACCAGTAACGTTATTGTAACGAATTTCGCAATTTGATTACCATAGGAAAAGAGTTTTTACAAGCTTGGATTCCGGAATTTGGCAGATTTATAAGGTTTGGTTGGAGACGGACTGGATACCGATAAAGAAATAACATCTTTTCAGAAAAGGCGTTGATTCCCATTCCTTCAAAGAATATCCGTGACTTTGAACTTGTTTTCGATCCATTCCCCTTTGTGTATTCTTTCCGTTTTGCCATCCCAGAATATCATTGCTCCCCGGCCATGCACATTGTTCCTCTCCCATTCTCCTTCGTATCGGGAGCCGTCGCTGAAAAAAAGCTTCCCCGTGCCATGCATCAAGTCCTCTTTCCACTGCCCGACATATCTCTTGCCGTCTGCAAAGAGCATTTCGCCCTGGCCGCTCTTGAGGCCATTGCTCCATTGACCGGCATATTTGCCACCATCGGGAAGCGTCTCCGTCCCTTCCCCGTCCGCATTTCCATTTTTCCATTCCCCTTCGTACCGATACCCATCCGGCAGAATCATGGTACCCAGCATGTGAGGCAGACCATTCTTCCACTGGCCTTCATACCGGCTGCCTTCCGGCCACGTGAAAGTTCCCATGCTGTGAAAGTGACCGGCCTTGTAGAAACCACTGTACAATGAGCCATCCTGATAGGTGCAAGTTCCTTCGCAGTCCAGACGGAGTTCCCCCCAGTCAAACTCAACGAGCATTCTTCCAATCGAATCCTTGAAGGATCTGTACATGAGGGAGTTCTTTTTCACCGCAACGCTCTCTTTCCATCATCGGACATATTTGCCGTTCTTGAATTCACCCTCGTATCTCCTGCCGTTGGCCAGTATCATGATACCTTTGCCGTGAGGAAGGCCGTTTTCAAGCTGACCGGTGTACTTTCTGCCATCAATCAGCGTCAATGACCCCTGGCCGTGGTACTTGTTGTTTCTGAATTTGCCTTCATAGCGGTCACCGTTGGGAAACTCCAGGATGCCGTTTCCGTTGGACAGACCTTTTTTGAACTGACCCGTGTACTTTCTTCTGTCACTCAACACTAGGGTTCCCAGACCATCGTACAGGTCCTCTTTCCAGTCACCGACATACTTTCCCCCCTTGGCCATGGTCAAAGTCCCTTTTCCGTCTCGCTTGTCTTCTTTCCACTGTCCCAAATACGTCGAGCCGTCCTGAAATGAACAGATGCCGTGGCCGTCACGCATGCCCGATTTCCATTCTCCCACGTACTTGCTTCCATCGGGGTAGCTCATGATTCCCTGCCCCTGGGGCAAACCGTCACGCATTTCACCCAAGTATTTTCGTCCATCGGGAAATGCGTTTGGAGGGAGTCCGGCGATGGTTTCCCGGATCATCCGTTCATCCTTGTCCTCGGTTTTTTTCTCCCGCTCTTCCCGATGACGGATTTCCCCGAATTTCTTTCCCGACTTCTTCTGACCCCTGAGAATTTCTTTTGCGATTTTTTTTCGTGAATCCTCACCGGTGTCGTGACCGGCATCCTCCTTCTTTTTTCTCTTACCGATCACTTCTTTGGCTTTCAGCTGTTCTTCTCTTGCAGCTTTCTTTCGGTCACGCTCTTCGGCCTTTATTCTTGCCTGCGCCTCGGCCTTTTCCCGTGCCTCTTCTTTCACCCGGAAACGAGCTTCCTGTTCCGCCTTCTTCCGGGCTTCCGCTTCCGCCTTGAGCCGCGCCTTTTCTTCCGCTTTCTTTTCTGCTTTCTCTTCGGCCTTGCGTCTGGCCTCCTCTACGGCCCTCTTCCGGACCTCGTCTTTCGCCTTGAGACGAGCTTCCTGCTCCGCCCTCTTTCGAGCCTCCATTTTCACCCGCTGACGCGCTTCGTCGGCCTTCTTCCGGGCCTCCGCTTCCGCCTTCAACCGCGCTTCTTCCTCCGCCTTCCTTCGAGCCTCCTCAACAGCCTTCCTTCTCGTTTCCTCCTCCGCTCGAAGCCGGGCCTCTTCCTCCGCCTGCTGACGCGCCTCCTCGGCCTTCTTCCGGGCCTCCGCTTCCGCCTTCAACCGCGCTTCTTCCTCCGCCTTCCTTTGAGCCTCTTCAACAGCCTTCCTCCTCGCTTCCTCCTCCTCTCGAAGTCGGGCCTCTTCCTCCGCCTGCTGAAGCGCCTCCTCGGCCTTCTTCCGGGCCTCCGCTTCCGCCTGATCCAATGCCCCTATGTCAGCACCTGGCCCTGACGCCTCGCTCTTGGGCTCGCCCTCCTCCCATTCTCCCTCAAATTGGTTTCCATCCGCCCACGTAAAAACACCCATGCCGTGCGGCAGGTTCTGTTTCCATTCGCCTTTGTAGACACTCCCGTCCGGCCACTTGAAGGTACCCTGTCCCTGCAGGCAGCCATTGCAAAACTCACCCTCGTAGCGCGTTCCATCCGGCCAGACAAATGTTCCCCTGCCCCGATCCTCGCCTGTCAACCAGGTGATCCGATATCGTTCCTCTTCTGCAGTTCCTTTTTTCAGCATAGAAAGTAGCCAGGCTTTTGCCTGCAAATATTCGCTTCTGTCGCCCCTGAAAAGCCTGCTCGGCTTGCGATCCGGCGTCTCAATCAGGCGTTAATTTGCTTTTCCCATCGTGGAGTTTAAGAAAAATGTCGTTCCTTGTCAAAGGAAAAGAGAGGTATGATCTGAACATCCTTCGTCAATTCCAACATCGAGCGAAGCTCCTTTCCGATTCATTTTGCCAGGATGATTCCGTCTTAATTTCACACTCCAATTATTCACCGCCACGCCATTGACATCGTGAGTATTCTCCGTCTATAATGAAATCAGGTGCAATCGATCGAAAAAGGTCATTTCCAGAATCGCTGATCACCATTTGAATCGAGGTTCAGTCCATGAACGACAAGTGCATCACAAAGCGCACGCTCGTGAAGCGGTTGGAGAACCTGAGTGGAATCCTCGAAAAAATGAAAAAATCCGGCACTCCCTACAGTCGGCTTTTCGAGGCGGCCCGAATCATCGCTGATGCCGTCGAAACGAGGGATCCCTGCAAGGTGGGTCATCAATTCAGAGTTGCCGATCTGGCCCGGGCGATCGCCGAAGAAATGAATCTGCCGATCGACCGGGTCCGGGGAGTTCACATGGCGGGCATCCTCCACGACATCGGCACAATCTCCATTCCGGTATCGCTCATCAACAAGCCAACCAATTACACCGAAAAAGAGTTCCAGAAGATGGTCAAGCATGCCGAGTCCGGGCATGGCCTTCTCAAGGGCATCGACTTCCCTTGGCCGATCGCCAGAATCGTCTGGGAGCATCACGAGCGGATGAACGGTTCCGGATACCCGCAGGGATTGCACGGCGAACAGCTTCTGATGGAGTCGCGGATTCTGGCGGTTGCCGACGTCGTGGATGCGCTTTCCTCCGACCGGCCGCACCGGCCGGCGCTGGGGATTGACGCGGCATTATATGACATTGCCGGAAACCGGGGCGTGCTCTTCGATCCGGGCGCAGTGGATGCCTGCATCCGGCTTTTCAGGGAAAAACGCTACAAGATGATCGATGATTAAGGTGCCGAAAGTGCAACCGGACCCTCTGCGTCAAGGTCCTCGTTACTTGAAACGGAAACCCTTGTTCTTGAACAGCTTGACACAGGCGTCGACCACTCCGGGATCGTAGAGAACATCCCTGTACTGAAGAATTTCCTTCAGCGCCTTCTCGATCCCCGGTGCCAACCGGTAAGACCGACGAGAACAAATGGCTTCCACAACGTCGGCAACCGCCAGAATGCGCGCTTCAAGCAGGATCGCCTCTCCGGAAAGCCCCCGCGGATACCCGGAACCGTTCATCCGTTCATGATGCTGATAGACCACCTGTGCAACCGGACCGGTGAAATCGATATCCTTGAGGATCTCATAGCCGATCTCCGGGTGCGTCTTGACCAGGCTGTACTCTGCACGGCTCAAGTGACGCGGCCTCGTCAGGATTTCCGCCGGGATCGATATTTTCCCCACGTCATGGATCCTGCCGGCCACGCGGATGCCGTCAATGCACTCGGCGGGCAGCCTCATTTCCGCGGCAATCGAACGGGCCAGATCCGCCACTCTGTTCTGATGACCGGCCGTATAGGGATCCCGGGTCTCCACGGCCATGATGATGACGTCTATGACAACCCCCGTCACCTTTCTCAATTTTTCCAAGCTCTGTGCCAGGGCCTGCTCGGTCCTCCGGTGCACAGCGGCCAAACGGTTCAGTTCGGCAATGCGCTCCTGAAGTTCGCGAATTTCCCGGACCATGGGATCTTCCGTCTTTTCCCGACCCTGCCTGTCTGCCCTCTCCGCTACCGGCGCCTCGCCGACCGGATCGAATGAATGATTCATGACAGCGAATTCCTCTCAATCACAATATCCTTTTACCACTTTTCAAATTCTTGGTATAAGAAAACATTCGATCAGACCGTTTCGAGGATCAGGCATGACAACCGGCAATCTCCACACCTATCTATTCAAGCCAGGCTTATGGCGGGCAGATGGTGATTATTTCGACGCAGCAGGCAACGCTTATCCGGTGGAAGGGGAATGCCGCGTCACCCACGCGGATACGCTGTGGACCCATGAAAGCCGGATGCGGATTGTCGGAAATGAGAGTACGGTCTTCAGAAACGACTGCCGGATCACCCCCTTCTGCGAGGAACGGGATGCGACAAGCTGGAGCGCCGCCAGTGACGCCCTGGGCAAATTGACGGGCCGTATGGTCCGGGCGGGGGACGCTATTCTGTCTCTCTACCGGTCCGAGGATTCGGAATATGCCGGCACGGAATTCTGGTTTCGGATCAGCGGCATCCTGTATCGAAACTGGGGAACGCTTTTTCGCGGCGGCGACAAGCTGTCGTCATGGACGATCCGGTTAAACCGGGTGTGACGCGAGGTCTGCAATGTTTACGAAGATTCCGCTGTTATCGGTTCTGTGCCTTTTGCTCCTTTCCGCAAATGCGGCAACGGCCTCCGGCGACGAGCCGGGCAGGTCCCTTCCGGTTTCCGCTTACCGTGTCAGCGCGCCGCTGAACTTTTGCGGAGAAAGCGTGCCCATCGAAAATTCCGACGTGCGGGAACGGATGGAGCGTGAGCTGCTGTTGTCGGTCTGGAACCAGCCCCAGGTCATTCTCTGGATGAAGCGATCCGGCCGATACATGCCCACCATCGAAAGAATGCTGCGCGAAAACGGGATGCCCGACGATCTTAAATATGTCGCCATTGCGGAAAGCGCCTTGAGGCCCCATGCAGGCTCATCGAAAGGGGCGAAAGGGGTGTGGCAGTTCATGGAAGCAACGGGCGCACGGTACCATCTGAAGGTGGATGACGATTTCGACGAACGTAGAAGCTTTCATGCTTCCACACGCGCGGCCTTGAAATACCTGAGGGACCTTTACGCGATGTTCGGATCGTGGACGCTGGCGGCGGCGGCCTACAATATGGGAGAAGCGGGCCTGCAATCGGAAATGATCCTCCAGAAAGTCCGCAGCTATTATCAACTTCATCTTCCCCTTGAAACCCAGCATTATGTCTTCCGCATTCTTTCCGCCAAGCTGATCCTGTCCGACCCTTCCCGATACGGCTTCCAACTATCCGCGGAAGAGCTCTACTCACCCCGGGCCGTTGAACCGATAACCGTCCACTGCCCGCAGGACACACCGGTCCAGATCGTCGCCGAGGCCGCAAAGACCTATTTCAAGGCGATCAAAGATTTGAATCCCGAGATCCGGGGGCACTATCTTCCGGCGGGGCGCCATGACCTTTTGATTCCCATAGGGGCTGCCGCGGGGTTCCAGTCCCGCTTCGAGGCGCTCTTCAACCAGTGGCTGGCAGACCGGAAAGCGAACACGCACGTGGTCAAGAAAGGCGAGAGCCTTGCCGTGATCGCCGAACGTTTCAACGTGCCCGTGCAAGCCATTGCCTCCTGGAACCGCATATCCACGAAGAAAAAGATCTATCCGGGCGATCGCCTGATCGTCTTCCCGAACGGCGTCAGTCCGCCGGATCAAAGCAACCGCTGAACCTGTCCGGATTCGATCCGGCAGCATGAAATTTTCAGGGGGAGATCGCATGAGAATCTTCATCACGGGCGGCACGGGTTTCGTGGGCGGCGCATTGACCGAAGCGCTCGTTCAAAAGGGTCATTCGGTGACGGTTCTCGACCGCACGATCAAGCACCGGAAGCGCTTTCCCGACGTATCCTTCATCGAGACGGACAGCACCGTCCCGGGCGCTTGGCAGGAGCACGCCTCGGATCACGAGGTCTTTATCAACCTTGCCGGCGTGTCCATCTTCAGCCGCTGGAGCGAAAAAACCAAGCAGGACATCCTGAACAGCCGGGTCCTCACGACCCGAAACCTGGTGGATGCCATATCCCGCCGCCGGGGCGGGGAAGCCCGACTCTTCAGCACGTCCGCGGTCGGATATTACGGGTTTCACGAGGAGGGTTCGCTTGCCGAAGACGCGCCGCCCGGGTCGGACTTCCTGGCTTCCGTTGCCGTGGCATGGGAAGCGGAGGCCCTTCGCGCTGCATCCTTTGGCGCCCGGGTGGCGATCTGCCGATTCGGGATCGTGCTCGGCCGGTCGGGCGGGGCCCTCAGGCAGTTGATCCCCCTGTTTCGAAGCTATCTCGGGAGTCCCCTGGGAAGCGGCCGGCAGTGGTTCTCCTGGATCCACGAGAGCGACCTGGTCCATATTTTCCTGTTCCTGATTGGACAGGAAAAGGCGGAAGGTCCTTTCAACTGCACGGCGCCCGAACCGGTGCGGAATGCGGAAATGACCGGCATCCTCGGCAAGGCGCTGGGGGTCCCCACGTTCATGCCGGCCGTTCCCGGTTTCTTGCTGAAGCTGATCCTGGGCGAGTTCGGCGACATTCTTCTGCGGGGGCAGAAAGCCGTGCCGCAGCGGCTGCTGAACATGAAATATCCATTCCGCTTCCCCACCCTGCGGGAGGCCCTGAAAGACCTGCTGAAGAAGTGAAAGGTCTGTAACCATGAGCCGACGGATCCGCCCGGAATGCGGCCATGCGACCGACGATCGGAGCAAAAGGCTTTGCGGGCCCTGCCGGACGGAGCTGTTCCGTGATCGTGCGCAATGTGACAAATTCGGCCCCGGATACAAAGCCGGTCATGGCCGCGCGTGCGGCTTAAAGTCAAGGCAGCCCATCGTTTTCACTGCGTGGCTGACTGAATCCAAGCGAGAGGTCCTATGAAAAAAATCAAGAAGGTCTTGATCGCCAACCGGGGCGAGATCGCCCTTCGGATCATTCGGACGCTGAAGGAACTGGATATCACCGCTATCGCCATCTACGAGAAGTCCGACAGCGACGGATACTATCTCCGCTTCGCAGACGAGACGGTCCTGATCGGCAACCATCCCGTTAAAGACTACCTGGATATCGAGAGGATCGTCCGAACGGCCCGCGCATGCAATGCCGACGCCATCCATCCGGGATACGGTTTCCTTTCGGAGAGCGCCGCGTTCGCCGAAGCCTGTGAGAATTCCGGTATCCTTTTCATCGGGCCGCCGTCCGACGTCATGAGAGACCTCGGCAGCAAGGTGATTGCCCGGGAAATCGCCGTCCGAGCCGGCATCCCCACCGTTCCCGGAACGGAAAGCCTGCCGCCCGGACCAACAGGGATCGACATGGCTGCCGCCTTCATAGTCCGCCACGGCTATCCCGTCATGCTCAAAGCCACGGCCGGCGGCGGCGGGAGGGGCATCCGGAAGCTGTCTGGTAAGGAGGATCTGAAGGAACTGCTGGAGCTCGCCCGCTCCGAAGCCCGGCTGGCCTTCAACGATGATCGCGTGTATATCGAGAAGGCGATCGAACATCCCCGGCATATCGAAATCCAGGTGCTGGCAGACCGCCACGGAAACGTGGTCCATCTGGGCAGCCGCGATTGCTCGATCCAGCGCCGCCACCAGAAGCTGCTGGAGATCGCACCGGCAAACCTTCCCGCCGGCACCGCGGAAGCCATGCACTCGGCAGCCGTCGCGGTTGCCAAAGAGGCGCGCTACGTCAACGCGGGCACGGTGGAGTTTCTCGTCGATCCACGGACCGGCGAGTTCTGGTTCCTGGAGGTGAACACACGCCTGCAGGTCGAACATACGGTGACGGAGATGATCACCGGCCTGGACGTCGTCCGGCACCAGATTCACATCGCCGAAGGGCGGGCCCTCGATTTCGGACAGGAGCAGATCCGCTTCAACGGCATTGCCATCGAGGTCCGGATCAATGCCGAAGACCCCCACAATAATTTCCTCCCGGAGGGCGGGAAGCACGTCGACATCTACCACTCTCCCGGCGGGCCCGGCATCCGCCTGGACGGAATCATCTACCGGGGGTACCGCATCCCCCTGGCCTACGATTCCCTGCTGGTAAAGCTGATCGTCTGGGGATACGAATGGAACCAGACCGTTCGGCGGCTGAAGCGTGCATTGAACGACTTCAGCATCGTCGGCCCTAAGACGACGATCCCCCTCTATCTGTCGATTTGCGACGAACCGCACTTCCAGGAGAGGACATTCGACACCGGCTACCTGGAGACCCACCAGGAAATCTTCAACTACCCGGAGCCGGTCCACTACGTCATCGAGGACACGGTCTACACGGCCCGGGCCGACGAGTCCGAGACAGCACCGGAGAAGGCCGCCGGGCCGGTCGGCAAGGAAGAGATGCTGCTTCTCATGGAGAAGAAGCATCTCACCGCCCACGAAATCGAAATCCTCGCCCGGGCGGGCGTCGTCCGGTCCCCCATCAAGGGAAAGGTCACGAAAGTCGCCCTTGAAATCGGCGATGTCGTCCTGGTCGGCGACATCCTGATCGCCCTGGAGGCCATGAAGATGCACACCCACATCGTCGCCGAGGTTGACGGACGGGTCTCCGACGTCCTGGTCGAGCCCGGGGACAATGTGGATGTGGGCGACACGCTGCTGCTGATCCAGGCGAACTGAAGCGCATTCGGGAGAAGGCGAGGAGGGCAGGTTTGAAAAAGGATACCGTGATGCCAGTCAAGCAGAGAGACATCATCCTGGATTCCATCGCCGACGGCGTTTTCACCGTGGACCATCATTGGCGAATCACGTCCTTCAATCGCGCCGCGGAAAAGATCACCGGGGTGCCCCGTGCGGAAGCCCTCGGCCAGCGCTGCCGGGATGTCCTGAAAGCGGAGATCTGCGAAAAAAGCTGCTGCCTGCAGAGGACCGTGACCACGGGCGAACCGATCGCCAACAAGACCGTCTACATCGTCAACGCCCGGGGGCATCGCCTCCCCATCAGCATTTCCACGGCCCTGCTGAAGGATGACCGGGGCGCCATCATCGGCGCGGTCGAGACCTTCCGGGACATGAGCATCGAGGAGAAGCTCCGCAAAACCATCCAGGAAGCCTATTCCTTCGAGGACATCGTTTCCAAAAGCCACCGGATGCGGGAGATCTTCGGCATCCTGCCGGACATCGCCAACAGCGGCAGCACCGTCCTGATCGAGGGCGAGAGCGGGACGGGAAAAGAGCTCTTCGCCCGGGCCATCCACAACCTGAGCCCGCGGCGGGACAAACCCTTTGTCGCCGTGAACTGCGGCGCCCTGCCGGACTCGCTTCTCGAATCGGAGCTGTTCGGCTACAAGGCCGGCGCCTTCACGGACGCGAAAAAGGACAAGCCGGGCCGCTTCCGGCAGGCCGAAAGAGGCACCCTTTTCCTCGATGAAATCGGCGACATCTCACCGGCCATGCAGGTCCGGCTCCTCCGTTTCCTTCAGGAAAAAACCTACGAACCCCTCGGCGCCGTCGAGAGCATGAAGGCCGATGTCCGTGTCATCGCCGCCACCAACCGGTCTCTGGAAAGTCTGGTTCGCGATGGCAGGTTTCGCGAAGACCTCTACTACCGGGTCAATGTCATCCGGATCGTACTGCCGCCCCTGCGGGAGAGGCTGGAAGACCTGCCCCTTCTCGTGGCACACTTCATCCAGCATCTGAATGCCATCCAGAAGAAGGACATCTCCGGTATCAGCGACGAGGCGCTTGCCTGCCTGATGTCGCACGACTATCCCGGCAATGTCCGGGAACTGGAAAATATCCTGGAACGGGCGTTCGTCCTGTGCAAGACCGGCATGATCGAACCGCATCACCTGCCCGATTCGATCTACGCGCGCCCCTCCACTGGGGACGGCGGACAGCCGCTGGAAACCCTCTCCATCAAAGATATGGAGGCGATCTTTCTCACCAACGCCCTTCGCAGAAACGGCTGGAACCGTCTGAAAACAGCCCGGCAACTGGGCATGCACAAAAGCACCCTCTTCAGAAAAATCAAGGCGCTCAACATCATGATTCCCAATGCCGGAAAAAAATCCGGAAAAGGTCGCAAAACGGCGACCAATTCCACCGCATAAAAAACTCATCACTGACCCACATTCTCATAACAAACCGGAATAAAATGGAATCCATCATTCTCTAAACTTTTCGCTCGCATTGGCACGGATCGTGATATAATGACGCAGAAGGCTATGGAAAGGGGGTGAGACTCATGAAAAAACAGGTTTTCTTTTGGATGTTTCTTTCGGCTCTTCTTTTTGTCGCACTGCCCGGTGGCGTGTCGGCGCAGGTTCTGCCGCCGGTCGTGTCCACGGACTGGCTGGAGGCGAATTTGAAAAATCCCAAGTTGATCATCCTCGATGTCCGCAAAGTGGAGGACTACCGGGAAGGTCATATTCCCAATGCCGTCAATGCGTACCACGGGGCCTGGGCCTACAAGAAGGGTGAGCTTTTTACGGAAATCCCCGATCCGGACGATCTGGACGATACGATCGGCTCCATGGGGATCGGTTGGGAGTCATGGGTTGTCGTCGTCGGCAAGACCGGCACGCTCAGGGAGGTTTATCAAAGCTACCGCGTGGCCTGCACGCTTCGGTATGCCGGACTCGACGACGTCGCCCTTCTGGACGGTGGGATGGACAAATGGATCAGGGACAAAAAAACCCTGTCGACTGAAATTGCCAGGACGAAAGAGAAGTTTTTCAAGGGTAAGTACCGGAAGGACCATTTTGCCGACAAGGAATATGTCCAGAGCCGTTTAGGGAAGATCGTCCTCCTGGACGTCCGGGAAGCGGATATCTTTACGGGAAAAAGAAAGCTCGACTGCGTCACGAAACTCGGGCACATCCCCGGAGCCGTCAACCTGGCCACTTCCTGCGCCTTCAATAACGACGGCACCATCAAGAGCAGGGAAGCCCTCACCGCCCTTGCCGAGGCAGCTGTCGGCAAGGACAGGTCAACGGAGGTTGTCACCTACTGCGACGTCGGCCAGTGCTGCCCCGTCTGGAAGTACCTGATGAAACGAATGCTCGGCTACAAGAACGTCCGGATCTATGACGGCGCCATGCAGGAATGGACGCTCGATCCGGACGCACCGGTAACGAAATAGGAAAAGGTTTCACCTTCCCCAATTTAAGTCGCATTATTGCAACCAATCGCTTCGTTCAATTACTGCAATAATGCGACTTTTTTCTTTCCTTCCCTTGATTCCGCCCCCTGTCATTTTTATCAAATTCACAAGGCATTTCCCTTCGCACGTCGGCTTCCCGGTACGCTGGCACGGAACCTGTAAGGAACCATTGCAGGGGGCACTGCATGAGAATTGCCATACCGGTCAGCGGGAACAGGGTTTCAACGGTTTTTGATGCGGCGGACGAACTCCTGCTGGTCGAAACCGGCCTGCAAAATGTTCAGCAGCGGTCAAGAACCGCCTGGGTTGGGGAAAATGCCATCGGCCGGACTGCCCGGATTCGGGAAATGGGAGTGCAGGTCCTCATCTGCGGCGCGATGTCGGGGGCTGTGGAGCGCATGTTGGAAGCCGCCGGCGTCCGCGTGATCTCCTTTGTCCGGGGAACTGTGGATGAGGTACTCGAAGCTTTCTGCAGCGGGCAGATCGGAGAGAGACGTTTTTTTATGCCCGGCTGCGCCCCCTGCGAGGGATGGGGACAACAGCGCCGACGGCGGCGCGGGCCGTGCAAGGCGGGAGGGAGTGAGAAGGCATGAAGATTGCGGTCACATCGACGGGAAGAGAGCCGTCAAGCGCCATGGACCCCCGGTTCGGGCGAACACGCTGGTTCATGGTCGCCGACCTGGAAACCGCGCAGTGGGAAGCCCACGCGAACGAGCAGAACATGCAGGCCGCCCAGGGCGCCGGGATTCAGGCGGCACAGTGCCTGGTCAATCTCGGCGTCGAGGCCGTGATCACCGGCCATGTGGGTCCAAAGGCCTTTCGGGTACTGAAAGCCGCCGGCATCCGCATATACCTCGGCAGCGCGGAAACGGTCGAGGAGGCCCTGCGTCTCTACCGTGAGGGACGTCTGAGCGAGGCGGGGCAGGCCGATGTGGAGGGACACTGGAAATAACTGAAAACAGGAACAGATTTTTTAAAAATCAGAAAGGAGGATGCAACATGCCAAGAGGAGACAGAACAGGCCCCTTGGGAACGGGGCCCATGACGGGGCGCGGAGTCTGATACTGTTCCGGCTATGGCACACCGGGATTCGTCGCGGCGCCGGCCGGACCTTTTCCCGGACGCGGCGGCAGAGGCCGTCGAAACCGATTCTCTGCGAACGGCCCGACCGGATGGGAGCGCGGCGGCATGGGGTACAGGCCTTTCCGGCCCGAACCGCAGGGAGTCGAGCCCGAGGAAGAAATTCGACGCCTGGAGCAGCAGGCGGACTATCTGGAAAAAACCCTCGGCGTAATCCGTGACCGGATTGGCCGCATAAAGACGGCATAAGGAATCGGAAATGGCCGTTAATAACACGGTGCCCACGATCATGAAACCGGAACAGGTATCGCTGAAATCAGGTTGTCCAAGCGCAGCGTAAACACACTTTTCTTCCGTGAGAAATCAAATGCTGTCCAGAAAACAGTTTCTAAACGAGATTCTGATTCAAGTCGCCCGTGCACTGGCCTCATTCGGCAAGATGCCTGAATATAGTGAGCCATGCCAGGATTCGGATTTTCTTAAATTCACTGAGCTGAGCCCATCCCTGTTGAGAATTGAAGCCGAGCGGTCGGGGGTTGATCTATCCCGGATCGATGAGGCAGGGCTGCGCAGCAAGATTTATGACACGTTACGTCAAAAATGCAGCCAGCCATCCGATTCACCCTCTGACCATAAAATCAACGAAGAAAGGAGAGAGGAATGGAACGATTTGGCGAAGGCTACTTAGAGGAACGCAAGCTGGTTCAGCGCTGGCCGCAACCGATCCCGGCGATCGTCGCTCTGGTTCTGACACTTGCGGTGTTTTACGCCACGTGGTGGATTTTCCAGGACCCGCGGGGCTGGCTGCGGATGTATACGCCCTACGTGGGCTACATGTACACCCGCTGGTGGCTGATCATGCTGATCTGGAT
>CAYWTL010000003.1:0-61520 GCA_964460245.1 uncultured Syntrophaceae bacterium | reverse complement strand
TTCAATCTGGTCCAGAATGCCGTGGAAGCCATGCCGGGGGGCGGCGAGATCGTCCTTTCCGCCTCCGCCGAAAAGCCGTGTCAGGAGGTTGCCGTCGCGGTCGCGGACAACGGGCCGGGCATCCCGGCGGCACTGCTGGAAAAAATCTGCGAGCCTTTCTTCAGCACCCATACCGATGAAGGGCTGCGCGGGCTGGGGCTCGCGATCGTGCAGGACATCATGAAAATCCACGGCGGCCGGATGGACATTCGCAGCCGGCCCGGCGCCGGCACGGAGGTGATCCTTTGTTTCCCCTGCGTGACCGTCGGCCAACCTGAGGCATCCGCTCCCGGCACGTCATGATCCCATCCCGGTCGCATTCCCTCCAGTGGCCGCGGTTCCGGAATCACCGGTTGTGACGGGACTCCCGGAAAAAGGACGGGAGCGGTCGACAACCAACGGGATGAACGTCTTCAGGTCTTCCACGATCCCGACGTGGGCCGCCCGAAAAATCGCCGCGCCGGGGTCCGTGTTGATCGCAACAACGTAATTCGATCCGCGCATGCCCGCCACATGCTGCGTAGCCCCGGAAATTCCGCAGGCGATGTAGAGTTTCGGAGACACCGTTTTCCCCGTTTGGCCGATCTGATGCGCGTAACCCAGCCAGCCGCGATCGCAGACCGTCCGCGAACAGCCGACGGCGGACTTCGAAAAGAGGCCGGCCAGTTGCCGGATCAGCGCAAGGTTTTCCTCCCCTCCGATTCCACGGCCCGCGGATACGATCGTATCGGCAAGAGCCAGGTCGAGGTTCTCCTCGCCTGCGGCCAGGATGCCGAGCGCACGGGTTCGCCGGGGGGAAGCCTTCAGTTGCAGGATTTCCACCGCCGCCTTCCGTTTTTCAGGAAGCGGATCCGGGAGAGATTCGGCCGGGAAAGCGCCCGGCAGAACGGTCAGAACGGTGATGTCCCGGTCGGCACGTGCCCGCATCCGCATCCTCCCGTTGAAAATCGAGCGGACAAAGGTCGGGGAATCCGGATCGTCACAGATGCCCTCGACGGCGGTGATGCAGGATGCCCTGATCCCGGCGGCGAGAGCCGGCGCGAAATCGCAGCCTCGGGACGTGTGGGGAATGCAGATATGCGATGGTTTCCGCTCCCGGATCAGCGCGGTCAGAGCCTGCTGCCAGGTCTCGGCGTTGTAAGGATCCAGGCTCTCCGCCTCGAGTGCGATGGCATCGAGGCCCGTCCGGTCCGCCAATTCGCCTGCGAGATCCCGGACGTCCCCGCCGGGCACGACGATTTGAATGGCGGCGGAATGCCTGCCGGCGAGCCGGCGCGCAAACGCAATGGTCTCGAGGGTCACCGGCCGGATTGCACCTTCCATCCGCTCGGACACCACCAGGATTCGCTTTGGACCGCACATCCTCATAACAATGCCATCTCCCGCAACAGCCGTACGAGCTCTCCCGCTTTTTGCTCCCCGCTGCCGGTCAGAAAGGTGCATGAGGCCGCAGGCACCGGCTCCTCTAGGCACACCACGGACTCGCAGGCCTCCGGCGGCGCGATTGCTCTTTCGTCGATCGTGGTCAGAGGCTGTGATCTCGCCCGCAGCACGTGGGAAAGCGCCGGGTAACGGGGATGGTTGATGCCTGACTGCACCGTCAGCAGGGCCGGCAGCGACAGGGCAACGGCCTCCCGCCGTCCGCCCTCCAGTTCCCGCTCCACATCGATGCGACGGTCATCCGGCGCGAGTTTCTGGGACATCACTGCCGTGGACCAGGGATAGCCGAGCAGGGCCGCAATCATCGGTCCAACCTGGCCCTGCATGTCATCTTCGGCCATCACTCCCGCCAGGATGAGGTCATAGTTCTCGCTCCCGGCATGTGCGGCGATCAGCGCGGCCGTTTCTTGGGGCATCCGGTAGCGCTCGTCACCCAGGAGAATGTGGATACCCTCGTCCGCGCCCATTGCCAGAGCCCGTTCCACCGTCCCGGCGGCTCTCTTCGGACCTACGGAGAGCGCTTCGATGCGGGTGCCCGGAAAAGCCTCGCGGATGCGAAGGGCCTCCTCAAGAGCAAATTCATCATAGCGGTTCATCCGGTATCGCTCCCGCGGTAGCGGTTCGATCCACTTTCGGGAAGCGTCGATTCGGAGCGGATATTCGGGATCGGGAACCTGCCTGACACAGACGAGCAATTTCATGATTCCTTCATCACCTCCATCCGGCCGGCTTCCGCCTTCCCGGGAGCGGATCCTGCTCCGCCATGCGACGCATCATCTTTCTCGCCCGATTCGACCCCTCTCAGTATCTGATCCAGTTTCCGTTGATACAGGTCATGTTCGCCCAAGTCGTTGTGTCCGCCGAACGGGATCGTGGTCAGCATGCGCTCGGACCGGATCAGGGGGAGAAGCCTTACACTGGACGAATGGGGAATGATTTCATCCCGTTCGCCGTGAAAAAGATAAACCGGGCACCTCACAGTCGCAATCCACTGGTCCGTCCGAAGGGGGTAGCGATGCAGGAGGCGCAGCAAAGGCCGGGGGACCAGTGGGTAGTGGTAGGCAGCCAGATCCAGAAGACTGTAATAGGGGGACTCCAGGATCACCATGCGCGGCCGGTTTGCCGCCGCGAGGTAAACGGCCAGCCCGGTGCCGATGGACCGCCCGTAGAGGATGATCCGGTTTTCCGGATAGGCCTTCCGGAGATGTTCGTAGGCAACCGCCGCGTCCCGTAACAGCATTTCTTCACTGCGGATCCGGCCCGTGCTTTTCCCGAACCCCCGGTAGTCCGGAATGAGCACATCATAGCCGCGTTCCGTGAAATCCGGGGCGATCGCACCCCAGCTCCTCAGGCTGCCCGCATTGCCGTGGAAATAGAGGACAGTGCCCTTCGACTTTTCCGCCTTGAAGTGCAGCGCGCTGATCACCGCGCCCTCGACCGGCCAAGTTAGCTCCTCAAAGCGATCCGGAAAGGAGAACGGAAAGCCGGTGGGAAGGACCTCGGGATAGAAGATCACACTTTCCTGCCTGAAGTACATCAGACCACATCCCAGAAGGCTGACGAAGCAGAGGCAAAAAATGGCCGTCAGGAAGGTTTTATGGAACGTTTCTCGGTACTTCACATCTCGCATGTCCGGGTTCCGTCTTCATGAAAGGTCCGCCGCGACGCTACATCATCCCCCATTTTTTCAGCTTCTGGTGCAGGGTGCGCCGGGTAATGCCCAGCCGGCGAGCGGCCTCGCTTTTATTGCCATCGGCGGCTTCCAGGGTCTTGAGGATCGTGGTCTTCTCCATTTCGCCCAGCGAGGCTTCGCCCGGCGACGGCATTTGCATCCTGCCGGCTGAACCCTCATCAGCAGAGAGGAGCGGCAGTTCCGTCTCATCGAGGTACTCGGACCGCGACAGCACGACGCCCCGCTCCACGGCATTCATCAGCTCCCGGACATTTCCCGGCCATTCGTACCGCAACAGTCGGTCCATCGCTTGCGGGGTAAATCCCTTGATCGCCTTGTGGTTGATTTCGGTAAAATGGGCCAGGAAATGCTGCGCCAGCAGCGGGATGTCCTCCCGGCGCTCCCGAAGCGGCGGAAGGTGCAGCGTGACGACGTTCAGGCGGTAGTAGAGATCTTCCCGAAAGCGTCCCGCCGCGAGGTCCTGGAGAAGGTTGCGGTTCGTGGCCGCGATCACCCGCACATTCACCCGAATCACATCGTCCCCGCCCACTCGGGTCAGCTCCCGTTCCTGCAGGACCCGGAGCAGCTTGACCTGCATGCCCAGGGACATTTCGCTCACTTCATCGAGAAAGATGCTGCCGCCTTCGGCCTGGCGGAATTTTCCCTCCTTGCGGCGGTCGGCGCCGGTGAAGGAACCCTTCTCGTGCCCGAAGAGCTCGGATTCCAGCAGGGTTTCCGTAATCGCGGCGCAGTTGATCTTCACGAAGGGGCCATCCTTGCGCAGGCTGTTGTAATGGATCGCCCCGGCAATCATCTCCTTGCCCGTTCCGGATTCGCCCGTGATCATGACGGTTGCCTCGGAGGGCGCCACTTGCGCCACCGTCTCCATCAGGGCGGTCATGGCCCGGGACCGTCCGATGAGGCTCCGTGGATCGAACCGGATGCCCAGGCTCTCCCGAAGCCGGCGGTTTTCCTCCTTCAGATGGCGGTGTTCCATGGCGCGCTCCATGATCAGGCGCAGCTCATCGAAGTCCAGCGGTTTGGTCAGGTAGTCGTAAGCCCCTTTTTTCAGGGCTTCCTTTGCGGTTTCCACGGATGCGTAGGCCGTCATGATGACCACGGGAATGGCGGGGTTGAAGGCCTTGATCTCGGCAAGGGCCGTAAGCCCCGAAACCTTCATCATCCGGACATCCATGAGGATCAGGTCGAAGGGCCTTTCATGAACCTGCGCGACCGCCTCGTCGCCGTCGCCAGCCGCCGTGACGCTGTAGCCCCATCCGGACAGCAGCGTCTTGAGCATGGTGCGGTGGGCGAGGTCGTCATCCACCACCAGAATCGTTTTCTTGTTCGTCATAATCCGATCACCCCTTCCATGATATCCACCCCTGTCAATTCATATTCTTCGCGGATCGGCGCGCACAACGGGATGGAGGGCATATCTCCCGTTTGAATCCGCACAGGCGGCAAAAATGAATTCTATCGGGGCGAAAGCCTCCTTCCGCTTCTCATGCCCTTTCCTCGGAACGGGGAAGCAGAACCGAAACGGTTGTGCCCCTGCCGGGAACGCTGGCCGCGTGGACGGCCCCGCCGTGGGCTTCGACGATCTTCTGCACGATGGCGAGTCCCAGGCCGGTTCCGGACGGCTTCGTGGTAAAGTAGGGGTCGAAGATCCGTTCGATGTCTTTTGCATCGATCCCCGTCCCCGTGTCCCGCACTTCCAGACGGACGAACCGGTCCGGCTGCCCCGACAGAATTACGGAAAGCATCCCACCCGCTTGCATGGCTCCCAGGGCGTTCAGAAAGAGGTTGAGGAGCACCTGCTTGATCCGGTCCGGATCGATGTTGAGGGGCACCACATCCTCCGGCAGGTCTGCCGAGACGGAAATCCCCTTCTCGCGTGCCTCGCTTTCGATCATCCGCAGGGCATGCCGGACGATCATCTGGACGGGGGTCGACTGCCGGTTCATGGTCATGGGCCGGGCGTAGTCCAGCAGTTGCCCGATCACCCGGTTCAAGCGGTCCACTTCCTGAACCATGATATCCGCGGTTCTGCCGTCCTCGGGGTTGTCCCGGTACCTTTCCTTGAAGTAGGTCGCGAATCCCTTGATGGAGCTTAGCGGGTTCCGGATCTCGTGTGCCACGCCGGCTGCCAAGCTGCCGAGCGAGGCGAGGCGCTGTCTTCGGGCGATCTCGCCCTTCAATTGGCGGATCTCCGTGACGTCCCGGAACAGCACCACCCTTTCTTGCCCCCCCCCTTCGCCTTCCAGTACCGTGGCAATGACATCCAGCGGGACCGGCGGCCCCTCCGCCATTCTGCAATCGATCTCCTTTTCGATGACGCCCCTTTCCGGGACCGCCTCCCGGAGAAGATCTTGAAAGTCCGCGGGAAGCGTCGCTTCTGCGTCCCGGCCGACGGCGCCCGCGGCGGTCTGGCGAAGGATCGCCGCTGCGGTTTCATTGAAGGCGGTGATCCGTCCGGATCCGTCGACGGCCGCGAGCCCTATCGGCATGTGCTTGACCAGGTTGTCCGAAAAGGCCCGGACCCGCGACAGCGATGTCTGCGCGGAGCGGTAGCCCTGGGCCAGCATGAGGGAAAGGATGCCGGACATGCAAATGATCAGAAAAACCGCCGCCATCATGATGGTATGGCGATTGTCCTCCCTGCGGGCGGTCTCCACAGGCCCCATATCCAGACCGACGAAAATGACCAGGCCTTCCGAATGAACCGCGGCGGCTTCCCGGCGCGGCGAGAAGTTCCGATCCGGCCGGAACCGGTCTTGAAAGGCCTGGGCATCTTCCTGCGCCGGTTTGAACTGGCGGTAGATTTCAAAGGTATCGGCCCCCTCCGTGTTGGGCACCCTTCGCCACCGGGGGTCCGTCGAACGGGAGATGCTTTCGAGATCGAGGTCCGTTCCGTAGCTTTCACCGATCAGCGAGGGATCGCTGTCGGCCAGAATCACGCCCTTGACATCCGTCACGATCAGGTAGTCGATATCTGGCTGCCGCGCCGTTTCCATGAGGAGCTTCTGCAATTGGAAATGCCCCCAGTGAAGGCCGACACCGGTTCTCACGCCCGCCTCGAAGGAACGGATCAGCGCGGCGCCTTTTTCCACGAGAAGCTTCGTGGTGTGGTCACGCTGGCGGTTGAGGCTCTGCTGGGTCATGAACATGAAGATGGGGACCAGAATGAACACCGCCCCGATGATGATCCAGGGCGATACCCCAATCCAGCGCTTGCTGTGGAGTTTAGCGGGTTTTTTAATCATAGCCTTGCAAAGTGACCGATGAAAAAATCTCCTTGGCAAAACCTAAACAATTGATGATGATTTGAATACTTATTATCCAACTGCATACCACAAGTGGATATTTACGATACAGTTTTTTTGATCTTCATCTGGTTCCTGAACGCCACTGAGAGAAAAGGACCGGGATTGTTTTTGTTGATATGTAATGGAATAGCTTCGATGATTCGCTTTTCATCACGGACAGTTAAAAATTATACGGTATTTGGAGAGCGTATTTTTCACGTCTCTGCCGGCTCTTTGCAGGCGGAATATCATGAAGCTGGCATGCCCGTTGCTATAGACAGAAGCAAACAAAAGAACAATCAATTCTGAAAGGAGAATGAAAAATGAAGAAAGTGTCGATGGTTTTTGCGGCTGTGCTGATTTCCGCAGCCCTGGCTTCAACGGCCTTCGCCTTCGGGCCCGGGGGCGGTTGGGGCCGAGGACACGGCGGTCGCCAATGCTACAATCCGGGTTCGGGACCGATTCCCGCCGCAGCCCAACTGAACCTGACGGCGGAGCAGACGGAAAAGATCAAATCCCTGCGCGACGCCCATCTTAAAGAAGTCACGCCCCTGCGCGACAAGATGTTCAGCAAGCGCGCCGAACTGAAGCTGCTCTGGCTGCAAGCCAGTCCGGACCAGAACAAAATCCTGGCGGTGCAGAAGGAAATCCGGGCACTTAGGGATCAGCTCGAGGATAAGCGGACCAGTCATCGGCTGGCCGTATTCACCCTGCTGACGCCGGAACAGCGCACCAAGGCGCAAGCCTATGGCGGGCGGGGAGGCTTCGGCATGGGCGGCCCGTGTATCGGCGGTCCCGGCGGTTCGGGATTTGGTCCCGGCCCAGGCCCGCGGAGCAACTGGTAACCTTCGTTTGAAATCATGCAAAAGAGCCCGGGGAAGCTCCCCGGGCTTTGTTTTACCCGCACCGGATCACAGCAGGCAGCCTTCCGCGCGGAAGAAACCTGCTTTCCGATGTTCGGAACAGATTATCTTGACATGAAATGGTGTCAGTGACAAATGATATGTCCGGTTGTTAAGCGTCAGTGAAAGTGATAGCGTTCCGACGATATTTTACGGCTGGATCGGCGAGGCATAACATTTATTGTACGCAACAATTGAGTGAAATCCTTAAATGAAGATCAAGATCAAAACAATGATCCTGCTGTTGGCGCTGACCGGGCTGATCCTGCCCTTCACGGCAGGGGCGGGAGACCGGATAAAAAAAGGCGAAACGCTGGACATTCAGCAGTGCGTCGACATTGCCCTGAAAAACCACCCTTCGATTCTGTCGGCGGCCGGCACCCTGAAAGCGGGCGAGAGCCGGGTCGGCCAGGCCAGATCGGGATACTTTCCCCAGTTGAGCGGTTCCGTGGGATACAACCGGATCTCCCCCTACGCAACGACGTCGGGGCGGTTCTCGGCAAACGGTGAAGGCGCCTACGACGCAACCAATTCCACGATTGCGCTCAGTCAGAACCTTTTTGACTTCGGCAAAACCGCCGCGCAGGTGAAAATTCAGAGCCTCAATCTGGACTCGTCCCGCGCCGATTACGAGGACGTGAAATCCCTGGTGGTCTTCGGTGTCAAGAAATCCTACTATGGGCTTCTTCAGGCCCGGCGGAACCGGGACGTGGGCCGGGAGGTGGTGGCGCAATACGAGCAGCATCTAAGCCGCGCGAAAGGTTTTTTTGAAATCGGCGTGAAGCCGAAATTCGACGTCACGAAGGCTGAAGTCGACCTCTCCAACGCAAAGCTGAGTCTGCTCAAGGCGGAGAACGCCTTTCGATTGGCACGGGTGTCGCTGAACAACGCCCTGGGGCTGCCGGAGGCGCCGGATTTTGAAATTCAGGACAGCCTTGCCTTCCCGCATGCAGATGTGGATTTCGAGGCGGCGCTGAAGAAGGCCTTTGATCGCCGGCCGGATCTTCAGGCCGTCATCGTGAAGGAAAAAGCCCTGGAAGAGACCGTCGCTTACGAGAAAAAAGGCTATTATCCCTACGTAACGGGCAACGCCAGCTACGGTTGGGGCGGGGACAGTTTCCCGCTGGATCGCGGCTGGAATGTCGGCGCCACCCTGAACATTCCGATCTTCAGCGGTCTGTCCACCAAATACCAGATCGACGAGGCGCGCGCCAATCTCGAGGTGCTCAAGGCCAACGAAGAGGCGCTCCGCCAGAGCGTTTATCTGGACGTCCAGCAGGCCTGGCTGAATCTGCGGGAGGCGGCGGACCGGATCGTCACGGCGGAAATCTCCGTCCGGCAGGCCATGGAGAACCTGGAACTGGCCAACGGCCGCTATGCCTCGGGAGTGGGAAGCCCGATCGAGGTGACGGATGCGCTCGTGGCGGAAAGCAACGCGAAGACCTCGTACAATGCGGCGCTCTACGATTACCGGGTGGCGCAGGCGAGCATGGACAAGGCAACGGGGGAGAAATGAAAAAGAAGGTGATCATTGCGGCGGGGCTGATTCTCATCCTCGCCCTCGGCGGATTTTTCCTCTTCAAGAACAAGGCAAACGGGGTGAAATTCCGGACGGAAAAGGTCACGAAGGGGGACCTCCGCGCGTCCGTGACGGCCACCGGGACCATGAACGCGGTGACGACGGTGCTTGTGGGCACCCAGGTTTCCGGAACGATCAAACAGCTCTTCGTGGACTTCAATTCCATCGTCAAGAAAGGCCAGCCGCTGGCCCAGATCGACCCGGCAGTATTTCAGGCCCAGGTGGAACAGGCCCGGGCCAATCTCCAGTCGGCGGCCGCAAACGTGGAGAAATCCGAGGCGTCCCTGCTGGATGCGAAAAGAACCCTGGAGCGGAACCGGACCCTCTTCGAGCGAAACTTCATTGCCAGAAGCGACCTAGACACGTCGGAAACGAACTACCAGTCGGCCAAAGCCCAGGTGAACGTCGGCAAGGCCCAGGTTGAGCAGGCCCGGGCGGCCCTGCAGTTGGCCAGAACCAACCTGCAGTACACGAGGATCCTCTCGCCGGTGGACGGCATGGTCATCTCTCGAAACGTCGATGTCGGCCAAACCGTGGCGGCGAGTTTCCAGACCCCGACCCTGTTCAACATTGCCCAGGATCTGACACAGATGCAGATCGACACCAACATCGACGAGGCGGACATCGGCAAGATCGTCGTGGGGCAGCCGGTGCAGTTTTCCGTGGATGCCTACCCGGACATCGTTTTCAGCGGAAAAGTTTCGGAAATCAGAAGCGCCCCGACAACCGTCTCGAACGTTGTCACCTACGTGGTCGTCATCAAGGTGGACAACCCGGAATTCAAGCTGAAGCCGGGCATGACCGCCAATGTCACCATCGTCATCGACCAGAAACAGGGCGTCCTGAAAATCCCGAACACCGCGCTGCGCTTCAAATGGACGGTGGAGAAAGCCGGGGAAAAGGGGAAGGCCGGCGCAACGCCGAAAAAACCGGAAGCCGGCAAAGACGCTCCCGGGCGCAGGACCCAGGGCCTCTGGATCCTCGAGAATAACAAGCCGAAGCGCGTGCCCGTGACCCCGGGCATCAGCGACGGCAGCTACACGGAGATCGCCGCCGGCGACCTGAAGGAGGGGGACGACGCGATCGTCGAGGCGGTCGGGAACTCCAAGAACACGCAGGCAGTCGCAGGCCGTCCCGGCAGTCCGGGTTTCTTCAGGTAACCATGGCACTGATCGAAACGAACAATCTCATGAAGATTTACGAAGTGGGCGACACCACCGTCCATGCGCTGGACGATGTTTCCTTGAGCGTCGCCAATGGGGAATTCGTCGCCATTATGGGACCTTCCGGTTCGGGAAAATCCACCTTCATGAACGTGATCGGCTGCCTCGACGAGCCGACCAGCGGACGATATCTTCTGGAAGGCATCGAAATCGGCCGCAGGGGGCGCGACGAACTGGCGGAAATCCGCAACCGGAAGATCGGATTCGTTTTCCAGGGATTCAACCTGCTGCCGCGCACCTCGGCCCTGGAAAACGTCGAACTGCCGATGCTCTACAACGGTTTCACCCCGAAAGAGCGGCGGCAGCGCGCGATGGATTCCCTGAGAGCGCTGGGTCTGGAAGGGCGCGAGGACCACAATCCGAACCAGCTGTCCGGCGGCCAGCAGCAGCGCGTCGCCATCGCTCGAGCCCTGGTCAATCAGGCGCCCCTGATCCTGGCCGACGAACCCACGGGAAACCTGGACACGAAAACCAGTATCGAGATCATGGAGCTTTTCGTGAGGCTCAACGAAGATGCGGGGATCACGATCCTGCTGGTGACCCACGAGCCGGACATCGCCGCCTACAGCAAGCGGACCGTCCGGTTCCTGGACGGAAAGATCGTGAGCGACGAGAGGACGAAACCGTCATGATCAACATCCCGTCCACCTTCAAGATCTCCTTTCGGGCCCTGCGGGTCAACAAGATGCGATCCGCCCTAACCATGCTGGGCATCATCATCGGCGTGGGTGCGGTGATCACCATGCTCGCCGTCGGGACCGGCGCCAGCCAGCGGATCTCCCAGCAGATCTCCAGCGTGGGCAGCAACCTGCTGATCATCCTGCCGGGGAGCAGCACCTCCGGCGGCATTCGCATGGGCAGCGGCACCCAGTCCACCCTGACGCGGGACGACGCGGAGGCGATCGCCAGGGAATGCCCGGCCGTCGCCGATGTGGCCCCCAGCCACCGGGGCGCGGCGCAGATCGTCTACGGCAACCAGAACTGGTCCACGGGGGTGATCGGGACTACGCCGGGCGTACTGAACGTACGCGATTGGACCCTTTCCGCCGGGAAATCCTTCACGGACCAGGACGTGCGCAACGCGATGAAGGTCTGCATCCTCGGCCAGACGGTGGCGGACAACCTCTTCGGCGGCATGGACTCCGTCGGCCAGATCATCCGGATCAAGAAGGTCCCCTTCACCGTGGTCGGCGTGCTCGAGAAGAAGGGCCAGTCCCCCGTGGGGCAGGATCAGGACGACACAATCCTCATCCCCATTTCGACGGCGCAGAAGAAGATTTTCGGCACGCCCTTCGCGGGAATGGTTCGGGACATTGCCGTGAAGGCGAGAAGCAGCGAGGATTTGGCGGCGGCCGAAGAGCAGATTACGGAACTCCTGAGGCAGCGCCACCGGATCGGCGCACGGCAGGAGGACGATTTCACCGTGAGGAACCTCACGCAGATGATGCAGGTCGCCGAGCAGTCCACCCGCGTCATGGCGCTCTTGCTCGGAGCGATCGCCTCAGTCTCCCTGCTGGTGGGGGGGATCGGCATCATGAACATCATGCTCGTGTCCGTCACGGAGCGGACCCGCGAGATCGGCATCCGCATGGCCGTCGGCGCCAAGACCTGGGACATCCGCCTCCAGTTCATCATCGAGGCACTGACCCTGTCGCTGATCGGGGGCGTGGCGGGCATCATCGCCGGGATCACGGGCTCCAAGATCCTGACGGCGCTGGCCGGCTGGTCGACGGTCGTTTCACCCCTGGCCGTTATGCTGGCTTTTGGCTTTTCGGGGCTGGTGGGCATCTTCTTCGGCTTTTATCCCGCCTACAAAGCATCCCTGCTCAATCCCATCGATGCCCTGCGCTATGAATAAGAACATGCCGCCGCCCGCTCGCTTATTCCTCAAACAATTCAAGAACGAAATCGCCGCTCTCGTCAGGGGTCAATGTGATTTTGTCTCCCCTGAAAATATGAACCTCGGCCAGCGCGTCGACCAACCTTTTCTTCTCTCTTTTCAGACCTTCCCTGAACAGAACGGATGACAGCCAGATCCCCCCGTTGATGGTTTCATGGACGCCTGCTTTATACGTTTCATTGCCAATATTGAGATAGATCTTTTTCTTTTCTCCATGCCGGTGAGGGAGGGGCGCCGAGGTTCCCCTGGAGATGATGATGATGCAGATGTCTTTCCCGTCTGCATAAATGCCCTGGCTTGTCACTGTGCCTCTGATCATGGCTCAACCTCCTCATCTTCGTTACGGTGCGATCATTACATGTTTTGATCCAAGAAAAGTTGCTGCTGCCGCCGGTCTGAGGGGAAGGATTTCCGCAGGGATTCCCCGGAAAACGGCGGCCCCTCAGTCGACCAGCATGAGGCAATAGAGGTTCTGCGTCTCCGATTTTTCCCTCAAGGGCTCAATGAAAAAGCCGTTGTTGCGCGCGGTCTGGTAGACATCGATGCCGCAGGCCTCCATCGACGGCCTGGACTTCTCGGGCAGACGGCAGGGAACCCCTTCCGCCTTGCCGCATTCCTTACACAGCACGCAGGGACCCGCCAACAGGACAAAGGCCTTGTAATAGCCGTCCTTGAAAAGTTCACCCTCCAGTTTGACCAGCCCGTCCAGGTAGACAACCATGTTTTTCGTCCGCTCCCTGGAATAGGGCGCCTCCACGTGAAACAGGATGGCGCGGCGGTACGAATCGAGGGTTTCCCTCATCTCCGCAGGAGTGGGAGTCTCCGGCGGGCAACTGTAGCGGTGCCGGTACGGGCAGCCGTGGAGACATTTGAGCCGGACCCACGGCGCCGTAACGACTGTGCACGGATGGATGACTTTGGCTTGGGTGGCGCCCGCCTGCCGGGCCTTTTCACAGTATTTTTCAAGATCGGACGCATGCATGCTCACCTCCGGAATATGACCATCGTTCACGATGCAACCTTATCACATTCCCGGGGAAAAGACCCCTGATAATACGCTGACTCGAATCCTGCCGATGAGGCGCCATCACCGTTTAAAACATCCTTTGCGAAGATCCGGACCGGCAAATAGGCCGGGACCGGTCCATTGCCGCGGGAACCCCTTTGCGACTTCGCCATTGAATAAAAAGACATAATGGCGTATGAATGCCCCATTGAGAAATAGGGGAGACGGGCGGCATGGGCATGACGATCACGGAAAAGATCCTGGCGAAGCACGCGGGACTCGATACGGTTCATCCGGGAATGCTGATCAACGCGCAGGTGGATATCGCGATGGGGCATGACGTGACGGCCCCTCTCGCCATTGCGGAATTCAGAAAGGCCGGAGGCCGCAGGGTCTTCGACCGCAACAAGGTCGTGATCGTGCCCGACCATTTCACGCCAAACAAGGATATCCAGTCCGCCACAAACAGCAAAATTCTCCGGGATTTTGCCCGCGAGCACAAGCTCGGCCGCTACTATGAGGGCGGGAGGACCGGCGTTTGCCACGCCCTCCTGCCGGAGCAGGGCATTGTCGTCCCCGGCGACCTGGCGATCGGCGCCGACAGCCATACCTGTACATACGGCGCGCTCGGGGCCTTTGCCACGGGCGTGGGCAGCACGGACCTGGCCGCCGCCATGCTGACGGGAGAGTTGTGGTTCAAGGTTCCGGAAACGATGAAGGTCGTTTTACGGGGAGCGCGGAAACCCTGGGTATTCGGCAAGGATCTGATCCTTCATGTCATCGGCCGGATCGGCGTGGACGGCGCCACCTACCGGGCGATGGAATTCACCGGCGAGGCGGTTCGCGATCTGACCATGGCCGACCGCTTCACCATCGCCAACATGGTCATCGAGGCGGGGGCCAAAAACGGCATTTTCATCCCCGACGAGGTCACCCGGGATTATGTCCGCTACCGGGCGGAGCGGGAGTTCACCTTTTATGAGTCCGACCCCGACGCCGCCTATACCTCCGTTCTGGAGATCGACGTCGGCGCGATCGAACCCCAGGTGGCCTTTCCCCACCTGCCCTCGAATGTCCGGGGGATCAGCCAGGTCGGCTCCATCAAGATCGACCAGGTGTTCATCGGCTCCTGCACGAACGGGCGGATCGAAGATTTGCGGATTGCAGCCCATATCCTGAAAAACCGAACCGTCGCCCCCTACGTCCGGCTGATCGTCATCCCGGCGACACCCGAGATTTACCGGACGGCCATGACGGAGGGATTGTTCGACATCTTCCTCGACGCGGGGGCCGTTATCGGCCCGCCGACCTGCGGCCCGTGCCTGGGCGGCCACATGGGCATCCTGGCCGAGGGGGAACGGGCGGTGGCCACGACGAACCGGAACTTCGTGGGACGCATGGGCCATCCGGGGAGCGAAGTCTTCCTGGCCAATCCGGCCGTTGCCGCGGCCTCCGCGGTCCTGGGCCGGATCGCTGGTCCGAACGACCTGAAGGGGGTACCGCCATTATGAAATTCAAGGGAAGGGTGTGGAAATTCGGGGATCATGTCAACACCGATCAGATCATTCCGGCGCGCTACATCAATTCAATCGATCCTGCGTTCCTGGCGGCTCACTGCATGGAGGACGCGGACCCGGATTTCGCCGGGAAAGTGCGGCCCGGGGACATCATCGTGGCCGGCAAGAATTTCGGCTGCGGCTCCTCCCGGGAGCACGCTCCGATCGCCATTCGGGCAGCCGGAATCAGCTGCGTGATCGCCAGGAGTTTCGCCCGGATCTTCTATCGGAACGCCTTCAACATGGGCCTGCCCATCTTCGAATCGAAGACGCTTTTCGACGAGACCGCAGACGGCCAGGAAATCGCAGTGGACGGGGATGAGGGGAAAATCATGCTGGCGATGACGGAAAAGGAACCGATCCGCGTGCAGCCCATCCCGCCGTTCATGCAGGAGCTGATCCAAGACGGCGGGCTGATGAAGCACATCGCGAAGGGAGGCCGGATGCCGGCATAGCGGGCGGCTTCGGAACCATCACCAATGTCGGAGAAGAAAATTAATAAAATCTGCGTCCTTCCCGGAGACGGGATCGGCATGGAGATCGTCCGCGAAGCCGTCAAGGTCATGAAGATCGTTGCGGCGGGTCTGGAGGTGCATCTCGACCTCAGGGAAGGCCTGATCGGGGGTGCGGCCTACGATGCCTGCGGAACGCCGTTCCCGGAAGAGAGCCTGGATCTGGCGCTTGCCAGCGATGCCGTACTGCTCGGCGCCGTGGGCGGACCGAAGTGGGAATCCCTGGACTACAGTGTCCGGCCCGAACGGGCGCTGCTGGGATTGCGGGAAAAGCTCGGCCTCTTCGCCAACCTTAGGCCCGTCACCGTCTTCGACGATCTCCTGGATGCCTCCCCCCTGAAACGGAACCTGATTCAGGGCATCGACATCCTGATCATCCGGGAACTGACGGGCGACATCTATTTCGGCAGGCCCCGGGGCGTGCAGGTCCAGGGTGGGCAGCGCGTGGGAATCAATACGATGGTCTATACGGAGGAGGAAATCCGGCGCATCGCCAGAATCGCCTTCGCGATGGCGGGGAAGCGCCGTGGAAAAGTCGCATCCGTGGACAAGGCCAATGTCCTGGAAGCCTCGCAGCTCTGGCGGGACGTGGTGATGGAGGTCGGCCGGGACCATCCGGAGATCGAGCTGCGTCACATGTATGTGGACAATTGCGCCATGCAGCTCATCGGAAACCCCGCACAGTTCGATGTCATCGTGACGACCAACCTGTTTGGGGACATCCTCAGCGACGAAGCGGCCATGCTGACCGGATCCATCGGCATGCTGCCCTCGGCAAGCCTCGGTGGTTTCCATGCCCTGTATGAACCGATCCACGGCTCCGCCCCGGACATTGCCGGACGGGATGTGGCCAACCCGCTGGCCACGATCCTGTCTGTCGCCATGATGTTCCGGCACTCCTTCGGCAGGCCCGACGCGGCGTCCCGCATCGAATCGGCCGTGCGGCAGGCCCTGCAGGAGGGTTTCCGGACCCGGGACATTTATCATGAAGGGACCACACTGGTCGGCACCGCGGAAATGGGAGACCGGGTGGCTAACCTGCTGAGGGCATGATTCACCGATTCGGTTCCTGACGCATGGGTCCTGTCCGCTACTTCGACGCCATCACCGTGACGACTCCTTACGAGGCGATTTACCGTCGCCTGGGATACCGGCGAGGCGTGACCGGCCTTTCCCAGCGGGAGAAGACGGAGACGGAGGCCTCCATCGACAGGGCCCTTTCGCTGATCCGTCTGCGTGGCGCGGCCCTGCGGCTGCACGTGCACAGGCAGGGAAGCGCAATCATCGCCTTTCCCGACGGTGCGGTTTTGGAGAGCATCAGGCTTTTCAAATTCCTCGGCGAATGCGACGAGGCGCTCCTGATGGCGGCGACGGCCGGCCCGGAAATCATGCGGGCGATCCAGGCCGACGCGGGGGGCCGCAACATGACCCGCGGGGTGGTCCTGGATGCCGCGGCCAGCGAGATCACCGATGCGGCACTGGACTGGATCATGGGCTTTGCCAACCAGACCCTGCGCCGAGAATGCAGGAAGCTGCTGCCCGCACGCTACTCCGCCGGCTACGGCGATCTGCCGCTGGAAAGCCAGCGGGTCATGCACCGCCTTCTGGACCTGGAACGGATCGGTGTGACCATTACGGATCACTGCATCCTCATCCCGGAGAAATCGGTCACGGCGATCACGGGCATTGTCGCCTGAGGGAAACGAAAATCCGCTCCCGTGATGAAGGGTTACCCGATCACAGACATGAAAACCGGAGTGAAGAGGCCGCCGGTTCACCCCGTCACCCACGGCGGTCCCAGACGGCAGCGGCGGTGGCGGTGAACCTCAGCGCTTTCCGATCGGACGGAACACTGAACAGGAGAGAGGCACATTGACGAAAAAAGCGAAGATCACCGGCCTGCTGCAAAAAAAGATCCTGCTCCTGGACGGGGCGACGGGCACCGAGCTGCAGCGGTGCGGGATGCCTTCCGGCGTCTGCCCGGAGGCGTGGTGTATCGGGAACCCCGAGGTCATCCAGGCGATCCACCGGGCGTACGCGGAGGCCGGTTCGGAGATTGTGTACGCCAGCACTTTTGGGGCCAACCGCCTGAAGCTCGGCGAATACGGGATCGAAGATGTCCGCGGGGTCAACCGGGATCTGGCCCGGCTGGCAAAGGCTGCCGTGGGGAAAAGGGCACTTGTGGCCGGGGATATCGGGCCTTCAGGCCGTTTCATCGAACCCTTCGGCGACCTTGAATTCGAGCGGGCGGTCGATCTCTTCAAGGAACAAGTCCTGGGGCTTCGGGAGGGCGGCGTCGATCTGTTCGTCATCGAAACCATGATGGACATTCAGGAGGCGCGGGCGGCCCTGCTCGCCGTCCGCGAAAGCGCCGATCTTTTCACGATGGTCACCATGACCTACGAGAAAGAAGCGCGGACGCTCAACGGCACCGATCCGGTGACCGCCCTCATCACGCTGCAGAGCCTCGGCGCCGATGCCGTGGGGTGCAACTGCTCAACTGGACCGGAGGGCATGATCCCCCTGATCGCCGCCATGAAACCCCTGGCCACCGTCCCCCTGGTCGCCAAACCCAACGCGGGAATGCCCAGGCTGGCCGGCCGGGAGACGTTCTTCGATATGTCGCCGCCGGACTTCGCCGCCTTCGGGAAATCTCTTGCCGAGGCCGGCGTCAACCTGATCGGCGGGTGCTGCGGGACCACACCGGAGCACATCGCCGCCCTGAAGCGGTCTCTCGCAAAAACCAGCCCGCTGCTCCCCCGCCTCCGGTCTGTCAGCGCGGTCAGCTCGTCCCGCCATCACCGGGTCCTGGATCCGGACAAACCCCTGATGATCGTCGGGGAGCGGATCAACCCGACCGGCAAAATAATCCTCCAGCAGGAGCTGCGAGAAGGGAAAATGACCCTGGTCCGACAAATGGCCGGTGAGCAGGAACGACAGGGCGCCGATCTGCTGGACGTTAATGTGGGGGCGCCCGGTATCGACGAAGTCAAGACCATCCGGCAAGTGATCGGCCTCATGTCCGCCGCCACCGCGTTGCCCCTGGTGATCGATTCACCCCGGGTGGAAACGATCGCCGCGGCTCTCCGCCACTATCCGGGTCGGGCGCTGATCAACTCCATTTCCGGCGAGGCGGAAAAGATGCGGAAACTGCTGCCGCTGGCCGCCAAGTACGGCGCCATGTTCATCCTGCTGCCGCTGACCGACGGGGAGATCCCTGAAACGGCGGCAAGGAGGATCGACATCATCCGCGAGGTCAGCCGGAAAGCGCGGCGCCACGGTCTGACAAAAGACGATTTTGTCGTGGACGGGCTGGTCATGACCATCGCCTCCCATCCCCGGGCCGCTGCGGAAACTTTGAAAACCGTGCAGTGGTGCGCCTCGAAATTCGGGTGCAGGACGATCCTGGGACTGTCCAACGTCTCCTTCGGCATGCCGGAGCGCCGGTGGATCAATGCGACATTCCTGGCAATGGCGCAGTCTCTGGGTCTAACCATGGCCATCGCCAACCCGGCAAGTGAGGAACTGATGAATGTCCGTCGGGCCGGGGACGTGCTCACGCAGCGGGACCGGGACGCGGCGTCCTACATTCGGCACTTCGCAGGCGCAGCGCAAACGGCGTCCGGTACAGCTGCCGCGGTCGCGGTTGATCCGAACGGCAGAGTCCGGCAGGCGATCCTGGAGGGAAACCGTGAAGACATCGTTTCGCTGATCGATCAGGCGCTTGCCGCCGGGACAGGGGCCGCCGATCTGATGGATGAAGTCATGATTCCAGCAATTATCGAGGTGGGAAAGCGGTTTGACAGGAAATCATATTTCCTGCCCCAGTTGATTGCAGGTGCGGAAGCGATGCGCGCGGGCGTCGGACATCTCGGGCCGAAGCTTCGGCAAAACACGCCGCGGCGGCAGCGGGGCACGGTTCTGCTGGCCACCGTGGAAGGGGATATTCACGACATCGGCAAAAACATCGTCGCCCTGATGATGAGAAACCACGGATACACGGTGATCGATCTGGGCAAGGATATCCCCGCACGGACCATCCTCGCCGCGATGAAGAAACGAAAGCCCGATGTTGTGGGGCTGTCCGCCCTGATGACGACAACCATGGTCCGGATGCACGAGGTGATCGCCCGGGCCCGTCAGGCCGGTCTGCACGGGCAATTCCTGCTCGGCGGGGCGGTCGTGACGCAAGCCTATGCCGATTCACTCGGGGCATTCTACGCCAAGGACGGCGTCGAGGCGATCCGGGTTCTGGAAAAGTTGATAGGATCCGCAGATGAAAGCGTTTCCCCAACATAGGGATGCCTTCCGGTCAGCCTGTGCCTCTGTTGCCCTGCATGCCGTCCTGGCCGGACTTCTCATCTTTTCCATCTCCTTCGCCAAGCCGGACCACCGCCGCCGGGACGAAGAGCCCCGAGTGCTTCAAGTTGCCTGGGTCTCCACGAAAGCGCAATCACCACCGGAGCCGGCTGTCGCCGGAATCCGGAAAAACGTCGGGCGCCCATCGCACGCTTCAGCGGTTTCCCCTCTCGAGGCGGCGTGGCGAAGGCTCGACAGGACGGAAGACCGGGCTCGGGAAACGTCGCGAATGACGGACATTCGGATCGTGAGCCTGCATCTGCCTGTCGGCCTCGCTGGCGGCAGCGGACTGTTGGCCGACGGGCCGGAGGGAAAGCGGCAACCCGGGGGTTCGGATCGATCCGCAGCAAACGAATCGACCGCTGCAGCCACCCCTCAATACCTTGAAAATGCGCCTCCCGTTTATCCCGCCGTCGCCCGATCGAGAGGATATGCAGGGATGGTCCTTCTCATCGCCGAGATCGCCGCCGACGGGCGGGTGGAAAATCTCTCGATCAAGAAGTCTTCCGGATATGCGTCGCTGGACCGGTCGGCCCTGGAAGCGGTCCGGCGCTGGAAATTCGATCCGGGGCGGAGAATGGGCAAACCCGTATCCATGTGGGTCGACGTGCCGGTGAAGTTTATCCTGAAAGAAGACGACCCCATTTCATAGGAAGGGCGGTAAGACCGATGAACATCCGCGAAATGAAACAGAGACTCTCCGACATCATTATTGAAAAATCCTTCAAATACCGGAACGACCCGCCGTTCACACTGGCTTCCGGCAGGACCAGCAACTATTACTTCAACTGCAAGCCGACCACCCTGGACCCGGAGGGCATGAACCTGATCGGCGAAATCGTCTTCTCGATGCTTGCCGACGCCGATGTCACGGCCGCCGGCGGCCTGACTCTCGGCGCCGATCCGATCGCCAACGCCCTGGCGGTGATCTCCTATCAGAAGGGGAAGCCGATCAAGTCGTTCGTTGTCCGGAAAGACGTGAAAGAGCACGGAACCCGTTCGGCCCTCGAAGGGAATGTGCAGCCCGGTGAAAGGGTCGTCATCATCGACGACGTCATTACCACAGGCGGCTCCACGATCACGGCCATCGAGCGGGTCAGGGAGGCGGGTCTGGCCATCGACCGCGTGATCGCCCTGATCGACCGGGAAGAGGGCGGGCGGGAAAATATCCTGGCCCATGCGGATCGCGTCGACGCCGTGCTGACCCGAAGCGAGATCATGTCGCGCTATCAACGGCCCTGAACCGCTCCCGGGGACCGGAAGGAAACGCTCATTCCGTGTGTCGAAACGCGTCAACCGGACAAGATGACAAAAAAGAAAAAAATTTCCCTTCTCCTGACCGCCGCGGTGGTCACGCTGGCACTGGCCGCACTGGCCGGCATGATCGCCACCCGTTTGCTGAACCTGGACACCCACCGGGAAGATCTGCTCCGCTCGGTGCGGACCGCCCTCGACCGGGAGGTTCTATACCGGGAAGGTTCGCTGTCATTCCGTCTTCGGCCCACCTTCACCTTCACCGGGGTCGTCATTCGGGAGCGGGACGGCGCATCCGATTTCATCACCGCCGACCGGATCACTTTCAAGATTGACGTCCTGCCCCTGCTGAAGAAAAACGTCGTCCTGCGCCGGATTGAGATGGAGAACCCGCGCATCCATCTGATCCGGGACCGCTCCGGCATCTTCAACATCGGCGATCTCTTCGAAGAAAAGAAAAACCGGATTTCCTTGAAGAACGGCCGGATCGTCGTCAAAAACGGACAGGTTTCTTTTACGGACCGGTGGATCATCCCCGAAGGATTGACTACATCTCTCGAAAATCTGGACCTCCGCATCGATCACCCGGAACGGGGCCGGAAGGCGGCCTTCCGGATCAGTGCAAACGTCGTCGACGAATCCGGGTCCGGCAAGCTTGCGCTTGCGGGAACGCTCAATCTCTCAGGGAGTGCGGAACCGATCCTGGACAGCCGCATCGACACGTCCGTTCGCGCGGAACTCCTGAACGCCGGCTGGTACTGGCCATATTACAGCCGGTACGTCCCCTTCAAAAAAATCACCGGCCAACTGGACGTGGATGCACGCTACCGTGGAAACTTCCATGAATTCAGCTCCAGCGGAACCATGACCATTCGCAACCTGAACTTCGATTACGCCCCCATATTCCATGCGCCCCTGAACCCCCGGATCGTCGAGGCCCGCTACGAAATGAGATTCGACCGGCGGGACCTCGCGGTGGAGAAGCTGGACGTCAATGTCGACGGCGTGAACGTCAGGGGAAGCTGCCTGCTGAAGGATCTCCATATGGACGATCTACTCATCGATGCAAGGGCCGTGACGACCCCGATCCCCTGGGAATCCTACAGCCACTATATCCCCTACGGAGTGATTCCCAAAGACGTGGCCGATTTTATCGAACAGAAAATCAAGGGTGGAAATTACCGGTTGGACGAGGGGCGCCTCTACGGCCGGGTCAGCCAGATCGCCCACATGGAAAAGGGCGACAACGCCAACGTGCTTTACATCCGGGGCAGCGCGGAAGGGGGGCTTTTGAAGTACGGACCGGACATCCCGGAATTCAGCGGCATCTCCGGAATTCTGGAACTCAAGGGAGCGGATTTCATCCTGCGCGACATGAAGGGTCGATTTGGTGAATCCCCTTTCAGCCTGGAAGGCAAGCTGACCGACTACTGCCTGGAGTCGCCGACGCGCTACCCTTTCACGATGACCCTGACCCCGACGGCGGGAGAGGTGGCCTGGCTCTTCCAGGGGGAACTGGAGGACGACGTTTTTTATGAGGGAAAATCCACGCTCCACCTTTCCGGGAACGGCTACACGGACAACTACAATCTGAATGCCGTCTGGGATCTGTCATCCGCCGCCTACGGCTATGCGGACATGATCAACAAGCCGGCCGGCAAGCCCAGCAGGCTGTCCTTCAAGGGTAATCTGAATGTTCGGGAAACCACCCTGTCCGAAATGCATTACGAACTCGCTCCCCTGGCGCTGGACGGTTCCCTGAAGTACCGGCATTCGGGCAGGAAAAGAATCATCCTGGATTTTCGCACGAACGCGGTCCGGATGGAGGATGTCGCCCCCATGCTGCCGCGGCTGCGCGGGTTCAGGCCTCAGGGGCAGATTCAGGCATCCGTCCGGGCGGAGGGCACGCCGGGCAACGCGGCCGATTGGCGCTGGAACGGTGACGTACTGCTCGCGGGGGCCTCTTTCGAACCGTCCGATTTCGTGAAACCGGTCACCCATGTGCACGGGAGTATCCGCCTCCGGGGCAACCGCATCGAAACATCCCAGCTCCACGTTCAGCTTGGAGGCTCCCCGATTTTGCTGCAGGGCATCCTGACCGACATGAAAAAACCGGCCTACGCTCTGACCTTCTCATGTCCCGATCTGGATGTCGCGGACATCGGTCTGCGTCACCCGAAACAGACCGTACGGCTGAAAAACGTACGCGGCCATGCAACGTTCCAAAAAAGCGATCTTCACATCTCATCGATGGTGTTTCAAATCAACGACTCCATCCTGAATGTCAAGGGGTTGATTGCCGATCTGGACCGGCCGAAAATCGACATGACGCTTGCTTCTCCTTATCTGGATTCAAGCGACGTGCTGATTCTGGCGCAACTGGATTCGATCCGGAAAAAGAAGGCATCCGCCCCGAGAATCAGGCTGAAAGCCGATTTGAGCGTTGATGCCGGCAGGATCGACAAGATTCCCTTTCGAAATCTGAAATCCGCGGTGACGCTGGAGGAGAACATCCTCTACCTCGATGACAGCGAATTCCTGGCGCTGGGGGGCAGCATCAGCGGGAAAAGCCGCATCGACCTGACCAACGGAGATGCACCCCGCTATCAAACCAGCTTCAAGCTGGACAAGCTGACCCTTGAACAGTGCTTTCAGCTTTTCGACATCAAGGAAGGATTGATTACCGGGGCACTGTCCGCGCAGGGCGACCTGACGGCCAAAGGAGACCAGGAGGGGGAACTGAAGAAAACCATCCTGGGAAACGTCCGGGTCCAGATGGACAAGGGGACACTGAAAAAATTCTCCGCCCTCTCCAAGATTTTCTCCATCCTCAATGTCTCCCAGCTGCTGAAATTCCAGCTTCCCGATATGGCCAGCGGCGGCATGCCGTACAACCGCATCACCGCGACGCTCTCTTTCAAGGACGGAATCATGTCCACCCGGGATTTGCTGGTGAAAAGCGATGCCATGAACCTGGTGGCGGTGGGGAATCTGGATATTGGAAAGATGGAGGTCTTTGACACCACAGTCGGCGTGCAGCCCCTGCAGACCGTGGACAAGGTGGTCAGCCTGATTCCGGTCGTCGGCTGGATCCTGACCGACAAAAACAGAAACTTCATTTCCGTCTACTTCGAACTGAAGGGCCCCGTCGACGACGTCGAGGCGACGGTCGTTCCCGTCAAGTCCATGTCCAGGGGCATCTTCGAAATTTTCAAGAACATCTTCCAGCTTCCGGCGAAGCTTTTCACCGACACGGGAGAAGTGATCCTGGGCAGGTAGCGGGCCCACGCAGGTTGCTACGAGGCGCCCTGCCAGGTCTGGCGCAGCCGGTTCACGGTCCGGTGCGCTTTTCGTACCGGCTCGGGCAAACGATAACCGCGGCAGCAGTTCAGGACAACCGAAACGGAGTCGTCCAGGCCGATCCTGTGACCCGGCGACACAAAGACGGGTTTGACCCCGGGCCGGCTGCGCAGGACCGTTCCGACCGTCCGCCCGTCGTAGACAAGCGGAACGCGATCCCCCCTTCCGTTTCCCACGTCCCCGTGGTGACCGACCAGCCGACTTTTCCCACAGCCGATCGCGGGAACATCCAGAAACAGCCCCATATGCGAAGCCAGGCCGAAACCCCTCGGGTGCGCGATGCCCTGCCCGTCGAAGATGACCAGATCGGGATTGCGTTCCAGGCAGGCAAAGGCCTTCAGAAGAGCCGGGCCTTCACGGAAGCTCAGCAGTCCGGGGATATAGGGAAAAGGGGCCTTTTCGACCGCATGCCTTTCTTCGACCACCACCAGGTCCGGATAGGTCAGCAGCACCACGGCGGCAAAAAACAGGTCGCTGTCCTTCCCGTAGGAAACATCCGCCCCGGCAATCAGTGCCGGGGCGTCCCGGTCTAACCCGCCCTGAAGGATCAGTTTTCCGCAAAGGTCCCGCTGAATGGCGACGGCTTCACGGTAAGTGACATCCCATCGGTGCAAATCATGGATCAGCATAACGGGAATGTTCAGTGGTCGCCGGACAGGATCACGCTCGCCTTCTCTACATCCCGCCGGATCTGTTCGATGAGCTGCACCGGTCCGTCGAACTTGATCTCGTCCCGAATCCGCTCGATGAAGAGGATCTCCAGGCGTTCCCCGTAGATGTCCTTGTTGAAATCGAGGAGATAGACCTCGACGGAAAGCGCCGCGTCGGAAAAGGTTGGATTGAATCCGATATTCAGGACGCCGCCGTATGTTTTTCCCGCCAGAATCGCACGGACGGCGTAAATCCCACGGGCAGGAAGCAGATCCTTCTCCGGTTTGACATTCGCGGTTGGAAAGCCGAGATTTCGCCCGCGCCGGTGCCCCTCAACCACCAAGCCACTGACGCTGTAGGGCCGGCCGAGCAAACGGGCAGCTTTCCCGACATCTCCGGCAAGGATGGTGTCCCGTGTTAGGGTGCTGCTGATAATTTCATCGCTCGCCCGGAAGGCGCCGATGACCTCGACTTCGAACCCCAGCCGCTCTCCGAAGGCGGCCAGGTAGGTCTCATTCCCCTCCCTGCCCTTGCCGAAGGTGTAGTCGTGTCCAATGAACAGTTTCCGGATCCGCAGTTTATCCCAGAGAACGGAGCAGATGAAATCCTTCGCCGTCGTCTGCGAAAATTCCCGGTTGAAACGGATGATGACGAGGCCATCGACGCCCGTTTCCGCAATCCTTCCGATCTTTTCTTCGAGCGACGTAATCAGATAGAAGGGCCGGATCTCAGGATTAAGGATCCTCTTCGGGTGCGGTTCAAAGGTGATCACGACTGACTTGCAGCCGTTCCGGGCGGCTTCCGCCACGATCTGTGCAAAGATATGCCGATGCCCGAGATGGACCCCGTCGAAATTTCCGATCGTCGCGATGGCTCCCCTGAATTCCCCGGGTATGTGGTCCAAGTGTCGAAAAACTTTCATCGCTTCTTTCTGAATGGCTCTGTTTTGCCTTGGGCGCGCTAACATAGCATTATCAGATTTAATTTCAAGCTCAATTTTGCTTGACAAGGCTGCTCTGATCGGTGTAGATATTCAGAAAATTGCCGAAGTGGCGGAATTGGTAGACGCGCTAGGTTCAGGGTCTAGTGGGTGTACGCCTGTCCGGGTTCAAATCCCGGCTTCGGCACCATAATGATGGAAGAAGGCGTAATCTCAGAAGGTTGCGCCTTTTCTATTTTGGCAGGGTGCAAATGTGCCTAAACAATACAGAGATTCGACGGAGTTGGCTCAAAGGAATGTATGAAACGATCGAGGAAAACCCCCAGGTTGCCGGTGTACAACTTCTTGAAATTCATGATAAAATGTTTTCGAGAGTCATGCGGAATGACGAGATGAACATTGCAGGATCACCTCGGCAAGATTCCGGGATCGAGCGAGCGTATGAAGGACAGTTTTAAAAAGGCGCTGTCGGCAGATGCTCCCTGGATGTGGAAGAAAGACTGGGCTTGCGCCCGGATCCGGTCCAGAGGCGTGGCATGGCTGGTCCTGTGGTGGGTCGTTGCCGGGGTTTGGAACGGCTTCATGTTGATCTTCATAGCTGTTTTCTGGGGTGATCCGGAATACGAGGACGTGATAAAGGTACTGTACTTGTTCGAACTGATCGGCCTGGGAATATTGATCCTGGCTGTACAGCAGACCCGGGTATGGCTTCGAAGCGGTTCACCTGGCGGATGAAATCAGAAAATTGGTCCAGGAGAATCTTTCACAGACGCTATCATTCAAGAGAGCTCTAAACGATGATGGACAAGCCCGATTTTGAATACCGTCCATGACGGGCATCATCCGCTTATTTTGATCCTCGATATACGCCGTGATAGTCGGCGGTTGACAGCGCCATGCCTTTGCCGGCTTCTCGAACGGCGCCTGCTTCGATTCTTCCGATAAACAATGAATGATCCCCCGTGTCGACCGTGCTCACCAGCGCAAAGTCCAGATATCCGATGCAATCGTCAAGCAACGGATGGCCGTTCGGCGATAATTCGTACTGGAATGCCTCGAATTTTTTCTTCCAGTCTGAAATTTTAAACTGTTTGATCTTACTGATAAAACCCATAGGGAGGACATTGAGGCAAAATTTCCTTGATTTCAGGATCTGTTCATGGGCCAGCCTGTTTTTCCTGATAGCCATCGCAACCAAAGGCGGCTCATGGGAACACTGGGTAACCCAGGAGACGATCATGCCATTCTGTCCTTCCGGGGATGAGACGGTGACCAGGTATATTCCATAATGAAATCTATCGAGTACGTCCTGCCATTCGTTTTTCATGACACCCTCTCTCCACGGGCCGTTCTGGTTATTGCCCCCGGCAATTGCCAAGGTGAGCACACTGCGGATTGCCGTGTCGGGAACCCGACAGACTGCTCCATTCGACAGTGGTATGCATTTTCGGGTCCCATATTCATGCCTTCAAAATCAACGACATCCGTTCATACTCCCTGGGGTAAATCGCAACGGATGTTCTATCCTGATACTACAGAACAACTATTTTGCAATAAAAAACAGGGAGAATCAATGATCCACACTGTCCGGATGCGCACTCCGGTTACCGATCCCGGCCTTTTCCAGTACTGACGTTCTATTCGCCATTTTCATTCTCCTGCCGTCCTTCCCTCAAGCACCCGCCCGGGAGTCTTCCCCTTGACCCCGGAATGTTCCCGCCTTATATACTGCATATACTGCGACGGCAGCAATAGGGATTCTCAGCCATCATCCGCCTGCGGGACATGGGGGAAATGCCGTGGCGATACCATCGAAAAATCTTTCGAAGACGTGCTTTCTTTTGTTGTTCCTCACGCTTTCACTCGGATGCTCATCTGCTTACGCGGAAGGGAAAAGGCTGCCGCAGACACAAAGAATCATCCTCTGGGCATGGGAGCGTCCGGAAGATTTAAGCCGCCTCGATCCCGGCAAGGCGGCGATCGCATTCCTGGCGGGGACGATCAGAATACATGATGGCCGGCTGAAAGTTTTCCCCAGGCGACAGCCTCTCAAGTTTCCTGCCAAGACACGACGAATCGCGGTGATCAGGCTCGAGACCGACAGAAAGTCGGAACCCGGTCCGTTCAGAGAAGAAGCGGCGGAAATCATCGGGTATGTGGCCGAAGCGGCCCGTCCGGACCGTGTCCAGATCGATTTCGACGCGCGCGTTTCGGAACGCCGATTTTACAGGGAACTGCTGTTCGCAATCCGGAAAAAACTCCCGGAAAGCGTTCCTCTGTCGATAACCGCGCTCGCCTCCTGGTGCATGCATGACCGGTGGCTTGCAGGCCTGCCCGTGGATGAAGCCGTGCCCATGGTTTTCAGGATGGGGCCTGAAGGTCCCGCGATCCTGAGGCGTCTCGAAGCGGACGGTGGCTTCGCCGAATCGATGTGCCGGGCAAGCATCGGAATCTCCACCGATGAGCCGGTGGGGCGGCTGACCAGGGGAAAAAGGGTGTACGTTTTTTCCCCGACCGGGTGGAGCGCGGAAAAATTGAGCGATGTCTATCGGGAGATCGAAAAATGGCAATGATGGCAAGATTTTTTTTCGTTTCCTCGGTGGTGCTGTTGATCACTTTTGGCGCTGACGCGGTCTTTTCGTGCGGTCCATTTTTTCCCGAGGCGCTGTTCACCCATGTTGCCTCCGATGAGATGATCCGGGGAAACGTCGGGGTCATTCATTCATCCTACAAAAGCTACTATCTTGTCCCGGCATACCGGTATCTGGAAGGGCTGGGCATGGGACCGGAGGAACAGCAGGCCATGCTCACTATAGGCGGCGGCGAAACGGACGCCGGCGGGAAAAACTGGTTCAAACAATGGGTGGAACTCCGCGGCACCCTCGTCAAAGCCGGGACTCCGGAGCGCTTGAGAGGCTATTATTGGGACGGCATATTCCGATACGAGGTAAAGGACGGGCATGATGCTTATCTGAATTGCCATTCCGGCGCTTTCCAGTCCGCCGTCAACACGCTCAGGGAGCGTATCGGAAAGTTCGGCAGAGAAAGTGCGGAAGTCGCGGAATGGGCGCGGGGCCAGGACACGGTCTTCTCCAATTGCGAGAGAGGCCGTCATATCCCGGCCCCTGTAGACAAGACGATGGACAAACTGCTCCGGCATGACCGGGACTACCAGATTGCCGCAGCGCATTTCTACGCCGGGGATTTTGTCAAGGCGGGCGAGCTCTTTGAAAGGATCGCCGGGGACAGATCCTCGCCGTGGAGCGGATTGTCCGGCTACCTTGCGGCCAGGGCATTTGTGAGGGAAGCCACCGTGAACTCGGAAGGCCGGACGGTCAATGTCAGCGCCATGGCCAGGGCGGAGTCGATTCTGCAATCCATCCTGGAAGACAAAACCCTGACGCAACATCATCAGCCCGCCCGGGATCTCCTCGGTTATGCCAGGGCCATGTCGAAACCCGCGGAATACACGTACGGCCTCGCCCGGGCCCTCACCGGAAGAAACCCGGGCGGGGAGATGTTCAGATACTGGAAAGAGTACAGTTACATGCTCAAAAAGATGGATCATCAGACCCGGATGGCGGCCAGAAAGATCGACGATCTTACCGACTGGATCCTCACCGTGCAGGATGAGAGCCGGCAATCCCTGGAACACGCCTTGAGGAAATGGAGAGAGACATCGAAGCCTGCCTGGCTGGTCGCGGCCATCTCGAAAATCTCCCCCGATCATCCGGAGACGCCGTCGCTCCTGTCCGCCGCGGCCAAAATCAAGGCCGGTTCACCGGCATACCCGTCCGCGCAGTATCATCGGATCCGGCTGCTGGCGGAATCCGGAAAACATTCCGAGGCCAGGAAGAGCCTGGATCGCCTGTATGCAGAGAAAAAAATAAAATTTTCTCCGGCTGACGGGAACCTGTTCCGCGGCCTCAGATTCAGGACCAGCTCCGATGTGGGCGAGTTCGTCCGGTACGCCCAGCGAAGCCCGGTTTGCATCGGGTATGCCATCGAAGACTGCACTCAGAACCTGCAGCGCCAGGACGTTTCAAAATATGAAAAGTTCAGGTATCTCGACACGGATGCGGAGATCGTCATCAATGAATACATGCCGCTTGACCTGTTGAGAAGGCTGGCTACGGATCAAGCGATGGGCAAGGAGATCCGAAAGAATCTCGCCGTGGCGGCATTTGCCAGGGCTGCCGTAACCGGCAACGATTCGGCGGTCTTGGACGCGGTTCCCGTCCTATCCCCTTTTTTTCCGGAAGCGAAGAAGCTGCTATCCGATCTGGCGAAGGCCGGATCCGCAGAAGAAAGACGTTTCCTTTCCGCCTATCTGATGCTGCAGTATCCGGCCATGAAGCCGAATGTGACGGCCAACATCGGGCGCGGTATCCCCGACGGTACAATCGACAGCTATCGCAGAAACTGGTGGTGTTCACCGAAACGGGAGTTGATATCGGCCAGCGCCTCCCCTGCCGAGTCGAACGGGCAGCCCGTAATGAAGGCCCCGGACAAGAGAAAGAACCTTTATCCCCTTTTTCTGAGTCGGTCCGAAATCGAGCTGGCGAAGCGCGAACTTCAAGACCTGAGACAAATCGCGTCGGGTCCAAACTACCTGACGGATGTCGCATTGAAATGGGCGGAGAAGAAAGGCGGCGATCCGCGCATTCCCCATGCCCTTCACCTGGCGGTCCGTTCCACGCGACACGGCTGCACCGACAAGGATACGACGATCTACTCCAGACAGGCATTCAAGATGCTTCACAGCCGGTATCCCAAGAGCAAATGGACGAAACAAACCCCATACTACTTTTGATTGCGCCGGACGGGCCCGATCCTGATCGTTTGTAAAACAGGCTTCATTTCCATTTCCAGGCCGTGTTGTAGGCACGAAAATCAAAGTCGCACGCCATTGCTTCCTTCGGTGCTTGACGCTGCAGTTTGATGCGATGCTGTTTCCGATCGCATTCAATAGATTGATCCGACAATCCGGATGTCACACTGCCCCGGCACGATGGTTGACTTTTCAACGGAACAGAGGCATATTTTTATTGCAGCATTCCAGATTGCACAGCACACCGTGAAAGGAGGATAACCATGAAGAAACTATTATTTGCAGCCATGCTGCTGGGTGGGATTATTGCTTCGCCCGTCCTGTCACTGGCGCAGGTCAGCATTCATATTAATGTACCGCCGCCCCCGCCGATTCCGTTCGTCGGACCACCCAGTGTCGTTATTTTGCCGGGAACTGGCGTGTACGTTGTCCCCGACGTTCCGGAGGAGATATTTTTCCGAAGCGGATGGTGGTGGAGACATCACGGCGAGCACTGGTACCGTTCCAGATATTACGATCGGGGATGGGTCTATTACCGCGGGTATCCGGCATGGCATAAAAAATTGCCTCCCGATTGGAGGCACCGTTACGATAAACGGATCTGGGGTAATCGTCCCTGGCATCCGAACCACATTCATTATGGCAAAAAAGGCTATCCTCCCGGCTGGCGTCAACCCCCTGGACGATCACCGGTCCATCAGGGTGGCCGGCCTCCCGGCCGGGGTCCCGGCGGGAGGCCGGGGGGCGGTTCTCCTCACCCGCTTCCCGGTGTCGGACACCCCCCCGGGACATAGAGAAGCTTGAAAAAACCAGATGTAACCGCAGATTCGTGACATTGTCACAAATTTCATTCCGGTACCCTTCGAATCGACATGAGGGTCTTATGGACTGACGAACGCAGCCCCATTTCTCAAACAGAAGCGGGGTTGCGTTTTTGTGCATTTCGCGCCAGGATCATCGGAAGGAACCAACGCAACAAAGACGGGAGAGAGATGAAACGGGCAATCATCTTGGGAGTGGCATGGGTCTTGATGCTAGTAACCCTTGGCGGATGTTCGATACCCATTGAAGGCCATGAAAGAAGCGACCGGGACAGGCCTGACATGGATGGCGGATTCGGCGGATACGAGGGAAGACGATAGATGCGAGCCCGCGCTGGATGAAGTTTCCATGACGTCCAGAATTGTATATTATTCAAGCCTTTTTGAAACGGAAAGAGGGACCTGCCCTTTTATTTAGCGAAGGGATTGCGTACGTTTATGCTGTTATCAGCAGAAATCGATTCCGCAAGTAATTCCGGCAATGCATTTGCGCATGGGCAGCCGATAGCCGGGATCAATGTGTCTTGCAGACGAATCGTGCGGTTGATGTATTTTTTTGAGGATTGATTTTTTTCGGACAGTATGATTCTATCACGATCGTGAAGAAGCCGTCTTTGCGGCGCCGACGGAGGAACTGCAAAAAGCAAGAAAGATGATCGGGTCTGAGCCCGTTTTTATGATTTCACGGGCCTGAACCGCCCCAACGAGGCGAAAGCCAGCGATGTGAATGGAGGGGGAAGGATGAAACCGGCGAAGCTCAAATTTTTCCTGCTGACGGCGGCAATCTGCCTCGGACTAGCCGTCCTCGGCACCGGGTGCCACGACGATGACGACGATTACCATCACCATCATGACGGCGGCTATTACGGCGACGGCACCGGAACGCTCAGGCTAATCAACGGGAGCACTGTGGTGATCGATTTCTTCTACCTTTCGCCCGCGGACAGCTCGTCCTGGGGCCCCAACCTCCTGTACGGACCGCTTTCAAGCCTCGCATCCGCCGACATCGTGGACATCGCCGCGGGACTCTACGACGCCCGAGCAAAGGTCATCGGTCAGTACAGCGAATACTCGGCCTACAGTTACGACGTCCCCATTCGAGAGAACGTCATCTATGATCTCTATGCCTATGATTCAAGCTTTACGGGATCGCTGAAGATCATCAACCGGTCCGGCGGCGCGACGATCGTCGCTGTTTACGTCGTCCCCGGACCGGCAACCTCCTGGGGAGCCAACCAGCTTTCTGCGCCCGTCGGCCCGTCCGCTGCGCTGCATCTGTACGACATGGCCGACGGCAATTACGATATCCGGATCGTCTGGGATGCCGGACCGGATTCCTTCTATTACGATATCCCTGTGGATTCCCTGACGCTGACGACACAAAACGTGATTTGAACGATGGGGGGCTTGTGAATATGGGAAAAGTTCTGATTTCTTTGATTCTGATCGGCCTGCCGCTCGTCATCCTGTCCTCCGGGAATATTGACGGTGCGGACTTCACGCAGCAGCGCGAAGGCGCCTTCCGGACGGCCCAGGAACCTCCGCCTGCGGCAGTCAGCGTGCAGGACGAGACAAACCAGCCCAGGCTGACATCCCGGATCCTGAAAAACAAGTCGGCGGTGGACGCATCCCAACCCGGCAGCACGGCGGAAAAAAAGGAAAAGTACAAGCCGTACATCGCGGGCGAAGGCGAAAAGAAAATGAAATAGCAGCGGCAAGATGAAAAACTCCCCAAGGGATGGGGATTAATACCCCATTCATACCAACCTCCCCGGGTTGCGTGGTTCCTCCATAAAATATTTTTCTCTGATATTGCCTTTTGATATCGGTCAGTTGTCCAATGTTCGCCCGTCCGGTGCATTTCTGGTACGTCGTTTGCTTTTCCTGAATTCAACTAAAACTTACAGGAGGTAGTTCAAATGAAGCGTTTAGCAGTATTGGTGATCGGTTTGGCATTCCTTTTCACGACTTCCGCGTTTGCGCAGCAGGCGGCTCCGGCCCCGGCCCCGAAAGCTCCGGAAGTGAAGGCGGCGGATGTGAAGGCGCCGGCGGCTGAAGCGGTGAAGAAGGCTGAAGCGAAGGCGGACGCGAAGGCGGCTGACGTGAAGAAGGCCAAGAAAGTGAAGAAAGTGAAGAAGACCAAGAAGGTCAAGAAGGAAGCAGCAAAGGAAGCAGCGCCGGAAGCGGCGAAAGAGGTCAAGGCCCCCGCGGATAAGCCCGCACCGGAAAAGAAATAACCAGCCATTTCAACGTTCTGAAAACGGGGCACGCTGTTCCACAGCGTGCCCCGTTTTTTTTGTCCTCATTCTTGAATCCTGTTCATAAAACCCCTGTTTTGTGATATGAGACGTGCATCACGGAAGCACACCCCCGGGGCTTAATGAACCGAAAAGACATCCTGAAACTCGTCGTCCTCCTTTTGATCATCGCCACGGGCATTTTCCTGTTCCAGCACTACAACCTGTCCGGTTTCCTCTCCGATCGGGCCAAGATCATTCCGTTTCTGGACTCCTTCGGTCCGCTTTCCGTCGTCGTTTTCATCGGCATCCAGATTCTCCAGGTCATTCTCGCCCCGATTCCCGGCGAAGTAACCGGCTTCATCGGCGGCTATATTTACGGGATCGTTCCGGGCGCGCTCTACTCCACCATCGGACTGACCCTCGGTTCCTGGCTGGCCTTCGGACTGGCAAGGACATTCGGCCTTCCCTTCGTGGAGAAATTCGTCAGCCCGAAAGTGATCGCACGGTACGACCGTATCATGGCCCATCAGGGACCCTTTGTCGCTTTTCTGCTTTTTCTGATTCCCGGCTTCCCCAAGGACGCCCTCTGCTATATCCTGGGACTCAGCCACATCAAAACCAGGACCTTTCTGATCATCGCCACCGTGGGCAGGCTGCTGGGCACGATCATCCTGTCGATCCAGGGAAGTTGCGTCCGGAACGAGAACAATGGGGCTTTTCTGATCATTACAGCGGTCAGCCTCGTATTTTTCGGCCTGGCCTATTACCTGGGCCAGAAATGGTTTGAAAAGTACCACAAGACCCACCCGGCCGTAAAAACGGACGCCGGGGCCGGTCCGGGAAAGACCTGAAGAGGAGGATTCCGGTGATCGATCAATTTATCCAGGGACTCTCCGGTTACCTCCAGGGCTCATCGCTGCTGGCCTATGCGGCTGTTTATCTCGGCGGCGTCCTGGTCAGCTTTACCCCCTGTGTCTACCCCGTTGCGCCCATCACCATCGCCTTTATCGGCGCCCACGGCGGCGGCTCGAAACTCAGAGGTTTCAGACTTTCCATCATCTACGTCCTCGGCATGGCCGTCACCTACACGGCCCTCGGCGCGATCGCCGCTTTGTCGGGCAAGCTCTTCGGCCAGCTCCAGTCCAATCCTTGGACTTATCTGATCATGGCCAACGTCTGCATTCTCATGGGCTTGGCCATGCTGGACGTCTTCACCCTGCCCGTTCGAACCCCGCAGTTCATCGCGCGGCTGCAGCCTCAGGAAAACAAGGGCGGGAACATCGCCGGTTTTCTGGTCGGCATGGCATCGGGCCTCGTCATGGGTCCCTGCACGGCGCCGGTTCTTGCCGTTCTCCTCGGCTACGTCGCCACCCAGCAGAACCTGTTTTTCGCCGCGACCCTGCTGTTCGTTTTTGCCTTCGGGATGGGAACCCTTCTGATCATTCTCGGCACGTCCGCCGGAATGCTGGCCAGCATGCCCCGGTCGGGCATGTGGATGACGCGGGTCAGCCGCATTTTCGGCTGGATCATGATCGGAGCGGGGGAGTATTTTCTGATTCAAGCCGGTATCATGTGGGGATAAAAATCATGACAAGAAGAAAAAAAAGGGCGCATGAAGTTCGGCTCGGCTGTGCTGCGCTGATGATCCTGGCAATGCTGTCGTGCACGGAGGCGCCGCAAGCACCGGTAACAACGAAGACGGCCGAAGGAAAGGCCCAGGACTTCATGCTGAAGGACCTCAGCGGCGGGAAGTTTCTCCTAAGCGAGCAGCGGGGAAAACCGGTTCTGCTCATTTTCTCCACCACCTGGTGCGCAACCTGCCGTTCGGAACTTCCCCGTTACAGGAAAATCCACGAGGCCTATGCCGGGCGTGGACTGGTTGTCGCCAATGTCAATATTCAGGAATCCGGCGACAAGGTCTCCCGATTCGCGGAGAAATACCAGCTTCCCTACAAGGTGCTCCTGGATGACACCGGCCGCGTTGCCGAAGCTTACCGGATCGTGGGTGTGCCCTCCATGATCCTCATCGACCGGGAAGGCCGCATCCTCTCACGCCAGTATCAGGCCATCGACGATCTGCTGAGCGGCCTTTTTTCCGGCTCTCCGCAATGATAACAGGATCCGCCATGCCGGAAGACAGCAGCGGGAAAACCCGGCGCATCGCCCAATCGGTCCTCCAACCGGAAGAGCGCCTCCTCTGGTCCGGAAGACCCGATCCCCGCCGTTTTGCCCTGCAGACGCTGCCCATCTTCATCCTGGGCGTTCCCTGGATCGCATTTGCCATTTACTGGATAGCGTCCGCCCTCGGCTTCCGCATGCCCGATTTCTCCGGAGAGAACCCCCTTGGCTTCTGGCCACTGTTCGGGTTAGTTTTCATCCTGATGGGGCTCGTCCTGATGGCCCTCCCCGGCCTGGCGTACCGAAGGGCGAACCGGACGGTCTATGCCATTACGGACCGGCGCTGCCTGATCATTACCGCAGGCGACAGAACGTATGTCGATGCCTATGGAGAAGAGGATATCGGCTCGATCAGGCGGATCGAGCGTCGCCACGGGACGGGAGATCTGGTTTTCACGGCCTCGGCGTCTGGCGCGGCGAAGGATGTGAGCCGCATCAGAAAGGCCGTGTTTTACGGCATCCGGGGAGTAAGCCAGGCGGAAGAGACGGCCCGTCGCGCGTTCGGAAAATGAATCAGGAACCGGGCATGGCGGCGAGGCCGGACGGCCTGACCAGCAGCGTCATGCCGATGATATTTTTCTGGAGATCCGCCGAGGCGGCGTCGTAACCGAACAGTTCACGGCCCGGGTGGAGGGTGGTGATGGCCGCATGACCGACAATCCGCTTGCCCCTTCGGCCCAGCAGATTCCTCGTGCTGATGCCCCACATGTTGTGAAACACCAGGGGCTCGCCCTCATGAGAACCGATGTAAAGCATGATGTGGCCCGGGCGCCAGAGCAGCGTGAGATAGGGAATGCCCTGAGCCAGAATCACCCTTTCTTTCTCATCCGCAGAGAGATCGTTCAGATCGATGAAACTTCCACCCTGCTGGGCCTGATGGGCTGAATTTCTGGGCAGCCAGATACCGAAGGGCGCAAACAGATCCCGGACCATCGCCGAGCAGTCCCGGTTGCCGTGAATCCCCCCCCAACCGTAAGGTTCATTGATCAGCTCGTTGGCGATGCCGGCCATGTTCTCAGCCGTCACTTCGAGGGGCTTCGGCGCGGCCGAACTTCTCGAAACCGAGACGTCCTTCAGTACGGCCCTGCGGCTGTCATCCGAAACGGCGGCCAGGATATCCAGCCGCCCTTGCCCGTCGCTCACTTTCGGGAATATGGCGCCCAGCGGCGCCCGAAACAGAAAACGGCCCTGCGCGTCATACAGAGGTGTCTTGTCCCGGATCACCACCGCGTACCGGCCGCGCTCCCAGCTTTTCATGAAACCGTCGTCCACAAGGGCCACATCCCCCGCCGGGACCCATCCGAAATAGAAGCCCGCTTCGGCAAAAACCCACGCCCTGTCCCGCGTGACATGAGTGATGTAAACGGGGGTATTGACCGTAACGGCGGAAACCTGGAGATTGTCAAAGGGATATCCCCGTCCACCTCGGTTGAATGTGCTGAAATGAGGCCGCTTTGTCGGGAGCGCCCGCAATGAGGTAGGGCGGATGGTGATGGCCGGCTCGCCACGGTCCGGATAGGCCTCGAGGCGGGCGTTTAAGGTCAGCTTTTTCAACCACTGCCGGGAGTGCTTTCTGCCGTTTTCCCCGTACCCGAGGTTCCGGCCGTATTTTCTGAATTCGACGGCAAGGTCTTCGAAGCTGCATGCCGGCTTCTCCCGGTGCCAGGGAGAGAAAAACAGACCGTTGTAATGACGGTCCATTCCCTCTTGTTCCGCCGGATCGATCTTCAGGGCATCCGGGTCCATCCGGCCGAGATAAAATGCGTGGTCCTGTTTCAGCTCCCGAATGTCCCGGATGGTCTGATGCGAACTGAAACATCCCGACAACAGGAAAATCAACACGCTGAAAACGACCGCGGTGCTTTTTCTCTTCATCCGCTCTCACCCTTTCGTCGGCAACGCCGCGTGCATTGCCGCTGGGTTGGAATTCTAAGTTATTTTTTCCGATCGAGCAATGATTTTATGCGTTTTAATTGTTCTTTTCTGTGGAAATCATCGGCAAAGCCTGTTATGTTTACGATTCTTGAAATGTCCGGAGGAGGGAAACTGCCTCCGTCGCTCAAGATTGAAACAAGGAGGTAAACAAAAATGGTTTCAGCAGGCTCTCTCAAGGAATACGTTTTTTTCAAGGGATTCACGGACGCACAATTGAAGAAGCTGGCCACGATCGCGGTGGAAGAAACCTACGAAGCGGGAGCCCAGATGTACAAAAAGGGAGACCCTGCCCGTAGCCTCTTCATGTGTAAGGAGGGCAAAGTGGTCATGGTCATGGAAAATTACATGGGGCCGCAGCAGCCGCCCATGCAGATTACTGTAGACATGATCACCAAGGGGGAATCCATGGGCTGGTCGGCTGTCGTTGAGCCCTATGTGTACACCCTGGGGGCCCTCTGCATCGACCGGACGAAGTTAATCGCCCTGGATGCCGCCAAGCTGAGAGCGCTGATGAACGACGACTGCGAACTGGGATACAAGGTGATGCAGGCGACCGCAAAGGTGATCGCCAGTCGGCTGACACATACAAGGATCATTCTGGTTGGAGAGCGAGGGCTTTCGCACCTGACGGATTATTGAGGAGGGACTTCCCATGACGGACACAGTGATCATTTACGGAAAGGCCGGCTGACCCCACACGGATCAAGCCAGGTCGGCCTATAGCGACAGGGCCATCTACGTGGATGTCAAATCGAATCCTGCGAAGCTGGAGGAAATGCTGAAACGTTCCGGCGGCAAACGGCAGGTTCCGGTGATCGTGGATGGAGATTGTGTCACCATCGGCTACGGCGGCACCTGAGGTGTCTGACGGCCCATCGGGAATGGGCTTGTGTGTGGTAAATCTTTTAGGAGGCGCGATCGATGAAAAACATGACCCTTGAATCTTTGATTGCACTGGCCATCAAGAATGAAGAGGAGGCCTACGAATCTTACATGGAGCTCTGCAGCCTCGTGGAGGACAAGGAGGCCAAGGATACTTTGAAATTCCTGGCGCAGGAAGAAAAACAGCACAAGGCCTATCTGGTGAAGTACCGGGACGGCGGTTTCCGCGGGGCATCCCTTGCCATGGACGCTCCCGTTGATTACAAGATCGCCGAGCAGGAGAAAAAACCAGAAATCGGCAAGGATGTCCGAACCCGCGAGGTGTACCTGATTGCCGCCAACAAGGAACTCAACGCCGCTAAATTCTACGAGGACCTCGCCAAGATGCATCCGGACGGCGAAGTCAAGGATATGCTTATCGGCATGGCCCGGCAGGAGATGCGTCATAAGGAGAAGGTCGAGTACCTCTACGGCAATACGGCGTTTACGCAGACAGCGGGAGGCTGAGGGGAAAGGATGGCCGCGAATATGCGTCACCGCCGCAGGATGTGATTCTCCGGATCAACCGGAGCAACATTGCCAACCTGAAGGATTATGCGGCAGCACTGTCGAAAGCGGACCCGGACGAACCCTTGCTCAGGCTCGTCCTACGGAAAGACTCGATCTTCTTTGTCACCCTGAGCAAAGCGATCCCCGAGTCACCGAAAAAAGAGCGAGAACCGCGCAACCTTCTTTTATCCATTTCACCCGGAGGAGCCCATGGATGTCCTGACGGCCGTCAGAAAGAGGAGAAGCATTCGCAAATTCAAGCCGGACACCGTTCCGGAAAGCGTCATCCGTGAAATTCTCGATGCCGCGCGATGGTCGCCTTCCTGGGGAAACACCCAATCCTGGAGAATCCATATTGTGACCGGGAACGCCCTGAACGACTTCAAACGAGAGAGCCGGAATCGAATCGCCAGCGGCGCGCTGCCGTCACCGGAAATTCAACCGACCGAAATCTGGCCGGATGGACTGAAAAAGCGCTACAACGGAATCGGGAAGAGCGTCTTGGCAGCCCTGTCGATCGCGCGGGAGAACCACGCGGCGCGCATGGACTATACGGTGGAAATGTTCGGCCTCTTCGATGCCCCGGTCCTGCTGGTATGGACGACATCGAAAGACATCGCTCTTCCCTATGCCACCCTTGATGCCGGCCTGATCCTTCAGACGGTCTGTCTGCTGGCACACAGCAGAGGACTGGGGACCTGCATCATGGCCGTGGCCGTCAGTTACCCGGAACTGCTGCGATCGCTGCTGCCGATCCCTGATGATCACCTCATCGTCATCGGCACGGCTCTCGGCTATCCCGAAGAAAGCGCGCCGGTGAACCGCTTTGAACGAGAGCGGGCCGGACTGGACGATTTCACGGTCTGGACATCCTGAGGCAGCATCCATGCAGAAGACAAAAGAGAATCCGAGCATTCTCACCCAGAACATCGGTGACACCCTCCTGACATACCTCTTCTACGAAGGAAGGGGGCCGACGATGGTGATGCTCCATGCAACCGGATTCCTGCCCTGGCTCTGGCATCCCATCGCCCGGTCATTGTCTTCATCCTGCCGGGTGATTGCTCCTTACTTTTGCGACCACCGCGAGTCAGACCCTGACGCGGGCGGCCTGAACTGGATGACCCTTGCGGAAGACCTCGGCGAATTCTGCGGCGCGCTGAAGGTACGGAGTCCCTTTTTGGTGGGACACTCCATGGGAGCGACGGTTCTTACCATCGCGTCGGCCCGGTACGGCCTGAAGCCGGCCGCAATGGTTCTCATCGAACCGATCTTCCTTCCCCGCGATTTTTACAATGCCGCCATCAAGGTCAACGATCATCCCCTGGCGGCAAAATCGATCCGGCGCCGGAACCAATGGAGGGATGCATCCGAAGCCCGGAACTATCTGCAATCGCGATCCCTCTTCAAACCCTGGGACGATGAGATGCTGTCCCTTTACCTTCAGCACGGCATGAAGGACAGGCCGGGCGGCGGACTCGAGCTGACCTGCTCGCCCAGGCGGGAGGCGGCTCTCTTCATGGGCGGCGTCCAATACGATCCATGGCCGCTGCTGCCGCAGGTGACCTGCCCCGTACTGGTGCTGGAAGGGGAAAAGAGCGACAACCGGCACTTCATCGATCTGAAAAAAATTGCCTCCCTGTTCCCGAATGCCGTCCACCGGCTGATCCGTGACGCGGGTCATTTGATTCCCATGGAAAAACCCGCGGAGACGACAGCGGTCATTCGGGAATTCTTTGATCTCGTCCCCGGCCCGACACCGGCCCGATAATTTCTTGATAAAAATATTTTTGCATGTATAATAGAAGAAGGAAGGGTGATTCGGCCGTTTGAAACAAGCACAAATTCAACAAAGGAGGCGTCACAAATGGCAATTGCAAAGAAAGCTGTAAAAGCGGTCCCGAAAAAAGCGAAGGCCAAACCGGCGGCAAAAGCAGCCGCGGCAAAAAAGCCTGCCGTGAAAAAAGCAGTGCCGGCAAAGGCAGCCGCAAAGAAAGCAGCTCCGGCAAAAGCGAAGGCCAAACCGGCGGCAAAAGCAGCCGCGGCAAAAAAGCCTGCCGCGAAAAAAGCAGCACCGGCAAAGGCAGCCGTAAAGAAAACGGCAGTCAAGAAAGCAGCCCGGGCAAAAAAATAGCTACGGCGCCGTTTCTGACGTCCAGATCAGATGCAATTTTAAGCCCCGTTCCGCGGATGGCCAAGGGATGGGGCTTTCTTTTTTTCTAGAATGATTTTCTTTACAGCGAAGTGATCTCGCGATCCCGGCTCGGCGGTGAGGGCTGACGGACATTCAACTCAGAATTTCTGCCACGCGGTCCATGTCTTCTTTTGCCAGCATTTCCGTGGCGCAGATGAGGAGACCATCCTCCCACTCCGGGTAATCCTTCCCCAGCTCATACCCACCGATGATTCCCTCCCCCTGCAGCTTCCGGTTGGCCGCCTGAGGGTCCGGGCAGCGGACAGCGAACTCGTTGTAGACCGGGCCTGTAAAAATCGGCTGCCATCCCGGAATTTGCAGCAGCCGTTTCATCAGATACTGAGTTTTCCGAACGTTGAGGACCGCCAGTTTTCTGAGATTCTTCCCCAGACTGACGAGATAGACGGCGGCAGCGAGGGCGCAGAGCGCCTCGTTGGAGCAGATGTTGGATGTAGCCCTCTCCCGCCGGATGTGCTGCTCTCTCGTCTGCAGGGTCAGGACGTAACCGCGCTTCCCCTCCTGATCGACGGTTGCCCCCGCAAGACGGCCGGGAATCTTCCGCAGGAACTTCTCGGTGGCGGCAAAGATTCCCAGGTAGGGCCCGCCGTAGTTCAGGGGGTTGCCGAAAGCCTGTCCTTCCCCGACCACAAAATCCGCCCCCATCTCGCCGGGCGGTTTCAGGATCCCCAGCGAGGTGGCTTCTGCAAAGCCGGAAACCAGCAATGCGCCCTGATCGTGGACGAGAGCTGCGATCGCGGCCGTATCCTCAATGACACCGAAGAAATTGGGCGACTGAACCAGAACGGCCGCCGTTTGCCGATCGACACTCTCCGCGAGAGCCTTACGATCCAGTTGTCCGCTCGGCCCGTGGGGAATATCAAGCACTTCATATCCGTTGGACCAGGCATACGTTTTCAGCACCTGCCGGTATTCGGGATGGACGGAGCGCAGGACAGCGATGCGGTTGCGGTTCAGTGTTTTGGCGGCGAGCACGGCCGCTTCCGCCATCGCGGAAGCGCCGTCGTACATGGATGCATTGGCCACCTGCATGCCCGTCAGCCCGGCAATCATGGTCTGGTATTCATAGATGGCCTGGAGGATGCCCTGGCTGATTTCAGCCTGGTATGGGGTATAGGCAGTGTAGAATTCGGAGCGCGAAATCACATGCCCAACCACGGCGGGAATGTAGTGATGGTAGGCGCCCGCACCTTTCAGGATGACTGAAGGAACAAGGTTCCGGGCGGCAAAGTCCTTCATCAGCCCTGAAATTTCCTGTTCGGACGAGGGCGGCGGCAGATCCAACAGACGATTCAGCCTGTATTTCTCTGGAATGTCCGCAAAAAGCGCCTCCACCGAGGCGATGCCGATGGCGCTCATCATCCGTTTGATTTCTTCCGGGGTATGGGGGGTGTAATCCATCGGACGGTTCCTTCTCCGCGCTTTCACATGGTCTATTGCTTCTCTTCCCGGATCAGCGCCTCGTAAGCGGCGGCGTCCATCAGCCCCTGCAGATCTTCCGGCTGATGCATTCGAATCCGGGCAATCCATCCCTCGCCGAAGGCATCCTGATTGACCAGCTCCGGCCGGGTTTCCAGGTTCGTATTGACCTGGATCACCTCACCTCCGACCGGGGCATAGACATCGGAAACGGATTTGACAGACTCCACCACGGCGAATGGGTCCATCTGTCTAACAACCTTCCCGACAGTTGGCAATTCCACGAAAACGATGTCCGTCAGCATCTCCTGAGCGTAATCCGTGATACCGACGGTGACCGCCCCGTCTCCATCATCCCGCGCCCATTCGTGATCCTTGGAATATTTCCGGTCGACCGGGTTTTTCTTGGACATGTCAGGCTCCCTTCAGATCAGATAAAGACATTGTAAAAAATGTGTTTGTCGCACTTTCTGTAAAAGGGGATCGTGACCACCCTGGCCTTGACCGGGCGCTCCCGAATCCGGATTTCCAATTCCGTTTGCGGTTCCGCATACTGGACGGGAAGAAAGGCAAAACCGACGGCCCGGTTCAATGTGGGGGCGAAGGTGCCGGATGTGACCTCTCCGATTTCACGGCCGTATTTGAAGATCTTGTAACCCGACCGGGCAATGCCCCTTTCAGCCATTTCAAAACCCACCAGCTTGCGGGCGACCCCGCGTTTCCTTTGCCGGTCCAGAGCGTCACGGCCGACAAAATCCTTTTCCAAGTCGACCAGCCACCCATAAACCACCTCGTAGGGTGAGATGGTTTCGCACATCTCATGGCCGTAAAGCATCATGCCCGCTTCCAGGCGAAGCGTGTCCCGCGCACCCAGCCCAACGGCTTTCAATCCCGATTCGGCGCCCGCTTCCATCAGTCCGTCCCAGACGGTCCCGATCCGGCGGCTGTCTGCGTAAATCTCAAAGCCGTCCTCGCCGGTATACCCGCTGTGTGAAACCAGAGAGGGAACTCCGGCCACCGTCGCCTGCATGGCGTGATAGAATTTTAAAGTCCCCGGATCCGCATCCGCTTGCGATTGAAGGATGCGCTGCGCCCGGGGACCCTGCAAATCGATCTTGCCGAGCTCATCCGTCCGGTCGACAATGTCCGCTCCGGCAAAGGCTCCCTCCTGCATCTGGTGCTGAATCCACCGGAGATCCTTGTCCTTCGTGGCCGCGTTCGTGACGACCCAATAGCGGTCCTCGGCCAGTTTGTAGACCGTCACGTCATCGATGATCCCGCCCTGCTCGTTGGTCAGGACACTGAGCTTCATCTGGCCGGTCTCCTGCCTGTTCAGGTTGCGGCTCATCACCCTCTGCAGGAGATCCAGCGCCTGCGGGCCCCTGATTTCGATCTCTCCCATGTGGCAGATGTCGAAGAGACCCGCGCCGGTTCGAGTGGCGTGATGCTCTTCGATGACGCCGGTGTATTGAACCGGCATCTCCCAGCCGCCAAAATCGATCATTTTCGCTCCCAGCGCGACATGGCGGTCATAAAGGGGCGTTCTTTTCATGATCTTCTCCGGAAAAACACATTACGGATGTTGATGCGGAAGCGGCCGTCAACGGGAGTAGAACACCAGGGACAGAACGATGAGCGCAACCGCCACGGCAAGCAACAGGTATTTTTTCTTGAAGGTTCTCGAGCCGATGATCACTTCACCGCAGTGTTCGCAGACCGTCACTTTCGCGGCAACGGGCTCGTTGCAGCGGGGACAGCGAATGACATGGTGCGCCTCGTCTTCCCGCCTCGTGACGCTTTTTTTCAGTTCCCGGCGAACGTCATAGATCCACTCGCAGTCCACAGTGGGGCATTTTCCCGTCAGGGGCATTTCATCCGTCCAGATGAAGGACCTCCCGCAGTCCGCGCATTGAACTTTCAGCATCGGGCATCTCCTTGAGTGTCTGATTGGCCATCGTTCCGCGCCCGCCTACGGGGACCGGACGCGGGATACACCCCATTGTCTTCATGGGTACTATAAACGCCGGGAGATTTCAAGGCGGAAAAGCGTATGCGAGACGGAGCGCGATCCTTGCCTGGATTGGAATGCAGTCAACCGATTTGCAGGAATTGCATTGATCTTTTGCGAAATGTGCTGTATAGGCAGGTCCTCGCGAATTCGAAAGATCAACCCGACGAACGGGAGCCGTTCATGATCCAGTTTCACGGAGTTCACAAATGGTTTAAAGATCTGCACGTCCTGAACGATGTCAACCTCCGGGTCAAGCAGGGAGAGGTGGTCGTCGTGTGCGGCCCCTCCGGTTCCGGAAAATCCACCCTGATCCGTGCCATCAACAAGCTCGAACCCATTCATAAGGGAAAGCTGGTTGTGGACGGGAAAGATATTTCCGATCCGAAAACCGATATCAACCAGCTCCGCGCCGAGATCGGATTCGTCTTCCAGCAGTTCAACCTCTATCCCCATCTGAGCGTCCTCAAGAACATCACCCTGGCGCCGATCAAGATCAGAAAGCTCCAGAAAAAAGAAGCGGAGGAACAGGCGACGGCCCTCCTGGAGCGGGTCGGCCTCGCCGAGAAGCGGGACGCCTACCCGTCGCAGCTCTCCGGCGGGCAGCAGCAGCGGGTCGCCATTGCCCGGGGGCTCGCCATGAAGCCCAAAATCATGCTTTTCGACGAACCGACATCGGCGCTCGACCCGGAGATGATCGGGGAGGTGCTCCAGGTCATGCAGGGCCTGGCCCATACAGGCATGACCCTGATTGTGGTCACCCACGAGATGGGTTTTGCCCGGGAAGTGGCTGACCGCGTGGCCTTTATCGACTTTGGCGTGATTCTGGAAGAGGCGCCGCCCGAGGAGTTCTTCAGGAACCCCCGGCATGAAAGGGCCAAGCTCTTCCTGAAGGAAATTCTGTCACCGATGCAATAACATTCAAACAAGGAGGTAATTCAGTATGAGGAAATTCGGGATCTTTTTTTTGGCACTGGTGTTTGCGGCAGGTTTGGAAGGGGCGGCCTGGGCGGGCGATACCCTGGCTGAAATCAAGAAGAAGGGTGTGCTGGTTGCGGGTGTGAAAGATTCCGCTCCGCCCTTCGGTTTCATCGATGAAAAAACCCGGGCGATCATCGGGTACGACGTCGATTTCTGCAAGGCGATCGCCAAGCGGATGGGCGTGAAGCTCGAAATCAAGGCCGTTACCTCGGCGACCCGCATGCCCCAGCTCATGGCCGGCAATATCGACCTCGTCGCGGCCACCATGACGATCACCCAGGAGCGGGCGAAACAGATCGACTTCAGCTACACCTACTTCCTCACGGGTCAGAAGTTCCTGACGAAAAAGGGTTCGGTGAAAAAGCTCGCCGACCTGGAAGGCAAGAAGATCGGAACGGCAAAGGGGTCCACCTCTGAGCAGAACGTGAAAAAGGCCGTTCCCTCCGCAACGATCCTGTCTTTCGACGACTATCCGTCGGCCTTCTTGGCCCTGCAGCAGGGCAAGGTTGTGGCTGTGACGACGGACGAATCGATGCTGGCGGGGCTTCTCGGCAAGGCGCCGAACAAAGAGGCCTTCGAGATTCCGGATATCCGGATATCCGACGAACCCTACGGACTGGGCATCCGCAAGGGGGACAAGGCGCTGCTCGATTTCGTCAATGCGACGCTCCTGGAGATGGAGAAGAGCGGCGAAGCGGCGAAAATCTTCACGAAATGGTTTGGCCCCAAGACGGACACACCGCTGCAGCGGACCTTCAGGATCAAGGCCCAGTAGCGTTATGCCAGGTGTGCGTGAAACAGCGCCTCTGCCTGTGAAGGCGGATGTGATGTTTCCGGCAAAAGCGAAAAAAGAGAAAGCGGTCCTGTTTCGGCGCTGTGCCGGGATAGGACCGCTTTCATCGGGATCGATTTTAACGTGCTGAACTACAAGTTTGACTGGTCTGTCATAACCTCCGGGCAGTATTTTGACTGGCTGGTCTCCGGACTGAGGGTTACTCTGGAGCTTTCCGCCATATCGGTGGTCCTCTCCTTTCTCCTCGGCCTGCTGATCGCTGTTCTGCGGATGAGCAACGTCAGGCCGCTCCTGTGGTTTTCCCACGCCTATCTGGAGTTTTTCCGCAACACACCTCTGCTGGTCCAGATCTTCTTCTGGTATTTCGGTTCCTACAAGATCCTTCCGACAGCGGCGAATGACTGGCTCAACAGCATGAATTTCGAATTTGCCGCGGCCGTCATTGCTCTGACGATCTACACTTCTGCCTTTATCGCCGAGGATATCCGCTCCGGTGTGCGTTCCATTCCGAAGGAGCAGATGGAGGCGGCGCGCAGCTCTGGTTTCTCCTACCTTCGCTCCATGTATTACATCATCCTGCCCCAGGCCGTGCGGCTGACCATCCCGCCGCTGATCAACCAGTTTCTGAACCTGACCAAGAACTCCTCGCTGGCGATGACCATCGGCGTGGCCGAACTGACCTATCAGGCCCGGCAGGTGGAGGCCTACACTTTCAAGGGGTTCGAGGCCTTCACGGCGGCAACGCTGGTTTACCTGGGACTTTCCCTCTTGATTACCTGGATGGTGACCCTCTACAGCAAGCGCATCCTGAATCCCATGGGGGTGCGATAGGCATGGAAACCGGCTTCGACTTCGGCGTGATCTGGACCAACATCACCCACTTTATGATCGGCCGATACCCCAGCGGCCCGATGGGCGGGCTGATGCTGACGCTCTACCTCGCGCTGATGGGGCTGATCTTCTCCTTCGTGGGCGGTCTGGCTCTCGGGCTACTGTGCGTCTCCCGCAACCGGCTCATCCGTTACGCGACGCTTGCCGTGGTCAATGCAATACGCGGGATTCCGCTTCTGATGGTCATTTTCTGGATGTACTTCCTGCTTCCGTGGGTCATGGGGGGACCGACGCCGGAAAGCTGGACCGTCATCATGGCACTCACCTTCTTCACCTCGGCCTACATGTCCCAGATCATTCAGGCCGGAATCGAGGGAATCCCGAAGGGACAAACGGAGGCCGCTCTTTCGACGGGGCTCAAACCCTTCCAGGCAATGGTCTATGTCGTGCTGCCCCAGGCACTCCGCAACATGATCCCCTCCTTCGTGAACCAGTTCGTCTCCATGATCAAGGACACCTCGCTGGCCTTCATCGTCGGGGTTTCCGAACTGACCCACGTGGCCACGCAGGTCAACAACCGGACGATGATCTATCCCACGGAAATATTCTTTTTTATTGCCTGTGTCTATTTCGTGATCTGCTTTGCCTTCACCACGCTTTCCCGCTGGTTGGAACAGCGGCTGGCCTGGCGAAAGGCGATCTAACGATCATTTTACCGGGAACAACCGGTCGAAGAAGCCCCGGTTTTTCTTGGGAACGTAGACGGTGCCGTCATAGTCCACGATCAGCTTTCCGTCCAGATGGTCCATTTCGTGCTGGACGATGCGGGCAAGGAAGTTGGTGTACCGCTTGCTGATTTTCCGGCCGTGACGATCAAAGGCCCGGACCTTGATTTCCGGCCAGCGGCAGATTTCGACCTGAATTTCCGGACAGGACAGGCAGCCCTCCGTACCCTTCACCGGCTCACCCCGCGTCTGCGTGATCCGGGGATTGACCAACACTTCGCAATCCTCCTCGCGGGTCAGGCGTCCCTTTTCCTCGAAATTTTTATTCCGGAAGGCGATCACCCGTCTGCTGATGCCGATCTGCGGGGCCGCCAGACCCAAAGCGTCGTCCCTTTCCATGAAGGCCTCGAACAGCACCCGAATGTCCCGCTTGCCGGCGGCGTCGAAGGGCGCGGGAATCTCGGCGCACGGCATCCTCAGGATCCGGGCCTCCTCCTCATTCATTTTCTCATCACGCCAGAGCGCGAGAACCTTTCTTTTGGGCATGACCATGAACCTCCGCATCAGAACGGATTTGCGCAGTTCTATAACATCATCACATCACGAATTCAAGTGATCGCCGCCCTCGCGACCGATTGTCTCCGGCTCACTTCGCACGCATGGGCGAAGGGAGAATGACCCTTGATAATTTCCCGCCGGTCTGTTAGCTATGCGGAAAATTTCGTTTGGGTATCTCCTTGATCAACCGGATCATTACATGGACGGCGCGACGCGAATTCGCGCGGGCCATGAAATTCGAAGAAGGCGCCGCCCCCCGGATCCCGCCGCCGGTGGTTGAAAAGCCCCGCCTGCTTTATCTTCATGTCCCTTTCTGCGAAAAGCTGTGCCCCTACTGCTCCTTCAACCGGACCGTTTTTGACGAGACGCTCTGCCGGGATTACTTCCGTGCGCTTCGACGGGAAATCCGCATCTACCGGGAAAGCGGATACGATTTCGGGGGGATTTACGTCGGCGGCGGCACACCGACCGTCCTGATCGATGAACTGGAGGAAACCCTCACAACGGCCCGTGATTGGTTCGACATCCGCGAGGTGTCCGTCGAAACCAACCCGAACCACCTGACCGAAACAAACATCGCCGCTCTCAAACGGGCGGGCGTGCACCGCCTGTCAGTGGGTGTCCAAAGCTTCGACAACAGCCTCCTGAAGAACATGGATCGTTTCGACAAATACGGCAGCGGCGATGAGATCGGCGACCGGTTGAGGGGGATCCGGGGGGTCTTCGACACCCTCAATGCCGACATGATCTTCAATTTCCCCGCACAGCGGTCCGAGACCCTCGGCCGCGACCTGGACACGCTCCTGGATATCGGAACGGACCAGATCACCTACTATCCCCTGATGGTATCGGACGCCACCCGGCAGAGGGTCCAGAAAACCCTCGGGCAGGTGGACAGCCGCCGGGAGGAAAAGTTCTACCGGCAGATCGTTGCGGGGCTCATCCCGGCGTACCGGTTCTCATCGGCTTGGTGCTTTTCCAAGAAAGGAACCCTCATCGACGAATATATCGTCGATTACGACGAGTATGCCGGTCTGGGCAGCGGCTCCATCGGATTTTTGAACGGCACCTGCTATGCGAACACCTTCAACATCCGGCAATACATCGACCGGGCCGGACGGGGTGAGACGCCCCTGATGGCCTCCCGGGACTTCAGCCTCCGGGATCGCATCCGCTACGACTTTCTCATGAAACTCTTCGGCATGAAGCTGGACACCGGGGCAATGCGAAAAAAGTACGGCGGGAAGTTTTATCGGCATCTCTGGGCGGACATCCTGGCCTTACTGCTGGCCGGCGGACTGCGTTATGAACCGCCCGACTTCGTCCTGACGCCCGCGGGTCGGTATCAGTGGGTGATCATGATGCGAGAATTCTTCGTCGCGGTGAACAATTTCCGCGACTTCTGCAGGGATCGGCAGCCATCATGACGGGCACGGCCGGTCCGCCCCGTTCGCCGGACGATGACCCACAGGGCCGGAATCGCTTCGCATCACGCATCGAAAATGGGCCAATGAAATGGATCTGAAACTCATCCTGGTCGTCACGGTCGCCATCCTGGCAGGCTACTTCCTTTTCTTCTCGGGCCGGTTCAGCGAAAACTACGGAATGATCAAACCGGATCCGGCCGTCACGGAAGCCTTTGAACATTATCGGATCGACCCCGATCTGGTCTATTATTACAGCGGTCCGGAAGTCCGCCCCAATGCCGTGATCGGCATCGACCGGCGTTTTGTTCTGGATTCGACGCAGTGGGAAAAAATGAACCCCGCTCCGGACCCCTTTCGGGAAACCATTCGGTGCATGCAATCCAAGGCCCTTGAACTGAACCGTTCGCTCTATGGATTCGCGATCCTGGATCCCCGGGGGGATCCCCTGGGTGCGTGGTATTCCCTGCCGGGCATCCAGGTGTCCGTGAAGATGCTCGACGGGAACCGGGTTTCCATTTCGACGCCGCCGGTGATCGTCTGGGACGACGGACCGTGAGTCATCCCGATTCCAGGACGATCCGCTTGCCCCGGGTGGATTGAATCACCTTACGGATTGTCCCGAACTGGGACAGGGCCTTCATCGTCATCACCGTGGGAAAGACCATGTCGAAACGTCCCGCCTCATGAGAACGGAGGGCATCCCGCGGCGTGATCCAGGCATGTTCCGTCAATTCCCCGCCATCGTGGACGGCCTCCTGGCCCGCCGGCGCTTCGGCGACGAAGAAACGGACATCGTATCGGATCGGGTAAAACGAGGGCGTGACCCAGTGGGAAAAATAATGCAGCCGGTCCGCGGCCAGTTTGAGGGCCTCCTTCTGCAGCAGATCGGCGAAACTCATTTTACCCCGGCGCAGCAAATCCCGGTAGCGATGAAACGGATCCGTCCGGTTGGCATGAAAAGACAGCAGACTGCCGTCCTGCCGATACGCCAGAAACAGACCCGCCTCTTCGAAGGTTTCCCGTATGCCCGCCACCCATGCTCCCAGGGCTCTTGCGGGCGATGCGGATCGATCCAGGAGGCGCTGCGCCCGCTCGCCCCGCAAGCCGCTGCAGAATCCTTCCATATGCGGCGCGCAATCCGCCTCATCCAGGGCCCCGCCGGGAAACACGTAGAAGCCGGGAACGAACCTGCTGGTTCTGTTCCGCAACACCATGAGGACTTCGAAGCCCTCCCCGTCCTGCCCGCGGGGATTTCGCAGGAGAACGACCGTTGCCGCATCTTTGGGTTGCACGATCATGAAAATTCCGCCTCAACGACGGTTTACTTCATGCTTGGTTTTATTTCAAGACTTCCGGCGAAAGGGAGCGACCGCTCCTCCAGGAATAACCGCTTGACACAAGTCATCCCCTGAGGCATTAAGATCGGGATTTCCGATTGAAAAAATCGCCTTTTCACGGCGAATCCGGCATGGCGCATGGACGACGACACAAAGAACCTGCTGAAACATCTCCCCAAGATCGATGAAGTACTGGCAATCCTGGAGAAGCGGGATGTCCCGTTCGGAATTCCAAAGGACATTCTGAAATCGGAATGCCGGACGGTCGTGGACAATCATCGAAACCGCCTGCTCACGTCGGGCGGCAAACCGAACGAAAAGAGCCTGCCTTCGCCAGAGGGGGTTGCGGATGAAGTTCTTCGCAGAGTGGAGTCGCTGACCCGGTACCGGCTGGTCCGGGTGATCAATGCCACGGGAATTATCCTGCACACCAATCTCGGACGGGCGCCGCTGTGTCCGGAAGCGCTGGAAAGGATCGTCGAGATCGGCAAAGGCTACTCCAACCTGGAGTTCGACCTCGAAAAGGGCCAGCGCGGACTCCGCTACGATCACGTGCAGGACCTTCTCCGCAGCCTGACCGGCGCGGAAGACGCCCTGGTCGTAAACAACAACGCGGCGGCCGTCCTGCTGGTCATCAACACCCTGGCGGACGGAAGGGAGGCCGTCGTTTCCCGGGGGGAGCTCATTGAAATCGGCGGCGAGTTCCGCATTCCGGAGGTTATGGAGAAAAGCGGCGCCTTTCTGCGGGAAGTGGGAACAACCAACCGGACGCATCTGAAAGATTACGAGCAGGCCCTTTCGGACAAGACGGGCCTGATCCTCAAGGTTCACACCAGCAACTACCGGATCATCGGCTTCACAGAAGACATCGCTTTGCCGGCACTGGTTGCGCTGGGAAAGAAATATCGTGTGCCGGTCATGGACGATCTGGGCAGCGGCTGTCTGTTAGGACTCGACCGGCACGGCCTGGACCGTGAACCGACGGTCGGCGACGCGCTGCGGACCGGCGTCGATGTCGTCACCTTCAGCGGAGACAAGCTTCTGGGCGGTCCACAGGCGGGACTCATCCTCGGGAAACGGGACATCCTGGAGCGAATCAAGAAAAATCCCCTGAACCGCGCCCTTCGGATCGACAAACTGACGCTTGCGGCCCTCGAAGCCACCCTGATCCGCTATCTGAACCCGGAGCAGGCGTTTTCCGATATCCGGACCCTGAAATCCCTGACGGCTCCGCTCCGGGACATTTCCATAAGGGCCAAGACCCTGCAGGCCCGCCTGCGGCGGTTGGACCTGAAGGGATTTACGTTCCGCCTGCGGCAGGGAGTTTCACTGGCGGGTGGCGGATCGCTGCCGACCCAGGAAATTCCGACGGTCCTGATCAGTGTCCGTTCCGATGCCATGACGGCCAGCAGGCTCGAATCACGCCTTCGGCGCCTGGCGGTTCCGATTGTCGCCAGGATCGCCGATGACGAGCTGATTCTCGACCTGAGGACCATCACGCGGGAGGAGTTCGGATTGATCCAGCAGGGCTTTTGCACACTCCGGTCGTCATGAACGTGCCGCAACAACGCAAATATGTCGCCGGCGAGGATGAAAGCGGTCTGCGGCTGGATCTTTTCCTGACGCGGCGCGGCACCGCATTTTCCCGGGCGCAGATCCGCAGGCTCATCGACGGCGGCCACGTCCGTGTCGGCATGCATCCGGCCAGGGCAAGCCGCCGGCTGAAAGCCGGCGAGACCATTTGCATCGAAACGCCGGAGGCGACGGTACATGACGTGCAGCCGCAGGAAATCCCCCTGAACGTCGTTTACGAAGATGAATCCATCCTGGTGATCGACAAGCCGGCGGGAATGGTTGTCCACCCGGCGGCAGGTCATCCCCGGGACACGCTTGTCAATGCGGTCCTTTTTCACTGTCGCGATCTTTCCGGCATCGGGGGCGTTCTGCGGCCCGGGATTGTCCATCGCCTCGACAAGGACACGTCCGGCCTGCTGGTCGTCGCCAAATCGGACAGAGCCCACCAGAACTTGACGGACCAATTCAAAAGCCGCGGGGTCCGAAAAACCTATCAGGCCCTGGTGCACGGAAATCCGACGGAGGACGGGGGTAGCGTCGAATTGCCCGTGGGGAGGCACCCGGTGGACCGGAAGAAGATGTCCACGCGAAGCCGGCGCGGCAAGGAGGCCGTCACGCACTGGCGGGTTTGCGAACGATACGAGGCGGCCACGCTTCTCGAACTGGACATCGAGACGGGACGCACACACCAGATCCGGGTTCACATGAATGCCCTGGGCCATCCGGTCGTGGGAGACATCGTTTACGGCGGGGCAAAAAAAACCCGCTCCGTCGAAAACCCGATCGTGCGGGCGGCCTTGCAGGGCATGAAGCGGCAGGCGCTTCACGCGATCCGTCTTTGCTTCACGCATCCCATTCGGGGAGATGCCCTGACGTTCACATCTCCCCTGCCGGCGGACATGGCCGGTCTTTGTGAGGCACTGCGATGCTCCGGATGACCAGGAAAGGTCCCCTGAAATACCTGAAGGCCCCTTCTCTGGAACCTTTCGACTTTCTCATTCATGCTTTCTGCACCCGGCGGGGCGGCGTCAGCGAGGGGTTGTTTTCAAGCCTGAACGTCAGCGACCGGGAAGGGGACGATGCGGACAGCGTGCGACAGAATTTCGAACGGATCGCCTCCGCGTTCGGTTTTCCGCCCTGCACTTTTCTGCCGATTCGTCAGGTTCACGGGGACGGCATCTGGATCCTCGACCGGGAACCGGTTCCCTCAGGAGACAAAGAGCCGCCGCAGATCGACGCGGTGGTGACCGATCGTCCGGCCATCGCCCTGTGCATCAAGACGGCGGACTGCGTTCCGATCCTTCTGGCGGATCCGATCCGGCAAGTCATCGGAGCCGTTCATGCCGGCTGGAAAGGCACCGCCTTGAGGATAGCCGAACAGACCGTTGATGTATTCGTCCACCGGTTCGCATCCAGCCCTCGAGACATCCTTGCCCTGATCGGACCGGCGATTAATCCCTGCTGCTATGAGGTCGATTCACCTGTTTTCGAAGCACTGGCCGGCCACCCGCAAAGCGCCTCTTTCTTGGACCGGATGCCGGACCGGAAGCGCTGGATGCTGGATCTGCCGCTGGCGAACAAAATCCAGCTCCTGGACCGGGGCATCCGGGCGGAAAACATCCTTTCCTCCGATCTTTGCACATCCTGCCGACAGGACCTCTTCTTTTCACATCGACGGGACAGGGGCCAAACCGGCCGGCACCTCAGCTTCATCATGCTGCGCGGCAATCAGCCGGCCACGTGCACTGTAAAAAGTGCTTGACAGACGGAATGGTCTATAATAAAAGGACAGCCGTGTTTGAAAGGCGTCATTCAAGTCCTTCCTGATTTGGAATGCTTCAAAAACCCGAACGAGCAACCCGATAAATCCGCTATTTTCCATATCGGTCATAGCGATAGAAAATCGCCATTCTCTCCAATGAGAAATCCAGACTAAAGTCAAATCAGATTTGCACGCGGATCCGGCGATTTCATCACAACCGGCCGCGAGATCACGATTATCCCACAAGGACTCATTCCATGAACATTGAAGACATCAAGAGACTGCCCATCAGCGAACTGGCCAACCTGACAAAAGACCTGAACGTTCCGGGCGCAGGCGGCATGAGAAGACAGGAACTGATTTTTGCCATCCTGCAGGCCCAGGCGGAAAAAAACGGGGTGATATCGGGATCCGGCGTCCTGGAAATTCTGCCTGACGGTTTCGGCTTCCTTCGCGCCGTGGATTACAACTATCTGCCCAGCCCTGATGACATCTATATTTCACCCTCGCAGATCCGGCGGTTCAGCCTCAGAACAGGCGACACGGTCTCCGGTGAAGTCAGGCCCCCAAAGGAGGGCGAGAAGTACTTCGCCCTCCTGAAAGTCGACTCAGTCAACTTTGAGCCTCCGGACGTATCCCGGGACAAGATTCTCTTTGACAACCTCACCCCCCTCTACCCCGACCGGAAGCTGAACCTCGAAAGCGATCCGGAAAACCTGTCGACCCGGGTGATGGACCTCTTCACCCCGATCGGAAAAGGGCAGCGTGGATTGATCGTGTCGCCGCCCCGGGCCGGTAAAACGGTTCTGCTCCAGGACATCGCCCACAGCATCACGCGCAATCACCCGGAAGTCACGCTCATGGTGCTTCTGATCGACGAACGCCCCGAGGAAGTGACGGACATGCAACGGAGCGTAAAGGGGGAAGTCGTGTCCTCCACCTTCGACGAACCGGCAACGCGCCACGTCCAGGTCGCCGAGATGGTCATTGAAAAGGCGAAACGCCTGGTGGAGCACCGGAAGGACGTGGTTATCCTCCTGGACAGCATCACCCGGCTGGCCCGGGCATACAATACCGTCGTCCCCCCCAGCGGCAAGGTCCTGTCCGGTGGCGTGGATTCCAATGCCCTGCACAAGCCGAAGCGATTTTTCGGCGCCGCCCGGAACATCGAAAACGGCGGCAGTCTGACGATCATTTCCACGGCGCTGATCGACACCGGAAGCCGAATGGATGAAGTCATTTTCGAGGAATTCAAGGGAACCGGCAATATGGAGCTGCATCTGGACCGCCGCATTGCCGACCGCCGTGTATTCCCCGCTTTCGACCTGACCCGGTCCGGAACCAGAAAGGAGGAACTGCTGATCCCCAAGAACAATCTGAACCGGATCTGGATCCTGCGCAGGCTTCTCCAGGAAATGAACCCGGTGGACGCCATGGAGTTCATCATCGACAAAATCAGAAAAACGGAAACAAACCAGATATTTCTGGACTCCATGAACCAGTAAATAATTTTTCTTGAATATTCTATTCAAATGACGATATAATATGAAGTTAATTCCGATGATACAGATCATCGCGATCGCAAGATTCAAGGATTTCAGGAGGGCAGACAGACCGTGAAAAAAGGCATTCATCCCGAATATGAGGCAACCACCATCACCTGCGTATGCGGAAATGTGATTGAAACCCGCTCCACGAAGAAGGACATCAAAGTGGAGATCTGCTCCCAGTGCCATCCCTTCATGACGGGGAAGCAGAAGATCATCGACACCGCCGGCCGCGTGGAACGTTTCAAGAAAAAATACGCCGGCAAGGACAAGAAGACCGGAGCCTGAACGCGACGCACGGCTTTCAGACTCCGGACCGGCCGCAAATACCGCTATGGAGAAAACCAAGTTGCTCTTTCCCTGTTCCATGCCCCTTTCCCTACCGAACCCCCATCTTTAGGCATGTTCCGTGGCGCCCATTCCCGGTTGCGGGTGGGGAGGGCGACTGCGCCATTCGATGCACCCCGATCGTTTCATTCACAGCACAGCCGGATATTTGGTCCATCCGATGGATTCCGTGAGCCGCCATGTTTAAGAGACTGAACGAAATTGTTGCCCGATACGAGGAACTGGAATCCCTCCTGAGCGACGCCAGCTTACTCGGCAGACAGACCCTTTATCAAAAGTATGCCCGGGAACATGCCGAACTCCAGAACCTTGTGGAAGCCTACCGGGAATACGATAAAACGAAACTCCGGATCGAAGAGGGCCAAGCCCTGCTGCGGGAAAATGACGAGGAACTCAAAGCCATCGTGAAGGAGGAAATGCCCGAGCTCAGGGAAAGGCTCAAATCCCTTGAGGACCGGCTGAAGATCCTGCTGCTGCCGAAGGATCCGAACGACGACCGGAATGTGTTTCTGGAAATCCGGGCCGGTACGGGAGGTGACGAAGCGGGGCTTTTCGTCGGGGACCTGATCCGTATGTATGCCCGCTACGCGGAGATGCGCCGGTGGAAGGTCGAAATCATCAGCTCCACGCCGGCGGGGGGCATGGGCGGTTTCAAGGAAATCATCGCACTGGTGACCGGTCAGGGCGCCTACAGCCAGTTGAAATACGAAAGCGGCGTCCACCGGGTGCAGCGGGTCCCGGCCACGGAGTCCCAGGGCCGGATTCACACTTCCGCGGTGACCGTTGCCATCCTCCCCGAGGCGGAAGAGGTCGAGGTCAACATCGACCCGGGCGAGTTGCGCATCGATGTTTATCACTCCAGCGGGCACGGCGGTCAGAGTGTCAACACGACGGACTCTGCGGTCCGCATCACCCATCTTCCCACCGGCCTCGTCGTAACCTGCCAGGATGAAAAATCGCAGTTGAAGAACAAGGCGAAAGCCCTGAAGGTACTCAAGGCCAGGCTGCTGGACATCATGGTCGCGAAGCAGAACCACGAGATCTCGGAAACCAGGAGAAATCAGGTGGGCAGCGGGGATCGGAGCGAGCGGATCCGCACCTACAACTACCCCCAGTCCAGAATCACGGACCACCGGATCAACCTCACGCTCTACAATCTGGAAAGTTTTCTGGACGGGAACATCCAGGGCGTCATCGATGCACTGACCGCCCATTTTCAGGCAGAGGCACTGAAGCGGTCCGCCTGAAGGAACACCGGCATGAAAATCCGGGAATTGATCAAACGGGCCGTTCGGGATCTCGAAACGGCGGGTTGCCGGACGCCCCGGCTGGATGCGGAAGTCCTGCTGGCCCATTGCCTGGGGAGAGACCGCCTGCACCTGTACACGAACGCGGACACGTGCCTTCCGGAAACGGAAGTTCAGCGCTTCCTTCAGGTTGTTTCACGGCGACGTCAGGGCGAGCCGATCGCCTACATCATCGGCCGGAAAGAATTCTGGTCGGCCGTCTTCGAGGTGAATCGCCGGGTCCTGATCCCGAGGCCCGAAACGGAAATACTGGTCGAGGAGTGCCTGAAGGTCCTGGACACAGTCGATTCCGGCCATACACGAATTCTCGATCTGGGAACGGGCAGCGGCGCGATCGGCGTGACGCTGGCGGCGGAATTGAAAAATGCCCGGGTCTTCGCCACGGACATCTCCGCGGAAGCCGTCGCTGTCGCCGTTCGCAACGCCCGGCGCGCCGGCGTTGAAAATCGTATGGCATTTCTGGCGGGAAATTTATTTGCGCCTCTGTCCGGAAAATTTGATATGATCGTTTCCAATCCGCCCTATATTTCCGAAGCGGAGTACGAGGACCTGCCGGCGGACGTAAAGTGGTACGAACCTTCGTGCGCCCTCAGGGCCGGTCCGGACGGCATGGACTTTCACCGGGAAATTATTTTTAAAAGCGACGGCTACCTGAAGAGCGGGGGGTGGCTCATGCTGGAGATCGGGTCCGGACAGAAAGAAGCAACCGAAACGCTTTTCCGTCAAGCCGGCGGTTTTGAAGCGATCCGCTTCCGCCGAGACTATGCCGGCCGGAACCGCGTGGCTGCTGCCAGAAAGAAGCAACGATCCCATGGATAAGATCATCATTTGGGGCGGTCGAAGGCTATGCGGAGAAGTCCGGATCAGCGGCGCGAAAAATGCCGCCCTTCCGATCCTGTGCTCTTCCCTGTTGACGGACGGCTGGTGCACCTATCACAACATTCCGGACCTCATGGACATCCGGACGGTAAAAAAACTTCTCGACAGTTTCGGTGTGGACATTTCCGGCGAGGAGACCCTACGGGTGAATGCCTCCCGCGTCACCCACACCGAGGCATCCTACGAACTCGTGAAAACCATGCGGGCCTCCATCCTGGTGCTCGGACCGCTCGTCGCCAGGATGGGCGTCGCCCGCGTCTCGCTTCCCGGAGGCTGTGCGATCGGCGCCCGGCCGGTGAACCTTCACATCAAATCTCTTCAGGACATGGGGGCGGAGGTGGAGCTGAGGGATGGCTACATCGAAGCCCGCGCCAGGCAATTGAGAGGCGCGAACATCTACTTTGACATTTCCACAGTCACCGGAACGGAAAATATCATGATGGCGGCCTGTTTGGCCAAAGGGACGACGGTCCTGAGAAACGCGGCTCAGGAGCCGGAAGTCTCGAACCTTGCCGATGTGCTCAACGGCATGGGGGCCAAGATCGCCGGGGCGGGAACGGACGTGATCACCATCGACGGCGTCGAACGGCTCCACCCGGTCGAAGCCGCGATCATTCCGGATCGGATCGAGGCGGGAACATTCATGATCGCCGCGGGCATGACGGGCGGGGACGTGCGGCTGCTGGGATGCAACCCCCAGCACATGGAAGCCCTCATCCACAAGCTCAGGGATTCAGGCATGGAGATTACGCCCATCGATGGAGGACTTCGCGCCGCCGGCGGTGAAACCATTCGAAGCGCCGACGTCAAGACACAGCCTTATCCGGGCTTTGCCACGGACCTGCAGGCCCAGATGATGGCGCTCATGGTCCTGGGCAACGGACTTAGCGTGATCACGGAAACGGTTTTTGAAAATCGCTTCATGCATGTCAGCGAGCTGATGCGGATGGGGGCCGATATCGTCATCCAGGGCCGAAGCGCCATCGTGAAAGGGGTTCCCGAACTTCGGGGTGCACCGGTCATGGCGACGGACCTGCGTGCATCGGCATCTCTTATCCTGGCGGGGCTGGCGGCGAAAGGACGGACGGAACTGTCGCGGGTGTATCATATCGACCGGGGCTATCAGGCCATCGAAAAGAAACTGTCCGCCCTTGGGGCGCATATCGAAAGGGTCCGCGCATAAGCGATGAACATCATTTTCACCGGCGAATGGACATTCGAGGAGACGTTCCGGCGGATCACCCGGCGTGGCGCGGATTCTGAGGAATCGATTGGGGTCGCGGTCAAGGCCATCGTGAACGATGTGGCCGCCAGGGGAGATTCTGCCCTGTTGGATTACACGGAAAAGTTCGACCAGTCCGGGTTGACGGCCGGCGGCATCGAAGTGTCCGGCGAGGAGTGGAGCCGGGCCGCTGCGGAGGCGCCTCGAAAGGACGTGAAAATCCTCTCGCTGGCGGCGGGCCGCATCGAGGCCTTCCACCGGAAACAGGAGCTGAAGGGCTGGATCTCCAGCGACGAGGAAGGGATTACGCTCGGTCAGCGTGTGCTGCCGCTAGACAGGGTCGGCATTTACGCCCCCGGCGGCCTCGCCGCGTATCCGTCGACCGTTCTGATGGCCGCCATCCCGGCGAAAATCGCCGGCGTTGCGGAAATCATTCTCGTGTCCCCCGCAAAGAGGGGGCGCCTGAACCCCCTGGTTGCCGCCGCAGCGAAACTGGGCGGGGTGACCCGTTTTTTCAAGATCGGCGGCGCGCAGGCGATCGCGGCCCTCGCCTACGGCACCGAAACCGTTCCGCGGGTCGACAAGATCGTCGGCCCCGGAAACGCCTATGTGACGGCGGCTAAAAAAATCGTCCACGGCGAGGTGGCCATCGACATGATTGCCGGTCCCAGCGAAGTGCTGATCATCGCCGACGGGACGGCGGACGCCGCCTTCGTGGGCGCCGACCTGCTTGCCCAGGCGGAGCACGATGAGACGGCCAGTGCGATCCTCCTGACCCCCGACGAAAAACTGGCCCGGCAGGTGATCGCCGAGGTCCAGGAACAGGCCGCCCTGCTGCCGAAGCAATCCATTGCTCTTCGGGCTCTGGACGCGTTCGGGACCGTTGTCGTCACCCGGGACCTCGACGAAGCCGCGGTTATTGCCGACCGTTTCGCCCCGGAGCACCTTGAACTGATTGTCGACCGGCCGGTGCAGCTTCTGGAACGGATCCGGCATGCAGGATCGGTGTTCCTGGGCGGCTACACGCCGGAGGCCATCGGGGACTACATGGCCGGCCCCAACCATATCCTGCCCACCGCCGGAACGGCAAGGTTCGCTTCGCCGCTCGGCGTGTACGACTTCGTCAAGAGAACGGGTATCATCTCCTTTTCCCGGGTGGCGCTGGCGAAATACGGCAAGCAGGCCGCGCACTTTGCCGATATGGAAGGCCTGAACGGCCATGAGCGTTCCATCCTGATCCGCCTGTCGCGAAAAAAGCCTGTCAAGCGAAAAAAGCCTTGACAAAGGGCGGACATCGTTTAAGATGCCACTGCGATTTCGGATTTTGCAGCGGCAGGCCGGGCCGGCCAGCGTTCCGGCTGCTTTTCAAGCTGCTTTCATTTTCAGGTTTTCCTCGGGCGGGCGTAATTCAGCGGTAGAATGCCAGCTTCCCAAGCTGGACGTCGTGGGTTC
>CAYWTL010000002.1:0-65523 GCA_964460245.1 uncultured Syntrophaceae bacterium | reverse complement strand
CGAATTCGCGGCAGCGCATGACGCCGAAGCGCGGCCGGATCTCGTCGCGGAATTTCGTCTGGATCTGATAGAGGTTGAGCGGGAGCTGTCGGTAGGACTTGACCTCGTTGCGGACCAGGTCGGTGATGACCTCTTCGTGGGTGGGGCCGAGGCAGCACTCCCGGTCATGGCGGTCCCGGAACCGCAGCAGCTCCTTTCCGTAATGGGTCCAGCGTCCCGATTCCTGCCAGAGTTCCGCCGGCTGCACGGTGGGAAGAAAGACCTCCTGGGCGCCGGCGCGGTTCATTTCTTCGCGGACGATCTGCTCGAACTTCCGGATCACCCGATAGCCCAGCGGGAGGTAGGAATAAATCCCGCTGGTGAGCTTCCGGATCATGCCGGCCCGCAGCATGAGCTGGTGGCTGACCACCTCCGCGTCGGAAGGGACTTCCCTCACCGTCGGCAGAAACATCTCTGAGTAACGCATGCAACCCTCTCCTTTCCCATGCCATCAGTTCCCCGATGTCATCCTTTCGATTTCTTCGATCAGAACCGGGACGAACTCCTCCTCCCGGAGCTTTCGGACCATCTTCCCCTTTTTAAACAAAATGCCGGAACCGCGGCCGCCGGCAATGCCGATGTCCGCTTCCGCCGCCTCCCCCGGGCCGTTGACCACGCACCCCATGAGGGCGATTTTCAGATTGCTTCTCAGGCCGGCCAGCCGGTTCTCCACCTCCCCGGAAAGTCTGAAAAGATCGATTTCGCAACGTCCGCAGGTGGGGCAGGAAATGATGTCCGGCCCGACTTTCCGGATGTTCAAGGCCCGCAGGATACCGTAGGCGACGCCGATTTCCAGTACGGGACTCCCCGTAACGGAGACGCGGATGGTGTCGCCGATCCCCTCGTGCAGCAGGATGCCGATGCCAATGGCCGATTTGACGGCGGCGTTGACCAAGGTCCCCGCCTCCGTGACGCCGAGGTGAAGCGGGTAATCGCTCTTTTCGGCCATGGCGCGATAGGCCTCGATCATGGTCGGCACATCGGAAGATTTCAAGGACAGCTTGACGTTCCTGAAATTCATCGATTCGAACAGGTCCATGCATCTCAGGGCGCTTTCCACCAGCGCATCCGGCACGGGCCCGCCGTGTTGTTCCAGCAGATCCTTTTCCAGGGAACCGGCGTTGATCCCGATCCGGATGGCCGCATCCCGGGACTTCGCTGCCCGGACAACGGTTTTGAGCTTGTCCACGGCCATGTTGCCGGGGTTGATGCGGATCCCGTCCGCCCCGTGCTTCATGGCCTCGAGGGCCAGCCGATGATTGAAGTGGATGTCCGCGATCAGCGGAATGCGGATTTTTTTCCGAATGCCCGCGATTGCGGCCGCAGCCTCCACGTCCGGGACGGCGACCCGGACGATTTCACAACCGGCATCTTCCAGTGCCCCGATCTGCGCCACGGTTGCCCCCACATCCCGCGTGTCGGTACAGGTCATGGATTGCACCGTCACGGGCGCACCGCCACCGACCTGGATACCGCCGACAAAAACAGACCTCGTTTTGTTTCTCCTGATCACTGGTTCCAACAAGACAGTCCCGACAATGCGCCGGCGCCGCTGCCGGCGGGAGCTGGGGTGAAGATGGTTCGGGCGTTGTAGCGTCGCACGATCAACCAAGGTCAATATATCATGAAGAACGAGTGCCGTTCAACACGTATTTCATCATCTTGGAGTACCCGGTTCCCGGGAGGGAAGCGGCAGGGACGGGATCGTCCCCGGAAGGAGGGATGGGAATGCGCAACGGTGTCCGACGGGACAAAAAAAAGAATGCGTCTTCGTTCTCAATCGACGGGATTGAACCAGAGGTCGCATTGATAATGGATGGTCAGTTCCTGGCCTTTTCGAATGGAGCGGATCGACCGGAAGATCATGACCCGGCTGTTGAAATCCGCTTCGAAGGAAACATTCGGCGTTTCGGAGAAATTATACAGGCTGCCATACCCCAGAACCAATGCAAAATGGGATTCCCCCCACTTGAAATAATAATCCGCAATCGCCGTTTTATCTATTAATTCAATATCTTCATCCGGTATGACAATGACCGGCGCCGCCTCGACGATTGCGCCCCGGCGAATCGGATTCATCGCGAAGACACCCCGCCCCTTCTCCGCGGCGCTTTTGACGCAGAGATTTTTGTACAGCAAGTGGTTCCGGTTCATGGAAGCCGGCACGTTTTATCGGCCCCGCCAGCAGTAAAGGCAAAGTTGGCTCTCCGGCAGGCCGATGGCCTCGATCATGTCCTCGATGTTCAGATACTTCAGGGATGTCACGTTCAGGTCCCGTCGAATCCATTCGACCATGTTGCGGTACTTTTCGGAACGGTGGTCCAGATATTCCGAAACATCGTGAATGTCCGCTCCCTCGATGGCCCGAATCGCCCGCCGGCAGGCCAGCTCGGATTTCGAGCGCGTCGAAGAGGCAAACACGCAGGGGAACATGAGGGGAGGACAGGCCGGACGGACATGGATCTCGCGGGCGCCGTTGTCCAGGAGCTTCTTGATGGTGTAGTTCTTCAGTTGCGTCCCGCGTACGATGGAATCGTCGCAGATCACCATGCGGCTGCCGTTGATGACGCCGCGGACGGCGCTGAGTTTCATGGTCGCAACGAGGTCTCGGATTTCCTGGGATGGCGGCGTATAGCTCCGGCCGTAGCCCGGCGTGTATTTCACCAGCGGCCGCCGGTAGGGGGTGCCCGATTCGATGGCATACCCGATCGCGTGCCCCACGCCGGAATCGGGGATCCCGGCGACGAAATCGGCCGCGACGTCGTCGTTGCGGGCAATGGCCCGCCCGCAGCGCTCCCGTGCGCTTTCGACCGGAATGCCCTCGTAAACGGACGAGGGATATCCCGTGTAGATCCACAGGAAGGCGCAGACGTGCTTCTCCGGATTTTCCGGCTTGAGATTTTTCAGGCCCGACAGGGACAGGAGCGTGATCTCTCCCGGACCGAGGTGCTTCACCAGCTCATAGCCGAGGTTCGGGAAGGCGCTCACCTCGGTTGCGACGGCAAATCCTCTTCCTCCGTTGCCGCTCTTCTCCCCGATGGAGAGGGGAAAGCGGCCGCATTTGTCCCGTGCGGCGTAGACGCCCTCCGCCGTCATGACCAGCGCGCAGATGGACCCCTCAACGGCGTCCTGCATGCGAACGATGCCGTCCACGATCGAATCACCCTGGTTGATCAGCTTGGCGACCATTTCGACGGTGTTGATCCCGCCGCCGGTCATCTCGCTGAAGGAAGACCCCTTATCCATCAGATCTTTCGTCAGCCGGTCCTTGTTGGTGATCAGGCCGGTGGCGGCCAAGGCGAAGGTGCCGAACTTGGAGCGCACGATGAGGGGCTGGGGAGCGTCGTCGTCAATGGCCCCAATCCCCTGATAGCCGCTCATTTCCTTGTAATCGTCTACAAAGCGGGATTTGAACTGGGCTTGGCTGATGCTGTGAATGGTGTTGTAGAATCCCTGCTCCCCATACACGGCCATGCCGCCGTTTTCCGTGCCCAGGTGGGAGTGGTAATCCGTTCCGTAAAACAGGGTTTTCGAACAGTCCTGACGAGAAACGACACCGAACAAACCGCCCATGGTATCCTCACTGAATCCGTTCTGTCATCGGAAGTGGCCTTTGCCTCATGCGAGCTTCATTACCGCATCCCGAATCCGGTCCGTGCCCTTTTCGATCTGGGCCATCGATGTGGCGTAGGACAGGCGGATGTGGTCGTCATGCCCGAACTCTCCGCCGGGGATGACGGCGACATCGGCCTCCTCGAGTAGCCATGCCGCCACATCGGCGGATGTAGCCAGGACCTTTCCGCCGTGCTTGCTCCCCAGCAGGCCTCCAATCGAGGGAAAGACGTAGAAGGCGCCCTGCGGGACCATGCAGGAGATCCCGGGGATTGTGTTCAATCGTTCCACAATGACGTTTCTCCGCTTCTCGAACTCCCGAACCATTTCGCCCACAACGGACTGGTCTCCGTTGAGGGCCTCCACGGCGGCCTTCTGGGCAATGGAGTTCGGGTTCGACGTGTTCTGGCTCTGCAGTTTCGTGACGGCGGCAATGATCTCCGCCGGTCCGGCGGCATAGCCGATCCGCCACCCCGTCATGGCGTGGGACTTGGACAGCCCGTTGACCACGACGGTCATCCCCGCCACGGCGGGATCGACGGAAGCCACGTTGGCGAAGGACCGGTCGTCATAGAGGATCTTTTCGTAGATGTCGTCGGAGATGGCGAGCACCTTTTTCCTCAGGATGACGCCGGCCAGTTTTTCCATTTCGGCGGGGCTGTAGGCCACGCCGCTCGGGTTGGAAGGGCTGTTGATGATCACGGCGCGGGTGCGCTCATGGATGGCCGCCTCCAGCCTTTCGGGCCGGATCTTGAATCCCTCCGAGGCCTTCGTTTCCAGGATAACGGCCTTCGCGCCGGTCAGGACCACGATGTCGGGGTAGGAAACCCAATAGGGAGAAGGGATGATCACCTCGTCTCCCTCCTCAAAGAGGATCTGGGCGAGGTTGTAAAGGGTGTGCTTGGCGCCGCAGGACACGCAGATCTGGCCGCGATTGTAGTCCAGCCCGTTGTCCCGCTTCAGCTTTCCGATGATGGCGTCCTTCAGCTCGTCAATGCCGCCCACAGGCGTGTATTTTGTGAAGCCATCGTGGATCGCCCGGACAGCCGCCCTTTTGACATGATCCGGTGTATCGAAGTCGGGCTCGCCGGCCCCGAAGCCGACAATATCGCGGCCTTGCGCCCGCAGGGCGTTGGCTTTCATGGTAATCGCCAGTGTGGGCGATGGTTTGATGCGGTTGATGCGCGCCGTCAATCTCATTTTTCTCATTCCTTCGCTCTTCCAAACAACTGCTGAAGCCTCTCATTCACCAGGTCCGGCACCAGCCCTTGGACGGATCCGCCCAGGCTGGCGGCCTCCTTGATCAGATTGGAACTGGTGTAGAACCACTGATAGCCCGTCATGAGAAACACGGTTTCGACATCCCGGTTCAATCGCCGGTTGATCAGGGCCATCTGAAATTCGTATTCGAAATCCGAAACGGCCCGCAGTCCTCTGAGGATCACGTTGGCGCCCTGGCTTCGGACGTAGTCCACCAGCAGTCCCGATGAGCAGTCGACGCGGACGTTGTTCCCTTTCAGGCATTTGCGAACCAGATCCATCCGCTCCTCCACGGAGAAAAGCGATGCCTTGTTTGGATTGTAGGCCACCAGAATGATCATTTCATCGAACATTCGAAGGCCGCGCGTGATGATGTCGATGTGCCCGTTGGTAATGGGGTCAAAGGAACCGGGATAAACCGCAATTTTTTTCATTTCGACCGTCCTGTATCTGAATTTACTCCCATCGGCAAGCCTCTGCCGCGCACGAGGCGCAACAGAACGGCGGGCCATTACACCCTTCATGAAACATTTGCACGGACATGCTCTTTTTGAAAGAAGGAGAGGCGCGTGTCGCCGTAACCTCTCTGGTCCGTCATGACCAGGCCGGGCCGACCGGACACTGCCGCCTCCCGGATGGAGTGTTGAAGGACCACGAGGCCGCCCGCGGCCATCAGAGGCCCGTCCGCCAGCGCTGCGACGACCGGACCGACGCGGCCCGCCTCATAGGGGGGGTCCGCAAAGAGGATGTCGAAGGAGTCCAGCCTTTCGGCCATCATCCCCAATGCCCTGCTGAAGTCCGCACACAGGATTTCCGCCTTTTGACTGAATCGGCCGGCCTCGGCATTCCGGCGGATGGCCCGGGCGAGAATTCTGTTTTTCTCGACGAAAACGGCCCGGGCCGCGCCCCGGCTGAGCGCTTCCAGACCCACGTTCCCGGTTCCGGCGAAGAGATCCAGGAAGGATTTTCCATCGACCGGCCCGAGGATGTTGAACAGCGCCTCCTTGATCCTTTCGGAGGTCGGCCGGACCGGAGATGCTTCGGGAATATAAAGTTTTCTGCCCCGTGCCGATCCCCCTACAATTCTCATAAAAAGCAGGATTGCGGACCGTCCGCCGGCTGGATTGCCCGCTGACCGTTCATTGCAAATAGTCTCTCGCGAGAATTTCCGCGATCTGGACGGCGTTCAGCGCCGCGCCCTTACGAAGATTGTCCGACACGACCCACATGTTGATCCCGTTGGGGATCGATTCATCCTCCCGGATCCGTCCCACATAGGTGTCGTCCTTCCCGGCGGCATGAATCGCCAGCGGATAGAGCCGCTGCGACGGATCGTCCACCACGGTGACGCCGGGCGCCTTCGACAGCAGCGCCCTCACTTCCGCCGGGGTGATCTTCCGCTGCGTCTCGATGTTGACCGACTCGGAATGGGCATAAAAAACAGGCACGCGAACCGTCGTCGCGGTCACGGCAATGGAAGGATCGTTCATGATCTTCCGGGTCTCGTTGATCATCTTCATTTCTTCCTTGGTGTAGCCGTTCTCGACAAAAACATCGATCTGCGGCAGGCAGTTGAAGGCGATTGGGTAGGGATAGACCTTCGCAACCGCCTCTCGGCCGTTCATGAGCGCGCGGGTCTGCGCCTCCAACTCGTCAACGGCTTTCTTCCCCGTTCCGGAAACGGACTGATACGTGGACACGACAATCCGCTTGATCCTCGCGGCATCGTGAATCGGCTTCAGGGCCACGACCATCTGGATGGTCGAACAGTTCGGGTTGGCGATGATGCCCCTGTTCCGGTACTGGGCGATGGCCTCGGGATTGACCTCCGGCACCACCAGGGGAACATCGGGCGCCATGCGAAAAGCGCTGGTGTTGTCCACCACCACGCACCCTGCCTTTGCGGCAATGGGCGCAAACTTCTCGCTGATGCTGCCACCCGCGGAAAAGAGCCCGATCTGCACGCCTGCGAAGGAATTTTCATCCAGCACTTCCACGGAAACGGACGCCCCCCTGTATTCCAGAGACTTGCCCCGTGAGCGTTCCGAAGCCAGCAGTTTCAGCCGTCCCACCGGAAAATTCCGCTCCTCCAGTACCCGGATCATTTCATTGCCCACCGCGCCGGTCGCGCCGACAACGGCCACACTGAACGTCTTCATGAATTCCGCATCCTCCCGATCCAAAAAATTGAATTTTTCATACCGCCAACATCATCCCGGGCATCCCGACGCCCCTTCACCGGTGCGCCATTTTCCATCCGCCGGACCGACTCGACATGCGTCCGACCCTTTTCCCTTTCTACTTTTTCAACGACCCGGGAGTCTCGTGATGGACCACTTTTTCGCCCTGTGCAGCCGGCGTCCGCTTGGCCAGTTTGTAGATCAGCCATACGGGACCGGAAAGCGCATAGCCGAAGCAAAACGTGAAAATCATGATCTGCGGCTCCGCCACGACAATGACCAGCACGACGACGATCATCACAAAAGACATGAAAGGTTTCCTGGCAAAGAAGTTCAGATCCTTGAAGCTGTAATACTTGATGCTGCTGACCATCAGAAGGGCCACGACGACCGTACCGATCAGAACGGCCGGATTGTGAAACTGGCCCTCTCCGCCCAGTTTGTAATAAAGAAGCACCGTTGTCGCCATGACGGAAGCACCGGCCGGAATGGCCAGTCCGTTGAACACCCTGCTGTCGATGATCCCGATCTGCACATTGAAGCGGGCGAGCCGCAGGGCGCCGCAGGTCACAAAAAGAAACGACGCCAGCCAGCCCCATTTCCCGTAGGACATGAGCGCCCAGTGGTAGGAAAGGATGGCCGGGGCGACACCGAAGGCGACCAAGTCGGACAGCGAATCGTATTCGGCGCCGAACTTGCTGGTCGTATTCGTCATTCGGGCGATGCGGCCGTCCAGGCCGTCCAGGACGATGGCAATCAGGATCGTCCAGGCGGCAACTTCATACAGTCCCTTCACGGAGGCGATGACCGAGTAAAAACCGGCAAACAGGCTTGCCGTGGTAAAGAGGTTGGGGAGCACGTATATCCCCTTCTTCATGCGATCCCTGCGAAGCTGGTTTTTCTCTTTCATGACAGACCTCCAATCGGCGTCTCACCCGCCCTGACGTTGTCGCCCACCTTCACGAGTATGTCCGCGTCGGGGGGCAGCAGAACTTCCACCCGCGAGCCGAAGCGGATCATTCCGAACCGCTCGCCCTTCCCCGCGGGCATGCCCTCTTTCACCCAGCAGACAATCCGCCGGGCCACGAGCCCGGCTATCTGGATGACCAGAATCAAGCGGCCGTCTTCGGTTCGGATCAGGACGGCATTGCGTTCGTTGTCCGACGAGGCCTTGTCCAGGTTGGCCGACAGAAACTTCCCCGGATCGTAGCGGATGGCCTCGATCCGGCCCGAATAGGGAAACCGGTTTACGTGAACGCTGAAGACATTCATGAAAATGCTGATCTTTCTGGAAATTCCGGGAAGGAGTTCGTGGCCCCCGATCTCCTCAATCCGGATCACCTTACCGTCAGCCGGCGAGATGACGAGTTTCTCTCCCGGCGGGAAACTTCTCTCCGGATTCCGGAAAAACCAGACGACGAACCCGGTCGCCAGAAACAGGAGGAAGGCGATCCGCGGCATCCCCAGGAAAAAGGCGGCCAGGGTAAATGCGGCGGTCGCGAGGATGAAGGGATAGCCCTCCCTCGCGATCGGGCTGTCGTGCTTTTCGCTCATGGCTTCAGATCCGGTAGTTTTCCAGTATCCGGAGTATTTGTTCCTTTTCCCTCAATTTTCGCTTCTGAATGTTCTTTTTCTCGATCTGCTCCTCCGGACTAAGGTACCGCCGCCGGTTGAATTCCGCCAGCGCCGTTTCGAGCCGCCTGTGATTTTCGACGTGCCGCTTCAGTTCCTCATCCCGGTGAATGTGCTTTTCGATCAAAAGCGATTCAGCCTTTTCCATCCGCTCGGCTCCTTCCGCCGCACTTTTCTTCTATCCCAAGACCCCTTTCTTGTCAATCGCTCTTGTCCTCAAACCCCCAGTAAAATCAGGTTTACCGACCGCGAAGGCGGTTTTCCGCCTCGGAAAGCCGAAGGTAGCTCGGGGTGAATCGGAAGAGATCGAGCACGTCGCCGCCCCGGTATTTCCGACAAGCGAGAAGGCCTACCGCCGCCGCTCGCACATGGTGCTGGTGGCCGGGGGCGAACAAAGCCTCGTCCCCAAGGATTTCGCGGATCACACCTGCGTAGTCGACGGCGCCGTCACCGAGGAAGAGCGCATCTTCCCGAAGACCGCCGAGCAGGTCTTTCACGTTCTCAACGCGCTCTTCCGCTGTTTTCTCCAGCCGTCCGTCCGCCCGGGCGCGGTAACCGGCGGTGTAGACCTGCTGCTTCTGGGCATTGAGCAGCGGGCAGATCAGACGATCCGACCCTGCACCGTTTTGCGCCAGAGCATCCAGCGTGGAGACACCCGCAACGGGCTTTCCGGTCGCCAGTGCAAATCCTTTTACCGTGCTGGCGCCGATTCGAAGACCCGTGAAGGATCCCGGACCGAGGGTTAGCGCAAAGAGGTCGATTTGGGCGATTTCCATGCCCGCCGTTCGGAAGGTTCGCTCGATCACAGGCAGGAGGATCTCGGTGTGGTTGACTTCCCGGTTGACGAAAGTCTCCACACGGACGAGTTCATCTTCGAGCAGGGCGACACCGACGGTTTTCTGTGACGTGTCGATCGCAAGGATGTTCATTTTAAGGCCGCTATTTGCCCGTAAAGAATTTGGTAAATTCATTGACGGCCTTGATGTTCAGACGGTCAATGTCCATCATGAAGACAAAGATCATCAGCAGGATCAGGAGGATGAAGCCGACTTGATTGGCCATTTCCCGCCACTTCACGCTGACCTCGCTGCCCTTGACGATTTCGATGAGATAGAATACCAGGTGTCCCCCGTCGAGCACGGGGACCGGGAGCAGGTTCAGCACGGCGAGGTTGATGCTGAGCAGGGCCATGAAAATGACGAAAGGAATGATGCCTTCCTGTGCGGACGAGCCCGCCATCTGCGCGATCAGGATCGGCCCTCCCAGCGTTCTCGGCGAGAGGACGCCTTCGAAGATCTTCACGATGCTGACCAGCGTCAGCTTGCTGATCATCCAGGTCTGTTTCAGGCTCGCCCAGGCGGCCTCGGCGGGATTCAGCCGCTCGACGAAAGTCTGGCTGGATGCGCCGATGCCCAGCTTGTAGGCCTCCACATCCTCTCCGAAGATGGTTTTGGACATCTGCAGAGTGGGCGTCGCTGTCACCTCCTGCCGGACACCGTTCCTGAGGAAGGCGACCCTCAGGGCCTTTCCTTCGCTCCGGCCGATCGTATCCGCCATTCTGTCCCAGCGCGACACGGGGATTCCATCCAGGGCGATGACGACATCGCCTTCCTTCAATCCCGCCGCGAAGGCCGGGGAACCCTCCTGAACGCCGCCGATCTGGCTGGTCAGCACGGGCACGCCCCACATGAAGACGGCGGTAAAAATCGCGATGGCCAGCAGGAAGTTGAAAACGGGACCTGCGGCCACGATCAGGATCCGCTTCAGGACGGACTGCTTGCTGAAGGACCGCTTCTGCTCTTCCTCCGACAGACCCTCCACGTCCGACTCCCCGAGGAGCTTCACATACCCCCCCAGGGGGATGGCGGACAGTAGATACTCCGTTTCGCCGACCTTTTTCCCGATGATTTTCGGACCGAAGCCCAGTGAAAATTTCAGCACCCCGACGCCGGACTTTTTCGCCATCAGAAAATGGCCTAGTTCGTGCGCGAAAATGAGCACCCCCAAGAGCACAATCAAGGATACGACGCTGATTCCGATCAATCCGCAACTCCTTCCTGTCCGGCGCTTTTCAAAAAAGCGCTTTTACTTACCTGTTTTCCGCGATTCTCTCAATGAAATAATCCGCTTCCCGCCGGGACCACCGGTCCGCCTGCAGAATCTGGCCGAGGTCCGGCGATGCAACCGGAAGGTGATGCTCCAACACCTGCGATATGACAACGGGCAGGTCCCGGAACCGGATTCTCTCCTGCAGGAAAGCCTCCACCGCGACCTCGTTGGCCCCGTTCAGCACAGCGGGCAGCGTTCCGCCGGACCTCCCGGCATCGCGCGCCAGGTTGAGACAGGGGAACCGCTCCGGGTCCGGTTCGAAAAATTCGATCGGACCGGCCTGGATCAGATCCAGCGCGGCCTCCCGGCAGTGCAGCCGCTCCGGAAAGGACAGGGCATAGGCAATGGGAATCCGCATGTCCGGAATCCCCAACTGGGCGACGACGGACCCGTCCCGATACGCCACCATGGAGTGGACGATGCTTTTCGGATGAACCAGGACGTCGATGCGGTCGATGTCGATGTCAAACAGCCACCGGGCCTCGATAATTTCAAGCCCCTTGTTCATCATGGAGGCGGAATCGATCGTGATCTTCCGGCCCATCTCCCAGTTGGGGTGTTTCAGGGCGTCGGCAGGCGTCACGGTGTCGAGCTGTTCGGCGGAAAATGTCCGAAAAGGGCCGCCGGAGGCTGTCAGGATGATCCGATAAATGTCTTCCGGCCGGTTTCCGGCCAGGCACTGGTGAATGGCGCTGTGCTCGCTGTCCACCGGCAGGATGCGGACCCGCCGCTCCCGGGCTTTTTCGACCACGAGGCTTCCCGCCATGACCAGTGTCTCCTTGTTGGCCAATGCGATGTCCTTTCCCGCATCGATGGCCTCCAGCGTGGGCAGGAGCCCCGCCGATCCCACCATGGCCGACACCACCAGGTCCGCATCCCCGTGGCGGGCCACTTCCCGGTAACCGACCGGCCCGGAAAGAACGGCCGTGGTGCAGCCGGGCGGAAGGCTCTCCCGCAGGGATTTCGCATGCGCTTCGTCGATCACGGCGGCCAACGCCGGGCAAAAACATTCGATCTGGTCCTTCAGCAGGCGGATGTTCCGTCCTCCGGCCAGCGCGGCAACGGAAAATCGCGTTGAATGCCGCGTGATCACGTCGAGTGTGCTGACGCCGATGGACCCCGTGCTCCCGAGAATCGATATCTTTTTCATGGAATGACGAATACGCGGTAGTAATAGAGGAAGGGAGCGATAAAGATCAGGCAGTCGAGCCGGTCCAGAATACCGCCATGGCCGGGCAGGATCGTCCCGGAATCCTTGACTCCGGAAGCCCGTTTCATTGCAGATTCGCACAGATCTCCGAGCTGCCCGATGACGCTTCCGAACAGGCCCAGAGCGGCGGCATGAACAACGGGCAGAGCGGGGAAGAAGAACTGCTGGAAGATGACGCACCCGGCAACGCTCCCGGCGAAGAGGCCGACGGTCCCTTCCACGGTCTTGTTCGGACTAACCAGCGGAAGCAACTTTCGCCTGCCGAAGTTCCGGCCCACGTAATAGGCCGCCACGTCGCCGGAAAAGGCCAGTACCAGAAGAAAGAGGATCCAGAGATTCCCGTGCTCGAAGCGGCGAATGAGGATGAAATAGGACATCATCAGCGGAACGTACATGAACCCCAGAATCAGTTTCCCGACGGGCAGGATGTCGAATTTCTCCTCCCGGATCCGAAGCAGAAAGGTAAAAAATACGACCAGAACGCCAAAGCTCAGCAGCGCCATCAGCAATCGCATGTCGCCGAGATAAACGGCCAGCGGGATCAGGAACCCCATCAGCAGGGCGATCGTCTTTTCCCACGCGTGGCCCTTGCCGAAGACGATCTGGTGGTATTCGCAGACGCCGACGAGAATGACGGCCAGGATCACGCCCGAAAACACGGAATCGGACCCGTAGAAGATCACGGCCAGAAGCAGCGGCACGGCAATGACGGCGGTCAACCAGCGTTTCAGGTGCGAGGTCATTCGGATCGCCCCTCCCGGACCTGATCGCCCGTGAGACCGAAGCGCCGTTCGCGCCGCTGGTACTCGACAATCGCCCGGAACAGCTCGTTGCGATTGAAGTCCGGCCACAGGACATCGGTAAAGTAGAACTCCGTGTAGGCGCACTGCCAGAGCAGAAAATTGCTGATCCGGTACTCCCCGCTGGTTCGGATCAGCAGGTCCGGGTCGGGCAGACCGGCCGTAGAGAGATAGCGTGAAAACAATTCCGGCGTGATCTCCGGCGCCGTCAGGATGCCTTTCCGGAAGTTCTCGACAATGCCCTTGACGGCGCCGACGATCTCGTCGCGCCCCCCGTAACTCAGTGCCAGGTTGAGCGTCATCTCCCGGTTTTGAGATGTTCGGCCAATGGTTTCCCGAAGCACGGCTCGAATGGGCGCCTTGAGGGCTCCCATGTCCCCGATTGCCGTCAGCCGAATGCCGTTGTCCATCATTTCCTGGGCCTCCGCGTGGAGGTACTCCTCCAGCAGGCGCATGAGCGCTCCTACCTCACCGGCCGGCCGGAGCCAGTTTTCCGTCGAGAAGGCATAGAGCGTCAAGACCCGGACCCCGATCTCCCGGCAGGCCCTTACCGTGTCGCGGACCGCGTCCGCTCCTTTCTTGTGCCCGGCAATTCTTCTCATCGCATGCCGTTTTGCCCACCGGCCGTTTCCATCCATGATGATGGCAATGTGGCGGGGCAGGTTCTGAAGATCGATCTCCGTCATCGTGCTGCCGCATCTCTCCGCTTTGGAAATATCCCCCGGTTCGTAACTTATTTGCCTACCACAACGTTTTCGCCCTGACAAGGAAAGAGCGAACGGACGGCAGAGTATAAAAAAACGGGGAGCCTGAAGGCTCCCCCGAACCGGCCGATCCGCTCCCGTTTTCCTCAGATTTGCATGATGTCCTTTTCCTTTGCGGCCAGCATCGCATCGATCTTTTCGATGGCCTTGTCCGTCACCTTCTGGACCTGCTCCTGCTGTGTGAACATCTCGTCTTCGGAAATCGTGTTTTCTTTCTTCAGGGATTTGAACCGCTCGTTGGCGTCCCGCCTGGCATTTCTCAGTTTGACCTTGGCCTCCTCGGCCATCTTTTTGACGACCTTGACCAGTTCCTTTCGACGCTCTTCCGTTAGGGGGGGGATGGGAAGCCGGATCAGTTTCCCGTCGTTGGCCGGCATCAGCCCCAGATCGGATTTCTGGATCGCCTTCTCGATGGCGCTGATGGCGTTGATATCCCAAGGGGAAATCAGGATCAGCCGGCTTTCCGGAACGGAAAGGCTGGCCACCTGATTCAACGGAGTCGGCACACCGTAGTAATCCACCTTGATGCCGTCCAGCAGGTTCAGGGACGCCCTGCCCGTTCTGACCTTTTGGAAAGTTTTATCCAGCGCTTGCGTGGCTTTTTCCGTATTTTCCTTCAATTCCTTGAAAATCGCATCCTTCATGGATCACCTCCTACGTCAGTCCCGATGGGCTGCCCGCATATCACCGCCTTGATGTTTCCGTCCTTCAAAAGATTGAAAACGACGATGGGAAGGCGATTCTCACGGCACAGCGATATGGCCGTTGCATCCATCACCTTCAGATTCTTTGTCAGCACATCGGTGTAGCTGATCTTCTCGTACATTCGGGCATCCGGGTGCTTGACGGGATCCCGGTCGTACACACCATCAACCTTGGTGGCCTTGATGAGAGCGTCGGCCTTGATTTCAATGGCCCGCAGGGATGCCGCCGTATCGGTCGTGAAAAAGGGGTTCCCGGTCCCCCCGGCAAAGATGACCACCCTGCCCTTCTCCAGATGGCGGACGGCCCTCCGCTGGATGTACGGTTCCGCAACTTCGTTGACTTCAATGGCCGATAGCACCCGGGTCGCCACACCGATCGACTCCAGGGCGCTCTGCAGCGCCAGGCTGTTGATCACGGTGGCCAGCATCCCCATGTAGTCCGCCACGGTCCGGTCGATGCCCCGGTCGTTGTTGGCCTCGAGCCCCCGGAAAATGTTGCCGCCTCCGATCACCACGCCCAGCTGAACGCCCAGGGCCGCAACATCCCGGATTTCACCGGCGATGTGCCGCACGACCGCCGGATCGATTCCGAAGGTGCGCGTTCCCATCAGGGCCTCGCCGCTCAGTTTGAGGACCACGCGCCGATAAACGGGCTTTTCCATCTCAGGCTTTACTTCTCTTCACCGAGCTGGAAGCGGGCAAAGCGCCGAATGACGATGTTCTCGCCGGTTTTGGCAATCATGTTGCTGACCAGCGTGCCGATGGTGATGTCGGTATTCTTGATGAATTTCTGATCGACCAGGCATACTTCCTCGGCGTATTTTTTCAGCTTTCCCTCGATGATCTTGTCCCAGATCTTTTCGGGTTTCTTTTCAGCCGTTAGCTGATCGCGGTAGATGGCCTTCTCCCGCTCCAGCGTTTCGGCCGGTATTTCATCGGCCCGCACATACTGGGGATTGCAGGCCGCCACGTGCATGGCAATGTCCCGTGCCATGGTCTGAAAATCTTCCGTCTTGGCTACGAAATCCGTTTCGCAGTTCACCTCCACCAGGACGCCGATCCGACCCCCCATGTGAACGTAAGTGGCGATCGTCCCGTCCTTGGCCGCCTTGGACGACCGCTTCGTCGCGGCCGACATGCCTTTCTTGCGCAGATAGTCGATCGCTTTCTCGAAATCGCCGTCCGCCGCCGTCAGGGCCTCCTTGCAGTCCATCATGCCGGCGCCGGTCTTCACCCGCAAATCCTTAACCATGTCCGATGTGATATTCAATTCAGACTACCTCCTCTGTCCTTGTTCTCCTCGTTCTCCCCGATCCGGCGTCCGCCGGGATCAGGCTACGTCTTCATATCCGGGACCGCTGCTTTTGGTTTCCACGCTTTCGGGGACATCGGCCTCGGCGTCCTCTTCCCTTTCTGCGCCCTCGGGGGCGAGATCCTTGTTCGTTTCGGCCTGCAGCCGCTCTTCAAAGCGTTTCTTCCCTTCCAGCACGGCGTCCGCCATCTTCGACGCGAACAGCTTGATTGCCCGAATGGCGTCGTCATTGCCGGGAATGATATAATCGATATCGTCCGGATTGCAGTTGGTATCGACCATGGCAACAATGGGAATCTTCAGTTTCCTGGCTTCATGGACGGTAATCTGTTCCCGTTTCGGATCGACGATGAAAATCCCGGCCGGACGCCCCTTGATTGCCCGGATGCCGCCCAGGACCTTTTCCAGTTTGTCTTTTTCCTTCTGGAGCCTCAGAACTTCCTTTTTCGGGAAGGCCCGAATGCTGTCATCGGCAAACATCTTGTCCAGGCTGTTGAGGCGGTCGATGCTTTTTTTAATCGTGCTGAAATTCGTAAGCATTCCGCCGAGCCAGCGCTGGTTTACATAGGGCATTCCGCATCTTTCCGCCTCCTCCCGGATCGATTCCTGCGACTGCTTCTTGGTTCCCACGAACAGGATCTCCCTGCCGGCCGCCACCGTTTCGACCACGAAATTGTAGGCGGTCTGAAAGAGAACCACCGTCTGCTGGAGATCGATGATGTAGATCCCGTTCCGCGCCCCGAAAATAAAGGGCTTCATCTTCGGATTCCATTTGTTGGTCTGATGACCGAAATGGACCCCCGCCTCGAGTAACGCCTTCATCGAAATGCTTGCCATGTGTCAAACTCCTTATTCTGTGTTTTTTCCGCCATCCCCATCGCCTCAACCGGTTACATTTCCTGAAAAATGCACACGCCGGCCGATCCGGGAATGTGTGAAATTCGTGAGGAAATAGCACAAAGACCGCGAAGAATCAAGAGAAAAGACGGCTGCGGTCGCAAACAGGCCGCGCCGCCCACGAAAAGCCGGCCGGTCAGGTATGGTAGTGCGCGTTGATCCGGACGTATTCGTGGGTCAGGTCACAGGTGTGAACGCAGAAGGATTTCGATCCGGCGCCAAGCCGGACGGTAATGCGAAGATCGGCGTTTTCCATGACCTTTGAGAGTTCTCTCCGGCCTTCGGATAAACCCCGCCCGCCTCTGAAAACCGGAATGTCCTCAAAATACACGGCTACGGCATCGTCCCGCAGGGGAACGCCCGCGGCGCCGGCTGCGGCGATGATCCTTCCCCAGTTGGGATCCTGACCGAAGCAGGCCGTCTTGAACAGATTGGAATTGGCGACGGCATAGGCGATTTTCTTCGCGTCGCCGAAGGTCCGGGCCTCCTCAACCGTGATCCGGATGAGTTTGGTCGCCCCCTCACCGTCCCGGACCATGCTTCGGGAGAGTTCGCCCAGGACGCCGAAAAGCAGCTCGCGGAAAACCGCCAGGGATTTGGAACGTCTTCGGATCAGCGGATTGCCGGCCCGCCCGTTGGCCAGAATGATCGCCGTGTCGTTGGTGCTCATGCAGCCGTCCACGCTGATGGCATTGAAGCTTTCACCGACGGCCTGCCTGAAAACGGCATTCAGCGCCGACACCTCGATGGCGGCATCGGTCATGACGTAGGAAAGCATCGTCGCCATGTGAGGCTCGATCATGCCGGCGCCCTTGGCCACGCCGCAGAGGGTGACCGGACAGTCGCCGATCCGGCCCTTCCGCATGGCGATCTTTGGAAAGCGGTCCGTCGTCATGATGGCCTCCTCGGCTGCGGCGATACCGTCCGGCCGCAAATCCCGGATCAGCCGTCCCATGGCCGCACCGATCTTCCGGACGGGCAGGCGGTGGCCGATGACGCCGGTCGAGGCGACCAGCACCAGATCGTCGAGGATGCCGAGCCGCTTCGAGAGGAAGCCCGACATGGCGCGGGCGTCCCGGTACCCTTCCGCGCCGGTCGCCGCATTGGCGTTGCCGCTGTTGGTCAGGATGGCCTGCGCACGCCCCGACCGGATCCGTTCCATGTCGAGCAGGACCGGGGCCGCCTTGAAGGCGTTGGTCGTGAAAACCGCCGCCGCCACGGCCGGCTCGCTGGAATAAATCAGGGAAAGGTCCTTCTGTCCCTTCCCCTTGATCCCGGCATGGGTGCCGTTTGCCAGAAAACCGGGCACGGCATAAATTTCCCCCCGACCGTCCGTCATGATTTCCTCCCGCTTCACTGACCGCAACACTTTTTGTATTTCTTTCCACTCCCGCAGGGGCAGGGGTCGTTTCGTCCGATCTTGTCGTGATCACGCCGGACGGTCTTCGGCGCCGCTGCATCCTCGCCGCGGCTCATGACATAATCCTGCCGCTGCTTTTCCCGCATCTCTTCGATCTCCTCCTCGCGCCGGATCTGGACCCGGCAGAGTTTTTCGATCGTGTCGGTCTTGATCCGGTTGACCATGTCCATGAACATCTCATATCCTTCCTTCTGATATTCCCGGACGGGGTCCTTCTGACCGTAGCCTCTCAGACCGATGCCCTCTTTCAGGTGATCCATGCCCAGCAGGTGGTCCTTCCAGCGGGTGTCGATGGATTGAATCATGATCATCCGGATCAGGTGCTCCATCAGCGGCTGGCCGAACTCCTCTTCCTTCTTTCGCAGATGAGACTTGACGGCGGAAAGGATCGTTTCCCGGATCGCCTCCTCGTTGAGGCTGCGTCCCGGATCGTCGAGGTTCAGCTTGAGCGAGAACTGCTTGAAGATCATGTCGTCCAGCCCCCTGAGGTTCCACTCCTCCGGGTGCTGTTTCTCCCCGATGTAGTCGGGGATCAGATCGTCCGCCACTTCCTCGATCATCTCCTCGAGGTCCTTCCAGAGTTCCTCCCCCCCGAGCACCTTTTTCCGCTGCTCGTAGATGACCTGGCGTTGCCGGTTCATGACGTCGTCGTACTCGAGGAGGTGTTTGCGGATGTCGAAGTTCTGGCCTTCGACCCGCCTTTGCGCATTTTCGATGGCCTTGGAGATCATCCGGTGCTCGATGGGCTGATTTTCCTCGAGGCCGATCTTGTCCATGATGGTGGATATTTTCTCAGCCCCGAAGATGCGCAGCAGATCGTCCTCGAGCGAGAGGTAGAAGCGCGAGGAGCCCATGTCCCCTTGCCGCCCCGACCGGCCGCGGAGCTGGTTGTCGATCCGCCGGCTTTCGTGCCGCTCCGTTCCGAGGATATGGAGGCCGCCCAGTTCGGCGACGCCCTCTCCCAGTTTGATGTCCGTCCCGCGGCCCGCCATGTTGGTGGAGATGGTGACCTGCCCGCGCTGGCCGGCCTGGGCAACGATCTCCGCCTCGCGCTCGTGGTGCTTGGCGTTCAGAACGTGGTGCTGGATTCCGGTCCGGGTCAGGTATTTGCTCAGCAGCTCCGACTTCTCGATGGAGATGGTTCCGACCAGCACGGGCCTGCCCGTCTGATGAAGTTCTTTGATCTCCTCGATCGCCGCGTTGAACTTCTCCTGCTCGGTCTTGTAGATGACGTCCGTGTGATCGGTCCGGATCATGGGCATATTGGTCGGAACGACCAGAACGTCCAGATTGTAGATCTTCTTGAATTCGGCCGCCTCGGTGTCGGCGGTGCCCGTCATACCGGCCAGTTTCTCGTACATGCGGAAATAGTTCTGAAAGGTGATGGAGGCCAGGGTCTGGTTCTCCCGCTCGATTTTCACCTTCTCCTTCGCCTCCAGGGCCTGGTGCAGACCGTCGCTGTAGCGCCGCCCCGGCATGACCCGGCCGGTGAATTCGTCGACGATGATCACTTCGCCTTCCTTGACGACATAATCGACATCCCGCTTGAACAGGGTATGGGCCTTCAAACCCTGGTTGACGTGATGCAGAAGTTCGATGTTCCGGGGCTCGTAGAGATTCTGAACCTTGAGATAGGATTCGACTCGCGCCACGCCCTCCTCGGTCAGCACGACGGTCCTGCTCTTCTCGTCAATCGTGTAGTCCTGTTCCTTTCGCAGCCTCGGTATGACCTGGTTGATGCGGTAGTATTTGTCCGTCGACTCGTCGGAAGGGCCCGAGATGATGAGTGGCGTCCGGGCCTCGTCGATCAGGATGCTGTCCACCTCGTCGACGATGGCATAGTGGAAATCGCGCTGGACGTAATCCGACAGGCCGAACTTCATGTTGTCCCGAAGATAGTCGAAGCCGAACTCGTTGTTGGTGCCGTAGGTGATGTCCGTATGATAGGCTTTCCGCCGCTCGTCGTCATCCAGGCCGTGCACGATGACGCCCACGGTCATTCCAAGCATCTTGTAGATGGGCCCCATCCATGCTGCGTCCCGCTGGGCCAGGTAGTCGTTCACGGTGACCAGGTGGACGCCCTTTCCGGGCAGAGCGTTCAGATAGAGCGGCATGGTTGCCGCCAGCGTCTTTCCCTCGCCGGTCTTCATCTCCGCGATCGTTCCCTCATGCAGGACAAGCCCGCCGAGAATCTGAACGTCGAACGGCCTCATCCCGACGCTCCGCCGGGCCGCCTCGCGGACGACCGCGAAGGCTTCCACCAGAATGTCCTCCAGGCCGGCTCCTCGCGCCAGTTTTTCCCTGAACTCGTCCGTTTTGGCACGCAGTGTCTCGTCGCTGAGGCTCCGGATATCCGGCTCCAGATCATTGATCTCCCGCAGGATGAGAGACAGGCGCTTCATCTCGCGGTCGTTCTTGCTTCCGATCACCTTCTTCAGCAGGGCTCCGATCATAAAAACACCTTGAAAAAAAGCCGGCAACCGGACCGGCCACTGAAAGCACATGTGCTGCTCGGCCGGAAGCCGCTGCCTGACCCAGGGAAGGCGGCTCCCGGACTTTCCCCGGCGGAGTTTTTCTACGGCGCTTTCTGAATGGCGACCAGAGGGTCGCCCACGGCGACTTTTTCGCCGGCCGACGCGAACACCTCGGTGACCTTGCCGTTCACCTCGGAGATCACATTGTTCAGCATCTTCATCGCCTCCAGGACAAGAAGGATCTGGCCCGTCGAAACCTCGTCCCCCTCCGATACGCAGACCTCGCTGACGGTGCCGATGATCTGGGACCGCACGTCACCGGCCTTGGCAGCCGCCTCTATTTCCTTGGGAGAGAGCGTCGCTTTCCGCTTGACCTGCTCCCCCTCCTCGGCCAGCTCCGTCAGAATGGGCTCCGGATGGTGGTCAATGATGAGATAGGTTGTCGCGTCGCCGGATTTCGTCTTGCGCTGAGGCCCGATCTCGATCACGTGAAGCCTGCCGGACACGTCGGGTACCTCGAATTTTTCACCGAGCGCGAACCCGCCCTTGCGGAACCAGATGCTGGGGGGGAGCACCCACGTCTTGCCGTACTTGGCTTCAAACTTGAAGAAATCCACCGCGTCGTTCGGATGCTGAAGATACAGGACCAGTTCATCCTCCGTCGCGGCCCTGCCCAGGCGGTGTTCGAGCACCTTCCTTTCCACATCGAGATCGACGTCCTCGATCTTCTGATAGCAGGTGTCGCACTCCACGATCTGCTTCCAGTCGGAACCGAAAACCGCCTCGTAGATCTCATCGGACGGCCGATAGAAGGGAAAGTCTCCGTAACGGCCGAGCATCAGATTTTTCAGGTCGTCGCTGACGTCCTTGTAGCGCTCGCCCTTCAGTACGTTGTTGACCGCCGTTGTCCAGAGGATCTGCGACCCCGGCGTGACGCTCCACCAGTTTCCCAGGTCGAGCTGCACCCGGGGCAGCTCCTTCTGCAGGATCTCGGGCATCCGGTGGAGGAATCCCCCCTTGACGGCCTGCTCAAAACTGGAACCCGTGGCGCCTCCCGGCAGTTTGTGAATCTGGGCGGTGGGATCGAAGCCGAGAAACTGCGATTCGAAATCCCGGTAGTGCTCCCTTTCCGGTCGCAGCACGTTCGACGTTTCGATGACCGCCTGGCGGTCGATGCCCGCCGCATGGTATCCGTAGTCGCTCAGCGTATCCAGGACCGTCAAAATCGGCGGCGGCCCGTAAAAGCCGGTGAAGGCGTGGTCGCTGGCGTCGGCGATTTTTGCTCCCTTCCGGACGGCCGCGACGATCCGCCCGACATCGTTGCCGTCGGTGTTGTGTCCGTGGTAGTGAATGATCAGGCCGGGGTATCGCTGCAGGATCGCCTCCACGAGTTCTCCGATCCGCTTGGGCGTTCCCAGGCCTCCGTGGTTCTTGATGCAGAGGATGATGTCGTCGCCCGTCACTTCGATGATCTGCCGAACCTTCCCGACGTAGAATTCATCGGTATGCTCTGGTCCCGTGGAAAAGCAGATCGACGGCGCCAGGATACGCCCCGCTTTCCGGACCTCCTCGAAGACGGGAACCATGTTCGGAATGTGGTTCAGAAAGTCGAAAACCCGCCAGACGTGAACATAGCGCGCGAAACTCTGAACCGTCAGCCGGATCACGTTATCCGGGTACGGCCGGTACCCGAACAGATTGATGCCGCGGCAGAGCGTCTGAAACAGCGTGTCCGGCATGCTCTGGCTCAGCACTTCCAGCTTCTCCAGGGGGTTGATCTGTTTCCGCAGCATGTCCACATGGACCGAAGCCCCCCCGGTGATCTCAATCGAGAAAAAGCCCGCCTCGTTGCGGGGCTTGGCGGCGAGGAGCTGGGTGTGGGGCATGATCCGGTTCTTAAAATCGGACTGGGAAAGATCCCGTTCCGTATTCGTGATGTAATACCCCTTCTGCTTCCGGATCTTTTCCAGCACCGCGGAAGCGCCCTCAGCCCGAAAATCCCCGGGTGTAACTCTTTCATCGGTCATCTGAATGCTCGTGCCCATAAATGATCTGCCCTGCTTTCCATCTTTTGTCTCTTCACGATCGCGATCTTCGCCGGGGTGTTCCGCAGCCTTCTGCGACCGGACTCAGGCGGCATAGGGATTGACTTTTTTCGCATGAATCTCCGCGATCAGCTTCGCCAGCTTGGCCACTTCCCGCTCCGGCTCGGGATAGTTGAAAATCTCCGGATGGGATTCGATGTAACCGGTATCGAACCGCCCGGCCTGAAAATCGGGTTCATCGCAGATGGCGAGGTAGAACGGAATGGTCGTCTTCGGTCCCACGATGAGGAATCCGTTCAGGGCTCTTCGCAACCGCTGCAGCGTCTGCTCCCAGTTGTACCCCCGGACGGTCATCTTGACCAGAAGGGAATCGTATTCCGTGGGGATTTTGAATCCCTGGTAGACGGCGCCGTCCAGACGGACGCCGGGTCCCCCGGATGACTGATACACATCGACGCGTTTGCCCCCTTCCGGCATGAAATTATTCTTGGGATCCTCGGCGTTGATCCGGACCTGCACGGCCTTGCCCAGCAGGATGATCCGCTCCTTGGGGATTTCCAGCCGACAGCCTTCAGCGATGCGGATCTGCTCCCGGACGATATCAATACCGGTCAGTTCCTCTGTGACGGTGTGCTCGACCTGAAGCCTCGTGTTCATCTCCATGAACCAGAACTCGTCGGTTCTGGAATCGACCAGGAACTCGACCGTGCCGGCGCTGATGTAACCCGCCTCCCGGGACGCCCGGATCGCGCAATCATACATGGATTCGAGCACGTCTTTCGGCAGCTCCGCCGGTGCGATCTCCAGCAGTTTCTGATGTCTCCGCTGAATGGAGCAGTCGCGGGAACCCAGGTGAATGATCCGGCCGTGCCGATCCGCCAGGATCTGGATCTCCACATGCCGAGGCGCTTCGATGAATTTCTCCATGTATATGCTTTCATCGTTGAAGGCCGAAAGCGCTTCCGCCCGCGCCTGGGGAAGCTGCACGATCAGATCGGCTTCACTGACGACTTTCCGGATCCCCCGCCCGCCGCCGCCCGACGAGGCCTTCAGCATGACCGGGTATCCGTGCCTGTTTGCGAAGGCAAAAGCTTCATTGAGACCGGCGCTCCCGCGCATCAGGTCTCCCGTGCCGGGAATGAACGGAATGCCGGCACGCTCCATGATCTTCCGGGCCACGACCTTGTTGCCGAGATCGCGAATCACCCCGGGTGGCGGACCGATGAAGACAATGCCCTCCTTCTCGCATGCCTCTGAAAAATCGGCGTTTTCCGCCAGAAAGCCATAGCCCGGATGGATGGCGTCGGCGCCGCTCTTTCGGGCGGCCCAAATGACCTTGTCGATATTCAGGTAATCCTTCCGCGGTCCTTCCCCGATCATGACGGCATCATCCGCCAGCCGCACGTAATAGGCGTTTCTGTCGGGTTTCTCATAGACCACGACGGCGTCGAGGCCCAGTTCCTGCACGGTTCTCATCACCCTCAGGGCAATTTCACCCCGGTTTGCAATCAACACCTTCCTGATTTTCCGCACTGCCATGGCCACCCCTTCCGGAATCTTCAGTCCATCCGCCCCAAAAAGATCCAAATGGCTAATATATCAGGGCATTTACCATCCCTCACAAATATTCCCCTTGAATAAAGGAGGTTTTATACTGTCATCAAGCCAGTCTGTCAACTCAATTATCGCACTCAATGATCGTCGCGCCCATGGCGAAATCGGCGGAAGTCCGGGGTCGGGACAACCCATTTGCGCACCCGCTCCACTCCGTTTTTCCGAGAATTGTCTTGACTTCAAAGGAGGGGTTAAGCTAAACAGCACGACCACGACGAACATCGGTTTGGTACCCGGAAAGGAGCAGCCATGGCAAAATATGAATCAACCTCGCTGAGAAACGTGGCCATCATCGGACACGGCGGAACGGGCAAGACATCGCTCTGTGAAGCGTTCCTTTTCACGGCCGGAAAAACGGACAGGCCGGGCCGGGTGGATGACGGGAGCTCCGGCATGGATTATGAGCCGGAAGAACAGAAACGACGCATCTCCATCAGCGCCGCAACCAATTTCTTCGACTGGAACAAGCACAAAATCAACATCGTGGACACGCCGGGCGACTCCAACTTCGCCTTCGACACCAAAAGCTGCCTTCGCATCATCGACAGCGCCGTCGTTGTCATCGACGCGGTCGGCGGCGTCGAGTTCCAGACACAGAAGGTCTGGGAATTGGCCGATGAATTCAAACTGCCGAGAATCCTCTTCGTGAACCGCATGGACCGGGAGCGGGCCGACTTCATGAAATCCGTCGACAGCGTCAAGGAAAGAATCGGCCGGAAAGCAACCCCTCTTTTCCTGCCCATCGGTAAGGAAGACGGCTTCACGGGCATCGTCGACCTGCTGGCCAGGAAGGCTTATTTCTTCGACGACCCGAAGGGAAGCTTCAAGTCCGCGGAGATTCCCTCAGAGATGGAAGGCGAAGCGGAACAGTGCCGCGAAACCATGGTCGAAGATATCGCCGAGTGCGACGAGGCATTGATGGACAAATACCTGGAAAGCGGTGAACTCATGCCGGAAGAGTTGGCCGCGGGACTGCGCAAGGGGATCGCCTCCGGCTCCCTGTTTCCCGCCGTCTGCGGTTCGGCCACGAAAAACATCGGGATTTCAACGTTGATGGACATGATCGTCCAGTACCTCCCTTCGCCGGTTGACCGGGGCGCGGTCACCGGCAAGAAACCGGGGAAAGAAGAGAAGGAGCAGCGGCATCCGGAGGCATCGGAGCCCTTTTCCGCCATGGTATTCAAAACGATTGCCGATCCCTATGCGGGCCGGCTCACCCTCTTCCGCGTCTATTCGGGCACGCTCAGTTCCGAGGGAAGCATTTTCAACGCCACTCGAAAGCTGACCGAGCGCTTCAGCAATGCCTTTTTCCTGGAGGGGAAAAACCAGAAACCCGCCGAAATCCTCATCCCCGGAGATATCGCCGTCCTGGCAAAATTGAAGGATACGGCGACGGGAGACACGATCTGCAACGAGAAGGCGCCTATCCTGTTCGACAAGCTGGAAATCCCTCCCCCCATCATGTCCTTCGCCATCGAGCCCAAATCGAGGGGCGACGAGGACAAGATCGTCTCTTCGATCCACCGCCTGACGGAAGAGGACCCCACGCTGAACTTCCGCAGGGAGGAACAGACCAAGGAAATGATTCTCTCCGGGATGGGACAGATCCACATCGAGGTCGCCGTGGAGAAAATGAAACGGAAATTCGGCGTGGAGGTCAACCTCAAGATCCCCAAGGTGCCTTACAAGGAGACCATCAAAAGCAAAACCAATGTCCAGGGCCGCTACAAGAAACAGTCGGGCGGCCGGGGCCAGTTCGGCGATTGCTGGCTCGATATCGAGCCCCTGCCCCGCGGCGGCGGGTTTGAGTTCGTCGACAAGATCGTCGGCGGCGTCATTCCCCAGCAGTACCGGCCGGCCGTCGAAAAGGGAATCGTCGAGGCCATGGGGGAAGGAGCCTTGGCGGGCTATCCGATCGTGGATGTGAAAGTAACCCTGGTGGACGGTTCCTTCCACACCGTCGACTCTTCCGAAATGGCGTTCAAGATCGCCGGTTCGCTCGGCTTCAAGAAGGGCATTCTGGCCTGCCAGCCCACCTTGCTCGAGCCCATCGTCAACATCGATATCGAAATTCCCGACGAATACATGGGGGATGTCATCGGCGATTTGAACAGCCGCAGGGGGCGCGTGCTGGGAATGGACACCCGCGGCACCAACCAGATCATCAAAGGCCAGGCCCCGCTTGCAGAAATCCTCAAATATGCTCCTGACTTGCGCTCCATGACCAGCGGCCGCGGCACGTTCACCCACACGCACTCGCACTACGAGGAAGTTCCTCCCTTTATCGCGGAAAAAATCATCGCGGACTTCAAGGCCAAAAAGGAAGAGGTATAGTTTGACCATCCGCGCCGGCATAATCACCGTCAGCGACAGAGGATCGCAGGGAACCCGCGAAGACAAAAGCGGCCCGGAGATCGTGAAGATGCTGGAGGGAATCGGGATCGAGATCGGGGAGCGCGCAATCGTGCCGGATGAGATCGATCCGATCCGGGAATCGCTCATCGATTTCGCCGATTGCCGGAAAATGGACCTGGTCGTCACGACCGGCGGGACCGGCGTTTCCCCGAGGGACGTGACGCCGGACGCCACGATGGCGGTCATCGACCGGGAGGTCCCCGGCATGGCGGAAGCCATGCGCCGGGAAAGCCATCGAGTCACGCCTCATGCCCTGATCTCGCGGGCCGTTGCCGGCATCCGGGGCCGGACGCTGATCGTCAACCTGCCGGGCAGCCCGAAGAGCGTCCGCGAAAACCTCTCCGTCATCCTCCCTGCGATCCGGCACGCAATCGAAAAGATCAAGGGGGATGACCGGGAATGTGCCGTTTGAGAAACCGGCGGGCGTTCTCGCCGTGGGTGCCTGGCCAGTAGATCCGCCGGCATTGCGGGCACTCGCGAAAATCGTCCGTGTTTTGATAGACATATTCGGGAATCCGGTTCTCGACTTCGCCCCTCTCAACCTTCTCCAGGACCTGATTACACCGCAGGCATCTGCTGAAAAACATCTCCGGCGCCGGACGAAGACCGAACCGTTCGACAACCTCTTGGAGCTGCTGCGGAACTCGGTCCGCGGCGATGACGAGGATCCTGCCCGTAAACTGCCTTTCGGCCAGGTCCCGCTTCCGCGTCAGGACAATCCGAGACTCCTCCCGGGCACGGCGCAAAAACCACCTGTCCGCTTTGCCCCGATCGACCTGCGTGTCATATCCCAGCATGCGCATCCATGTGACCAGCCTGCCCAGATTGGCGTCGGCGGCGAAGCGCAACCCGGAGAGGTCTTTTTTCGGCGCATGAAAGGAGAGATGATCTGACGCGGGGCGCTGGATGGATCCCTTCATCTTCGGCTGCCGAATCAGGACATCGGGGAACCGCTCTTTGCACCGCCGGGGTCCTCCGCCTTGTCGTCCAGAAGCTGCGGCGCCTCGTTGGCCCTCAGATCCCTTCTCAATTCCCGAATGGTCTTGTTCAATTTCGTGATCGTCCGGGACAGCCGGAACCGTTCCACAATGCCCATGAAACCCGCAAAGACAACTCCGGCGAGAAAGGAGATGAAAAGAAGCATATAGGTCTTCACCACGATGCGATACTCCAGATACTGCAGGGACACGGGCTCCGTGTTCTCCAGCGAAAATGTGATAATGAACAGCATAACCAGAACCACGATGACCGTATAGAAAAGCTTCATTTCAATCCTCCTGGCAATATTTCTTGAAGCAGGGCCGCAGGGAATCCCTTGTCCGGTAAAGATCTTCCGGGATTACGCGGATGCTTCCCACCGTGCTCATGAAATTCGTGTCCCCATTCCACCGGGGAATAACGTGGACATGAAGATGGTCGTCGACGCCGGCCCCGGCTGCTTTTCCCAGGTTCATGCCGATGTTGAATCCCTCCGGCCGCATGACTTCCTTCAGGGATCTCACGGAAATTTCGATCAGCTCCAGGGTTTCCGACTTTTCGAGGGGATGAAGGTCCTCGATCTGCCGAACATGGCGGAACGGGATCACCATGAGATGCCCGCTGATGTAGGGATAGCGGTTCAGCATGACAAAGGCCTTCTTCCCCTCAATGAGAATCAGGTCGTCTTTCCGGATCGAATCCCTGCAGAAAATGCAACCTGTGGGCTTTTCGCTTCTGATATAAGCCATTCGCCAGGGCGCATACATCGATTTTGTCATCCCGCTTTCACCTCGAAACGCTCTGTCTGTTTTTTCAGTGAACCTTAACACATTTGCCCAGGCCGATAAACCGAAAAAAGCTTACCCCCCAGATGAGGGATGATCGCCCGGGGAATCTTTCGTTTGACATTTCGGGAGGCGTGCATCTATAAAGAGGGCGCATTGATCTGCCGAAGGACCGACCGTCATGATCGAATCCGCCCTGCAAAAAATCGCGGAACAAATCCTGAGCCTGGACGAGGCCACCCTGTCCGGTTTATGGGAGAAATACAAGACCAGGATGGAGCGCTTCGAAGCTTCCCGGGAATGGGAAAAAGCGGTCATCATTTTCTTCGTGATCAATGCCGTCCGGGCCAAGAACCATATTTTCAACGAGCAGATTGCCAAACGCCAGCCCCGCGAATCCGAATCCGGCGCCCCGGCGCCGCCGAAGTCGGGGAAACCCGATTTGAGACGGATCAAATGACCGACCTCGAAACAGCCGAAAGGCGGATCGGCGAACTCCATTCCCTGATCCGCCATCACAGCCACCGATACTATCAGCTCGACGACCCGGAAATCACGGACGCGGAGTACGACCGTCTCATGCGGGAACTGCTGGCGCTGGAGGAGCGATTCCCCGAGCTGGTCTCACCGGATTCCCCCACTCGGCGCGTCGGCGCAGCCCCCCTGGAAAAATTCCTCACTTTCCGTCACCCCACGCCGATGTTGAGCCTGGCCAATGCGTTCACCGACGGGGATATTCTGGATTTTCAGGAACGGATCCGGCGGCTTCTGGGCGGGGAAAGCGCCCTCCGGTTCGTCGTGGAACCCAAACTGGACGGCGTCGCCGTCAATCTGGTTTATGAGAATGGCGTCCTTGCCGTCGGTGCGACGCGCGGTGACGGTGCAGTCGGCGAAGACGTGACGCAGAACCTCAAAACAATCCGCTCCATCCCGATGATGATCGCTTCGGATTCGGACGGAAAGGGAGAAGAAACAGCCGTAACGCCGTTACCGGAAAGGATGGAGGTTCGGGGCGAGGTCTTCATCGACGCCGAATCGTTTCGAAACCTGAACCGGCGGCGTTTGGCGGCGAGCGAGCCGGCCTTTGCCAATCCCCGCAATGCCGCGGCGGGATCACTCCGGCAGTTGAACCCCAAGGAAACGGCGAAACGACCCCTCGACATCTTCTGCTACGCCCTCGGAGAAATCCGGGGAGCGTCCGTCCCGTCTCACTGGGAAGCCCTTCAATCGCTCTCCCGATGGGGTTTTCCGATCAACCCCCACATCCGCCGGGCCGATAGCATTCGGGACTGCATCGACTATTACCACCAAATGGCGGAAAGCCGCCACACACTCCCCTACGAAATCGACGGCATCGTCATCAAAGTGGACGACCTGTCGCTTCAAAGCGTGCTCGGTTCGGTCTCGCGGAGTCCGCGCTGGGCAATCGCCTGCAAATTTCCGGCCACCCAGGAAACGACCGTGATCGAGGATATTGTCGTTCAGGTCGGACGCACCGGCGTCCTTACGCCGGTTGCCGTGATGCGGCCCGTCCGCATCGCCGGCGTGATCGTGAGCCGCGCCACCCTTCACAACCAGGACGAAATCGACCGGAAAGACATCCGGATCGGCGACACCGTCATGGTCCAGCGGGCCGGCGATGTGATCCCGGAAGTCGTTAAGGTCGTCGCCTCCAGGAGGACGGGTCTGGAGAAACCTTTTGCGTTTCCGGAATCCTGCCCTGAGTGCGGATCAAAAGTGGTGCGGCTGGCGGGCGAGGCTGCGCACCGCTGCATCGGAATGGCCTGCCCGGCAAAGATCCGGGAGTGCATCAAGCATTTTGCCTCCCGGGGCGGGATGGATATCGAAGGGCTCGGTGACCGGCTGGTTTCCAGACTGGTGGCAACGGGTTTCATCAGGGACCCTGCCGACCTTTACGCCTTGAAACCGGAGCACCTGTTCAGTCTGGAGCGAATGGCTGATAAATCTGCGGGGAACTTGATTAAGGCGATCGAACGATCAAAAAACCCTCCCCTGGACAAATTTCTCTTCGCCCTCGGCATTCGACATGTGGGCGAGCGGACCGCCGGGATTCTCGCCCAGACTTTCCGAACCATCGACGAGATCATGGCGGCAACCACGAGCGACCTGGTCGCCATCCGCGATATCGGACCTGAAGTTACAGCAAGCATCGTAAAATTCTTTCAGGAGCTTTCGAACCGGTCGGTGATCGAAAAGCTGAAATCGGCCGGTGTCGCCATCCGGCAACCGGAAATCCCACAGGCGCAGCCGCTGCCCCTGTCGGGAAAATCCTTTGTCCTGACCGGCACGTTGAGCGGGATGACCCGCAATGAGGCCCGGCGGATCATCGCATCCCTCGGTGGCTCTTGCTCGGACTCCGTCACGAAAAGCACGGATTTCGTCATTGCCGGCGAATCGCCCGGATCGAAGTTGCGGAAAGCTCAGGACGCGGGGATCAACATACTGGATGAAAACGGTTTTCTTGAGTTGATCGGAAGGAAATGACTTGAAACGGATCCGGGTCACCCTATCCGGCCTCGTTCAGGGCGTGGCGTTCCGCCACGAGACGCGGAAGACGGCCCTCTCCCTGAACCTGACCGGCTGGGTCAGAAACCTCCCGGACGGTCGGGTGGAAGCCGTCTTTGCGGGAGCGGACGAATCCGTCGCGGCCATGCTGCGCTGGTGCAGGAAAGGCCCCCGCCTTTCCCAGGTTCGCGATGTCCAGGTGCGGGAAGAAGCGGGCACCGAATCTTTCGACGCCTTCGAGATCCGCTATTGATGCCGAATCGCCCGCTGCGCCAGCCCGCCGTCCCGAAGGGACCGCGGGCTTCCGTCGCCGTTCAGTTTCAGGTGAATTCCCTGAAGGTCTCCTCGAATCCCTTCATGGCATTGACGATGGTGGCGTCATCGACGCAATAAGCGATCCGGAAATGCCCGGGACCGCCGAACCCGCTGCCGGGAACGGTGAGAATCCTTCTCTTCTGAAGCGCCGAGACGAAGGCGACATCATCCTCGATCGGCGTCTTCGGGAAAAGATAGAAGGCCCCCTCGGGCCGGTGAAATCTGTAGCCGATCGATGCGAGCCCGTCGCAGAGTAGATCGCGCTTCCGCCGGTATTCGCCGACATCCACGCACAGACCCTGTATGCCGGCAATGACCCGCTGCATCAGGGCCGGCGCATTGACGAAGCCGAGGATCCGGTTGCAGAGAACCATGCCGTCGATCGCATCCTGAATCCCGGACAGAAGCGGGTTGACGGCAATATAACCGATCCGTTCGCCCGGCAGGGAAAGGCTTTTGGAATAGGAAGTCGCGATGATGCCGTTCGAACAGGCCTGCAGGATGCTGGGCACGTGAACGCCGTCATAGACGATCTCTCCGTACGGTTCATCGGAGACCAGGTAGATCGCCCTCCCCAGCGCTCGGCCCTTTTCCTCCATCAGCGCCGCAAGCGCCCGAATCGAGGCTTCGTCATAGACCCTGCCCGTCGGGTTGTTGGGCGAGTTGATCAGAACAACCTTGGTTCTGTCGGTGAGGGCTGACGCCATGGCCTTCAGGTCGAGTGAAAAATCCTCTTTCGTTCCGACCCGTTTCAGGATACCGCCGGCATTGTCGACATAAAAGCGGTACTCCACGAAAAACGGCGAAGGAACCAGCACCTCGTCGCCGGGATCCAGCAGGGTTTTCAGGATGACGTTCAGGGCGCCGCCGGCGCCGCAGGTCATAACGATGTGTTCGGCAGCCAGGGACAGTCCATGCGTCGCGTTGATGTGGGCTGCCACGGCAGCCCGCGTCTCGGGATATCCCGCGTTCGGCATGTAGGCATGCTTGCCGGGACCGGCCATCTTGACCGTTCTCTCAAGATGCTCCTCGAAGCGAAGCGGTGGGTCGATGTTGGGGTTGCCGAGGCTGAAATCGTAGACCCGGTCGGCGCCGTACTGCTTCTTCAGGATGATGCCTTCCTCAAACATCTTCCGGATCCAGGACGACTGGGCTATAAAACCCTGTATTTTCTTTGAGATCGACATGTCAGTTCCCTGGCCGTCAACCTTTTAAGAATTGCTTGGCCAGCAGACCCAAGCCTTGCTGGAGGACATTGTTTTCCGGAACCGATCCATCCGGAGTCAGCTTGTCAATCAGTTGAGGCAGAACGGCGGCCAGTCCGTCTGCCGCCTGGGTCCGGGAAAGGCCCAGGCTGGATGCGATCTCGCTGATTTTATCCATGCCCAGGGTGCTGGCCATCTGGTCACCGGAAACAGGCTGATTTGCCCCTTTTCCCACCCAGGAGGCGACGATATCACCCAGGCCGTTGCTGTTGAATTTCTCGACCAGCCCCGAAAGACCGCCGATTTCCGGATTGTTGACCAGATTGAGAACGTGCTCCGTCAGCCCTTTATTTTCCGTGCCCCCGGAAAGGTTTTCCCCAACCATTGACACCATTTTATCGAACAATCCCATGATGGCCTCCTTGGCTTCATCCTGCTGAAAAAATATTACGAAACGACCGGTTGCCCCCGGTTCGACGGGGGCAGCCGGTCTCAAGGTAAATCGTCCCGCAGGTTCGGCTACTTCTTCTTCGGCTCGGCCTTTTTGGCGTCCTTCTTGGCGTCCTTCACCTCGACGGTCGCCGCCTTCATCGTGTATTCGATCGTCACTTTGGAACCGACCTTCAGATCGCCGGTCACCTTCGTGGCGGCGTCACGGGCGATTTCCCATTTGTCCTTGCCCTTCTGAACGACGATCGTGTCCGCGTTCACCTCCAGAACCGGCCCGGTCACCTGATAGGTCTTGGGTCCCGCCGCAAAGGCAACAGCGGCAATGAAGAAAAAAGCGCAAATCAGAATCAGAATCTTTTTCATAAATTTCCTCCTTAAGGTTGTTGAATGGGGCTTCCATGTCGGTGCGGCTAACCTGCATGCAATCGCGGCAGCAACTATTTGACAACGATATACTCTTTGATGGCGTCAAAGGTTTTTCCTTTGACGCCGCTGATCTTCATCACATCTTCCACATTCTTGTAAGGCCTTCCGGCGATGATCGCCTTTGCCTTGACCGGACCGATTTCGGGAAGTTTCTCCAGCGTGGCCTGATCCGCCGTGTTGAGATTAATCTTGGTGCCGGGAGCCAGTTTGGCCGCTGCGGCAGAAGGTTTAGCCGCCGTCTTGGCTTCCTTAGCGGGCTTGGTCGTCTCCGTTTTCGCCGCAGCCGCGGGAACGGCAGGTTTGGCCGGCGCCGCCTGCGCCTTGCCGACGGCGACATAGGGCTTGATTCCTTCAATGGCCTTTGCGTTCAATCCCGCTTTGGAAAGCTCGTCCACGGACTTGTAGGGACGGCCCGCGATGATCTTCTTGGCCGTTGCCGGACCGACCCCCTTGATGGCCTCCAGCTCTTTTTCGGAGGCGGTGTTGAGATCAACCAGGACTGCGGCTGCCTTCTGCGCCTCCGCCTTGGCGGCCCAGGCAGCCGACGCTCCGAATGAAACGATGAACGCCGCGCCGATTAAAAAGACCGTGCACATTAAAAAGAATTGCTTCGTCGAATAATCCCCTTTTCCTTTCGTCATAAAATCCCTCCATCTCGGTTTTTTATTGCGTCCGTTGATCTTTCGAACCCGGTTCTTGAAACGTACACTTTATTAACAGAGTCGAAAAGGCTTGTCAAAGGTATTCCTGTTTGACTTTTCTTGACATTTGACCGTGCTTTGCCTAAATTGCATGTGAGAAATAAAGATGGAGACAGCGCGATGCCGATCTATGAATTCCAGTGCAAGAAATGCCAAAATGAATTTGAGGTCCTTTTTCGATCCACAGACGAAAATCAGAAGCCTGCCTGCCCGGCCTGCAAATCCAGAAATACCCGGAAAATGATGTCCGCCTTCGCAGGAGGGAAATCGGGCTGCACCTCCTGCGCGGCCACGAGCTGCGGCACAACCTGAGGACACTGATCGGCGCGGCGGTCCGCCGCGCCTCAGGCATCCCGATTTTGCATGGTCTTCCCCGGACCGGAGGCGAGATATTTTGTCATTGCGAAAATGGGAACAATCCATTATAAGGGGCCGACTTTATCATGGATCTCTCGAAAGGAGCTGGACAGCATGAACATCCTCATTTTTGGACCCAATGGAAGCGGCAAAGGAACCCAGGGCGCGGTCGTGCAGAAGAAATTCGGCGTGTCCCACATTGAAACCGGCGTGATCTTCCGGGAAAACATCAAGAATGGGACGGAACTGGGCAAAAAGGCCAAAGGCTACATCGACCGGGGGGAACTCGTTCCCGATGAGATCACCGTCCCGATGATCCTGAACCGGCTGAAGGAAGACGACTGCAAGAAAGGCTGGCTTCTGGACGGTTTCCCGAGAAATCTGGCCCAGGCGGAGGCGCTCTGGAATGCCCTCGTGAAGGAAAATATCAAGCTGGACTATGTGATCGAGATCATCCTGGACCGGCAGACCTCCAAGAACCGGATCATGGGGAGGCGGCTGTGCGCCCAGGACAACAACCATCCGAACAACATCTTCATCGATGCCATCAAACCGGCCCTGAAGGACGGAAAGATGGTGTGCCGCGTCTGCGGCTGCGAGACGCTGACCACCCGCGCCGACGACCAGGACGAAACGGCGATCGGCAAGCGTCATGACATCTACTACGACACCAAAACCGGAACGCTGGCCGGCGTGAACTATTTTAAGGAAAGGGTCAAAGTAATCGGCGTCGACGGCCTGCCCGGTGTCAAGGAAGTGTCTGAAGACCTTCAGAAAAAGCTGGCATAGACAGAACGTGACGGAAGAAATATATGAAAAGCCCTCCGAACCACGGGAGGGCTTTTTTAGGTTCATTGATGGAACACATTCGCAATTTCAGCATCATCGCCCACATCGACCACGGCAAGTCAACGCTCGCGGACCGTTTGATCCAATACACCGGGGTGGTGAACGACCGGAACTTCAAGGACCAGATCCTGGACAACATGGAGATTGAAAGAGAGCGGGGGATCACCATCAAGAGTCAGGCGATCTGCCTGCCTTACAAAGCCCGGGACGGAAAGAACTATGCCCTCAACCTGATCGACACCCCCGGCCACGTGGATTTTTCCTACGAGGTCTCCCGGTCACTTGCCTCCTGCGAGGGCGTCCTGCTCCTCATCGACGCCGCCCAGGGGGTCCAGGCCCAGACCCTGGCCAATCTCTACCTGGCCATGGAACACGATCTGGAAATTATCCCGGTCATCAACAAGATCGACCTGCCTTCCGCGGATGTGGAGCGCGTGATCGGACAGATCGAAACGGAACTCGGACTAAACGCGGAGAGCCATCTGCAGTGTTCCGCAAAAGAGGGCACGGGGATTGCGGAAATCCTTGAAGCCGTTGTCCGGCGAATCCCGCCTCCGGCCGGCGATCCGGCCGCGCCGCTTGCGGCGCTGATTTTCGACGCGCACTATGATCCCTTCAGGGGAACGGTGATCTATTGCCGCGTCTTTGCCGGACAGGTGAAAGCGGGGGACACCATCCGCCTGATGTTCAACAATGCCCTCTACAGGGTCGAGGAGGTCGGCCATTTTCTCCTGAACCGTGAGAAGCGCCCATCTCTGAGCGCCGGTGAAGTCGGCTACATCATTGCCGGCGTCAAAACGGTGTCCGACGTCCGAACCGGAGACACGATCACCCTGGAAAACCGCCCCTGCGAAAAACCGCTGCCCGGCTTCAAGGAGGTCAAGCCGGTCGTTTACGCTTCGATCTATCCCATCGCCTCCGACGACTACGAAGACCTGGCGGATTCCCTGGAAAAATTCAAGCTGAATGACGCCTCCTTCATTTACCAGAAGGACTCCTCCGTGGCCCTGGGGCAGGGATTCCGATGCGGTTTTCTGGGTCTGCTGCACCTCGACATCGTCCAGGAGCGGCTGGAACGGGAATACGATCTGTCCATCATCCTGTCCGTCCCCAGCGTCCGCTTTAGGTTCACCCTGAAGGACGGAACCGTCCTGGAGGTCGACAACCCCGCCCATTATCCGGACCCGGTCTCGATCGCAAAATGCGAGGAGCCCTACATCCGCGCCGCCATGATGATGCCGGACCGTTATCTCGGCGCCGTCATGAAGCTTTGTATGGAAAAGCGCGGCGCCAATTCCGCGCTGACCTACACCGGGCCGGGGCGGACCGAACTGATCTTCGAGATGCCTCTGGCCGAAGTCATCTACGACTTCTACGACCGCTTCAAATCCGTGACCCAGGGTTACGGATCGTTCGACTATGACGTCATCGACTACCGGGAAAGCCAGCTTGTGCTGCTGGACATCCTCGTCAACGGCGAAAAGGTCGATGCCCTCTCCCAGATTGTCCACCGGGAACGGGCGCGCGCAAGGGGCCTTCAGGCCTGCGAGCGGCTGAAAGAGGAGATCCCGCGCCAGATGTTCAAGATCGCCATCCAGGGCGTCGTCGGAGGGGAAATCATCTCGAGAACAACCATCTCCCCTTTCCGAAAGGACGTCACGGCAAAGTGCTACGGGGGCGATATCACCCGAAAAAGAAAGCTTCTGGAGAAACAGAAAAAAGGCAAGAAACGGATGAAGATGATCGGTTCGGTGAGCATTCCCCAGAGCGCCTTCCTCGCCGTTCTCAAGTCCGACGCGAGTTAGGGGCATGTCGCCGGCCGGCCTCTACATCCACATCCCCTTCTGCCGTCAGAAATGCGCGTATTGCAATTTTTACTCCATCGTCCCCGATCGTGACCCCTCGCCGTTCATTCATTGGCTGGTCCAGGAATTGTCTCTGTATGTCCATGAATTCGAATTTTTTGACACCATATACATCGGCGGCGGAACACCTTCCATCCTGCCCGTTCGCATCATCGCAGACATCCTGACGGCAGTCGCGAGGAATTACGCGATCCTGCCGGAACCGGAAATCACCGTCGAGGTGAATCCAGGGGATGCCGAAGCCGCCCACCTCGTATCCCTCCGCCTTTCCGGGGTCAACCGCCTCAATATCGGCATCCAGTCTTTTGACGACCGGCTCCTCCGCTTTCTGGGACGCCGGCACAGCAGTCGGCAGGCCGTCGATGCGGTGGAAAATGCCTTCGCGGCCGGCTTCGACAACATCGGCGTGGATCTGATCTACGGCATTCCGGGTCAGACGGTCGCCATGTGGCGGGAGACATTGTCCCGGGCGCTGTCCTTCCGTCCGCACCACCTCTCCTGTTATCAGCTGACGCTGGAAGCGGACACACCGCTGGGACGGAAATTCGCTGAAAACCTCTTTGCTCTTAACGGGGAAGCCGCCCAAGCGGAATTTTTTTTCACAACGGCGGACATACTGGAAAATGCGGGTTACATCCACTACGAAGTGTCCAATTTCGCCGGAAGCGCCTCTCTGCTCTCGAGGCACAACCAGAAGTACTGGCAGCACCAACCCTACCTCGGCGTCGGACCGTCCGCGCACTCCTTCTGCCGGGGAAAGCGGTGGTGGAACCACCGGTCTGTCGAAAGGTATACCGACGCACTCCGGAACGGCCGGGCGCCTGTAGAAGACTGCGAAATTCTCACTGCGGAACAGCTGGGGATGGAAGCCCTGTTCCTTGCTTTGCGAACCCGGCGGGGCATCGATTTGTGCGATTTCGAGGAAAAATATCCCTGCAATCCCCTCGCGGGGAAAAGAGACTCCCTGCAGTGGCTTGCTGCCGCCGGGCTGATTGAAATCAGCGGCTGCAGGATCAGGCCGACCCGAACCGGGCTGGCGGTGGCCGATCAACTGGCCCTGATATAGGACAGATCACGAAATGAACCATCCGGGAACCAGCAAAATAGACAGGCGGTTTGCGATCCTCCTGGCCTGCGCGCTTCTGCTCCTGCTTGCCGCCGTGCCGGACGTGCAGGCGAAGCCGCGCCGGCAGCGCCAGCCGGAATACCAGTCGGCCATCGTGATGAACGCCGCCACCGGCGAAATTCTCTTTCAAAAAGACGCCGACCGGCCGCTACAGCCTGCGTCGATCACGAAAATTTTGTCCCTCTACCTAATATACGAAGCCATCGATGAAGGAAAGGCACGGTTCCAGGACCCCGTCAAAGTCAGCAAAAAAGCCTGGCGGACCGGCGGATCGAGGATGTTTGTTGACCCGGGCAGCGAGGTCCGGCTGGACGAGTTGATCAAAGGAATGTCCGTTGTTTCGGCAAATGACGCATCCGTGGCCTTGGCGGAGCACGTGGGCGGCACCGAAGATGCCTTCGTCAGGAAAATGAACTTAAAGGCCCGCCAGTTGGGGATGAGCCGCAGCGCTTTCAAAAACCCCCACGGCCTTCCCGCCAAGGGACAGCGGACCACCGCGCGGGACATGGCAAAGCTCTCACGCGAGTATATCCGCCGCTTTCCGCAATCCCTTCGGATCCACGCGATGCAGTCTTACACCTATCACAACATCACGCAGTACAATCACAACCTCCTGCTGAGGAGGTATCCGAATACGGACGGACTGAAGACCGGCTACGTCCATGCGGCCGGCTACCACATCATCGCCACGGCAAGACAGGGGGAAACCCGGCTGATCGCCCTCCTGATGGGTGCCCGCACCCCCGGAATTCGCTTCCGGGAAACGGTAAAACTGCTCGATCAGGGATTCGCCAGTGTCAGCCGGCAGGCGTCCGCGGCCTCCCATCGGTGAAACCTGAACGGATGCGCCGCTCCAGAACGTTCCGAATTTCGCCGAAGTGATCGTAATGAATGCAGGGGGTTCCGTTCACCGAACATTTTTCGAACAGAATGCTCTTGGCGAAGACGAGGTCCGCGTGTTTTGCGGGGCACACATCGGAATAACCGTCACCGATGTAGATGATCCGGTCATACAGGGGCCGGTAGCGTGCAACGATCCGGCTTTTGCAATTCCCGCATTTACCGCAGTCGGGGCTGGGCTGAGGGAATTCGATGGAAATCCCCCCGTCAGCCCGAAAGGTGACGAAGTTGGCAAAATATTCGATGTCCGTCAGGCCGCTTTTCCGCAGGATCGCCTCGATATAAAAATCCAGGCCATCGGAAAGGATCTTGAGATCCACGCCGACCTGCCTGCAGTAGTCAAGAAAATCTCTGAAGAAGGGGTCCAGCGATGCCTTTTCGAAGACATAGGCGAGCATCCCGTCCCGGTCTCCCCGAAACAGGGGGGCGATTCTGGCATAGGCAACCCGGGATCCGATCCTGCCCTCGCAATAATCCCGGTCAATCTCCTCCCATCCGTTCGCGGTAAAGCGGTCCAGCAGCATGTTGCCCACATCGACCATGCTGGCCGTGCCGTCGAAATCGCACAGAACCAGGGTTTTCTCCGCCGCCATCAGGACTTTCCCTTGAAATACTTGCGGAGGACGGCCAGACCGAGCACGATGAGCGCAACCGGCAGCAGGTAGGCGGAGATGAGCCGGGCATCCAGTCCCCAGTTGTAATTCACCAGCAGAACCGCACCGGCGGCCATGAGGACCCATCCCCCCAGGTCCCGGAAACGCTGGGCCAGGGCGCCGATGCCGATCACAATCAGGAGGACAGGCCAGCTCTTGCTGAAACCGAAGGCCGTGGTCTTGCTCAGGATGATCAGAATGCCCACGGTGATGAGGATCAGCCCCCCTGTTAAGATGTGCTGTTTTTCCCTTCGATCCACTTCAGCCCCCGCTCTTTTCCGTGAACCGGTTCCGCCGGCCGGTCCTTCCAGACCCTGCGCCGGTCCATGAAGGATGGCCTTCCGCAACCGATTTTATTCTCCCGATTCTCATTTTTCAGCCAGCTTCAAAAACGGCTTGAACAGATCGATCGGCACGGGAAAAAGCGTCGTCGAGTTGTTTTCCGAAGCGATCTGGTTGAGGGTCTGGAGATACCGAAGCTGCAGCGACATCGGCTGGGTTTCCATCAACGCGGCGGCTTCAATCAGCTTTTGGGCCGCCTGGAACTCGCCTTCAGCGTTGATGACTTTCGCGCGCCGCTCCCGTTCCGCCTCCGCCTGCTTCGCGATGGCCCGCTTCATTTCCTCCGGCAGGTCGATCTGTTTCACCTCCACCAGAGAAACCTTGATGCCCCACGAGTCGGTGCTGCGGTCCAGAATCTCCTGCAGGTGCAGGTTGATCTTCTCCCGCTTGGAGAGGATCTCGTCCAGTTCCACCTGCCCGCAGACGCTCCTCAATGTCGTCTGGGCGAGCTGCGACGTCGCGTAGAGATAGTTTTCCACATCGATCACGGCGGAATTCGCGTCCATGACGCGGAAATAAACGACTGCGTTGACCTTGATCGAGACGTTGTCCCGTGTGATCACGTCCTGCGGTGGGACGTCCAGGGTGATGGTCCGCATGTCCACTTTCACCATCTTGTCGACCACCGGGATCAGGATGATCAACCCCGGCCCCTTCTGATCGATGACGCGCCCGAGACGGAAAATAACGGCCCGTTCATATTCGTTCAGGATCCGGATGGCGGCAGCCAGAAACATGACAACCAGAATGACGAGTACCGTAATCGTATACATGTTGAATCCTCCTTTATGATGATTCTTCGACCTTTATCCTGAGGGCTTCCACCTCGACCACGCGGATCCGCTTCCCCTGCTCCACGAATTTCTCGCTCCAGGCGTTCCAGTATTCCCCGTGCACGAAGACCTTCCCCGTTTCATGGATATCCGTGACCGCCTCGCCGACGGCGCCCATCATGCCCTCGCTGCCCGTGTGACGCTTCCGCATCTGCGCCTTCACGACCAGAGCGATTACCCCGGCGAAAAACACGGAAACGACCGCCAGGGCCGGGATCATGACCCGAAGGGAGACCTGCAATGCCGGGTCCGGCGAATCGAAGAGCAGCAGGGACCCCATGACCATAGAAACGATGCCGCCGATGGTCAAAATGCCGTGGCTCATGACCTTCACCTCCGCGATGAACAGGATAATCGCGAACAGGATCAGGAGCACTCCCGCGTAATTGACCGGCAGGGTCTGCATGGCGAAAAATGCGAGGATCAGCGAGATGCCTCCGACCACGCCGGGAAGGATGACGCCGGGGTGTGCAAACTCGAAGTAAAGCCCGGCCAGGCCCAGCAGAAAGAGAATATAGGCAATGTTGGGGTCGCTGAGCGCGGCCAGCACGCCCTGACGGATCCCCATTTTCTTTTCCCGGACCAGCGCTCCTTTTGCCTTCAGTACCTTCCTGCCCTTTTCCAGGGACACCTCACGGCCGTCGATCTGATCCAGCAACCGGTTCAGATCCGCCGCCACGAAGTCGATCACCTGAAGCCGCAGCGCTTCCTCGGCCGTTATGGACACGCTCTTCCGGACCGCTTTTTCAACCCACTCCTCGTTTTTGCCCCGCTTCTTCGCGATGCCGACGACATACGCCACGGCATCGTTCTCCACTTTCTCCTTCATCGTCTTGTCCATGCCGCCGCCGATCCCGATGCCGACGGGATGGGCCGCCCCGATGTTCGTGCCCGGAGCCATGGCCGCGACATGGGCGGCAATCGTGACGATGACGCCCGCAGAAGCCGCCCTGGCGCCCGAGGGGGAAACATAAACGATGACCGGCAGGGGCGCGTTCAGGATGCCCTTGGCGATGTCCCGCATGGCCAGGTCGAGGCCGCCCGGCGTGTCGAGGAGAATGATCAGCCCTTCCGCGCCCTCCTTCGACGCCTCCTCGATGCGCTGCAGGACATACGTGGCGATCGGCGGCGAGATCGTCGCGGCAACCGTGATGACGTGATATACGGGCTTCTTGTCTACGCCGGTGGAGGGGTTCGGGAAAAGGAGCGGAAGGAGCATCCCGAAGAGAACGAACATCACCGTGGCGAATCGCTTCCTGAACATGCCGGACCTCACAGTATTTTCATGATCATCTGCATATCCTCCCAAACCTGCTTTTTCGCCCCGGGATTCCGCAGCAGATAAGCGGGATGGTAGGTGGGCATGAGCGGTATCCCCTGGTAGGCTTGAAAGCGGCCGCGGAGACGGGTTATTGGAATCTCGGTCTTGAGAAGCGCTTGCGCCGCAAAGGTCCCCAGGGCGCAAATGACTTTCGGCTTCAGGGATTCGAGCTGCTTGACCAGAAAAGGCTCGCAGGACATGATCTCTTCCGGCTTCGGGTTCCGGTTGGCGGGGGGACGGCACTTCAGGATGTTGCAGATGTAAACATCGTGACGGGTCATCCCCATGGCCTCGACGATCCGGTTGAGAAGCTGTCCGGCTTTTCCCACAAAGGGCCTCCCCTGCACATCTTCATCGGCGCCCGGCGCCTCCCCGACAAAAGCAAGGACAGCCTGAGGACTTCCCTCCCCGAAGACAAGATGGGTCCGTGTCCGGTGCAGGGGACAGCGGCGGCAGTCCCCCAATTCCTTGCGCACATCCTGAAGTGTCGGCGCCGCGGCGGCGGCATCCGGCGCGCCGTTCGCGGCTTCGGCCATCCGGCCGCCCGCCGTCATGCGCAGATAGGAAGTCCCCCGCTTCAATTCACGATCCAGACGGACGCGCGCCCGAAGGGACGCGACCAGCGCCAGCAATTCCCAGCCGGGATCGCTGCTTTCCGTCAAGGCACAGGTTTCCTTCGTCTCGTCCATCAGGCGCGGCTCAAGTCTTCGTGCGGCGGGCGATCAATTCCTTTGCCCGGTCCAGGATCCGTTCCGCCACATCCGCTTTGTCCATCAGCGGCAATTCTTCCATGCCGCCCTCCCGGTCCAGGATTTTCACGATATTGGTGTCCGACTGGAATCCGGCGCCTTCCTGTTTCAGGTCGTTTGCCACGATCAGATCCATGTTTTTTGCCAGCAGCTTCGCTTTCGCATTCTCGACCAGGTCTTCCGATTCCATGGCAAAACCGACCAGTATCCGATGTTTCTTCTTTTTCCCGATTTCGGCGACAATGTCGGGATTCCTCTCCAGATTGAGGGAAAGCGACCCGTTTTTCTTCTTGATTTTTTCCCCTGTGCAAACGGATGGACGATAATCGGCCACTGCCGCGGATTTGATGACGATGGTGGCCTTCTCCAGATTCCTCATGACGGCATCCCGCATCTCGGCGGCGCTGGAGACGGGCAAGAAGACAATCCCTTCGGGAACGGGCAGCGACGTGGGTCCGCTGACCAGGATCACCGATGCGCCCCGCCGCCTTGCCCTGGCGGCCAGAGCATAGCCCATCTTTCCCGTCGAATAATTCGTGATGAACCGGACGGGATCGAATGGCTCCCGGGTCGGCCCGGCCGTGACCAGGACGGTTTCTCCGGCAAGGTCTTTCACCGTCAGAATGGACTTCACCTCTTCCAGGATGTCCGGCGGATCCGGCAGCCTCCCCGCCCCTTCGGATTTGCAGGCCAGTTCGCCGGCGCCCGGCTCCATCAAATGGTATCCCCGTTCGGCCAGCTTCCTCATGTTTTCCTGGACGATGACGTTTTCATACATGCGGGTGTTCATGGCCGGACAGAGAAGGACCGGCGCTTTCGTTGCCATGACCACCGTGGTGAGAAGATCATCGGCCAGACCGGAGGCAATCTTCCCGATGACATTTGCCGTGGCCGGGGCGATGACGACAACGTCCGCTTCCTCCGCCAGGGCCATGTGGGCTATATCGAAATCCCGAATCAGCGAAAAAGTTTCCCGATAGACAGGTTGTCCGGAAAGGGTCTGCAGTGTCAGGGGGGTGATGAATTCCTGTGCGTTCTTCGTCATCATCACCTTGACCCGGGCGCCGTCCCGGATGAACAGCCTGACCAGTTCCGCCGACTTGTAGGCGGCAATCCCGCCCGTTACGCCGAGCAATATGTTTTTCCCTTTCATCAAGGCCGTCCTTCCCCTCTGCCGCGGAACGCTTTCCGAATGGCCGCAGCCGATGATAAAATATAGCAATTCTTCAATCCAACATCAAGGAGTTAATCCTCATGGGCTTTTTTGGCTTGCAATGGCAAAGACAAATCATTTATATGTGGCGCCGCAAATCGAAATCGCATGAAGGGGTCGTTCCATGAACAAGCATTTCTTTCGCTATGTCATCGTCTTTGCCGTCGTCATCGCACTGACAGGCGGTTTTTTCCTGTTCGGCAGCTATTTTGAAATCGGCAAGCCGGAGATCCGGCTTTCCGAGGATCTGGTCGCCATCGGACGGCAGAAAGTCATGGAAATCACCTTTTCCGACCAGGGAAGCGGCCTTCGGGAAACAGCGGCCGTCATCGTCCAGGACGACAGATCCTACCCGCTTTCTTCCATCCGTTATCCAGAGAAAAAAACAAGCCGTAAAATCCTGTCCCTGACGGTGGATCCCTACGAAATGAAGATGCATGACGGACCCGCCATCCTTCAGCTCAAAGCCGTCGATTATTCGCTGTTCAAAAATGAAACCCGGATCAGCAGGCCGGTGACGATCGACTTGACACCGCCCCAGATTTACCCTCAGAACCCGCAGAACATCATCAACCCCGGCGGGACCTGCGTCACTCTCTTCCGAACATCCGAGCCCACGGTGACGAGCGGAGTGATGGTGGACAACCAGTTCTTCCCGAGTTATCCCGTCACGCTTTCGGGCAAGCTCTTCCAGCTCGTCTATTTTGCCCTCCCGGTCGACGCCAGGCAGGGTATAACACGCATCAAGATCTTTGCCCGGGACACGGCCTCCAACGAGGCTTCCCTGTCTCTGCCGCACCTGATCAAGGTCAAGAAGTTCCGTTCCGACCCAATGAACCTGTCGGACGCTTTCCTGCAGCAGAAAATGCCCGATTTTCAAATTTCCAACCCGGAACTTCGGGGCAAAACGATGCTGGAAACGTTCATCCATGTGAACGGGCAGATGCGGCAGGACAACCTGAAAGCCATTCAGGCCATCACCCGGAAAAGCGAACCCAGACAGCTCTGGCAGGAGACATTCCTGAGAATGAAAAATGCGTCTCCGATGGCGCTCTTCGGCGACGCGCGAACCTACCTATACCAGGGAAAAGCGATCGGCGAAAGCCTTCACGAGGGCGTCGACCTTGCGTCCACAGAACATGCCCCGATTGAGGCGGCGAACGACGGCACCGTCGTTTTTGCCGGTCCACTCGGAATCTACGGCAGTGCCCTGATCATCGACCACGGATTGGGCCTGTTTTCCCTGTACGCGCACCTGTCGTCGATCCGCACCCAGACGGGACAGCCGGTGAAGAAAGGCGATCAGATCGGAAACTCCGGCCTTACCGGCCTGGCCGGGGGTGACCATCTGCATTTTTCCATGATCGTAGGCGACCGTTTCGTCAATCCCCAGGAGTGGTGGGACCCCCACTGGATTGCCGACAATGTCACGAAAAAAATCGCCCAGGCCAATTGAATTCCAGCATCCGGGTTTGGACACCGGCCGGCGCCTCGAAAACCGCGTGCCGGCCGGGGATTTTCGATTTCAGCTTTTGCTGATGTCCCGGTGGCTGATGCTGACGAAAAAGTCCTTGCCGCTGAAATGAGCCACCAGTTCATTGGCCATCACGACCGACCGGTGCCTTCCGCCGGTGCATCCGACGGCGATGTTGAACCGGGCCTTTCCCTCCTTCTCGTAGAGCGGGACAAGAAATTCCATCAGTTCGAAAAGCTTCCGGATAAAAACCCGGCTCTCCTCAAATTCAAGAACGTACCGGCGAACCGTGGCGTGATGCCCGTTATGGGGTTTCAGTTCCTCGATAAAATAGGGATTCGGAAGAAAACGAACATCCAGAACCATATCGGCATCGGCGGGCAATCCGTATCGATAGCCGAAAGATGTGACATGAATGACCATTCTCCGTGAAGCGGTGCCTAGAAAGTGCCTCTGTACGGCGTCCTTGAGCTGATGGACATTCAGGGAAGTCGTGTCGAGAACCTTGTCGGCCATCTGCTTCAGGGGAGATAGTTGGCTCCGCTCGCTGAGGATGCCTTCCATCACGGACCCGCGCAGGGACAGGGGGTGGGTTCGCCTGGTTTCACTGAAACGATGGAGCAGGGCATCGTCGGCGGCATCCAGAAAAAGAATTTCGATCTTGTACCCCTTCCGGTTCAGCTCCTTGAAGATCTTGGTGTAGCTTTGCAGAAAGCTTCTTTCCCTCAGGTCCATCACCATCGCAACCTTCGAGACATCTTTCGACGCGTCGGACTGGATTGCGAGAAAGTCAGGAAGCAGGATCACCGGAAGATTGTCGACACAGAAGTAGCCGATATCTTCGAGCGCCCTCAGGGCCGTCGTCTTCCCTGAACCGGACATGCCCGTAATGATGACCACGCGAAGGGTTTTCATTTTTCCTCCCTGCCTTTGAAAAAGGAGTGAACAGCCCGTTCGGCCTGCGAAACGTCCGCGTATCGCCCGCATGCCACGGCCAGCTTGAGGCGGGGCACAGCGATATCCAGAATCTCACGGGGCTCTTTTTCACGGGTTGAGGCGCCGGGCGCACGCTTGTTCCGGACCAGTTCAAGGATCAGATCGAGAACCGTTTCAGGCAGCCGGCTCCGATGCCGAATCAGACGTCTGATCGGGGTGATTCCCGATGCTTTCACATGAACCAGGTTGCGCGACCGCCGATGGCCGCGTGCATGAAGGCGGCATCCTCTTCTCTCGATCTCGATGATGTCGTCGGCCACCCAGTGATGGCCCCGCCGCGCCAGTTCCATGCCCAGCGTGGTTTTCCCCATGCCGCTGTCTCCCGCGATCAGAACCCCTCTGCCGAAGAGGTTCAGAAGTACACCGTGCACGTAGCAGATCCGCTCGATCTTTTCCCGAAGCCGGCCCCTGAGACGGCTCTCCAGCAGGAACGCATCATGAACCGACGGCATCACGCAAATCCGGTTTTGCCCGATCAGCGGCTCGAAATAACCTGGAACACGGCGCGACCGGGGAAGAAACAGGACGGGAATGCGCAAGGAGGAGATGATTTTCAGGACGCGAATGCGTTCTTCCGGATGGCGCGTCCAGCGGGAAAGAATCGGAACGGGGATGATCAATGCGACACCCGGAAGCAGTTGCTGCGGATTACGGTCTTCCAGAGACTGGACCCGGGCCTGGGCCACGCGCCGCCTCAACCCCGGCAAGTCGCTCGTGTCCGGCAGGCCCAGCCTATGTTCCGCACCGCGCAGCAGATCTTCGATCGTCACAACCGGCATGATCCTGGAACAACGCAGCACCGTTCATGATATGAGATCATCCTGATCCGCGATGATCTTGAAGAGGTCTTCCCTCGTCCGGGCGGTCATCAGCTTTATCCGAAAAGCCCCGTCCTTCAGCATTTTCGATATCTTGGCCAATGCCTTGAGGTGCAGTCCCGCTGAATTTTCCGGCGCAATCAACAAAAAGAACAGGTGGACCGGCTTGCCGTCCATCGCATCAAAGCTGATCCCCGCTGCGCTGCGGCCAAAAGCGAGGACGAGCCTGTCCAGTCCCTGGATTTTTCCATGGGGAATGGCAATTCCATCACCGATGCCCGTGCTGCCCAGTCGTTCTCTTTCATGCAGCGCATGGACAGTGGCATCGGCATCCACGTTCCGGGGTCCTTTGACAAGCGGCTGGACCAATTCCCTGAGGACATCCTCCTTGTTGTCGGACCTCAAGTCCGTCAGGATATCCTCGATGTTCAGCATGTCGATGATTTTCATGCGCCCTTCCCCGGTGATCAGCTGTTTGTCTCGATGAGCGCAAAAAGACCGTCGTCACGCCGATAGATCAGACTGACATTTTCCGTCAGCGCATCCCGATACATGATAAACCGGTTCTTGGAGTCCTCGATCTCCATCATGGCGTCGTCCAGGGACATGGGCTTCAAAACAATTCTCCTCGTTTCGACCACCCTTGAATCCAACGACTCCTCCGCCTCCTCCGGCAGGCCGGAAACAGCGGTGATTCCTTCGGAGCGGGTCAAGTTGGTTTTGTGACCCCTGATTTTTTCCTTTCGCTTCTTCAGTTGACGCTCGATTTTTTCAATGGCATTATCAATCGCGAGATGCATGTCTTTCGACTCTTCTTTCGCGTTCACATTCAGACCGTCGGCCATCAAATTCACTTCCGCTACATTCCTGAACTTTTCAACGGAGAGAACCACATGCGCTTCAACGGGACGATCAATGTACTTCTTCATTTTTTTCAAGCGATCATCCACATACTCCTTCTGCCAACTTTCTCCCTCTGCATTCCTGAATGTTACAGAAATCTTCATAAACCTGTCCTCCTGTTATAATGACCTGGCCCCACGACGCATCCTCGTGCGCGCCGGTCGAAATATCAGCCGGGCAACGCCGAACGCGCAAGACTTACAAATGTATTTTCGTTGTTTCGAAAAGTCAACACCCATCTGGATCAAAACAACTTTTTTCTCCGCGAAGAAGGCAGAATTCTCATGCCTTCCCTGTACTTGGCAACAGTCCTTCGGGCAATCGATATCCCCACTTTATCGAGCAGCTCGACAATCTCGTTGTCACTGTAGGGATTTCTGGGGTTTTCCCCGCCGACAATTCTCCGGATTTCTTCCTTCACGCTTTTGGAGGCGATATCGTCGCCGTTTGACCGGCTGATGCCGCTGCTGAAAAAATACTTGAGTTCGAAGATACCCCTGGGCGTTTGCATATACTTGTTGGTGACCACACGGCTGATGGTCGATTCATGCATCCGGACATCATCGGCAATATCGCGGAGTATCAACGGTTTCAGGTATTGAATCCCTTTCTCGAAAAAATCCTTCTGATGTTCGACGATGCTCTCCGCCACCCGATAAATGGTCTTTTGCCGCTGCTGGATGCTTTTAATCAGCCAGGTTGCCGATTGAACCTTTTCCTTGACATACTTTTTCCCGTTTTCCTGATCGGCGCTGGCGTTGCCCGCCATCATGATTTCCCGGTAAAAGTTGCTGATTCTCAACCGCGGAAGGCCGTCATCATTCAGAACGATTTTGTAGTCGTCCCCGGATTTGAAAACATAGACATCCGGAATGATCGACTGGATCCTTTCCTCGCTGTAGATCCTGCCCGGCTTCGGATCCATGTTGCTGATCAGTTGGACGGCATGGAGCACATCGGAAAGGGGATACTTCATTTTTCTGGCAATATGGGTGTAATTCTTCAGTTCCAGGTCTCGCAGATGCTCCCGGATGATGCCTTCGGCCAACGGGTTGTGAAGTTCGAGCAGGCGCGCCTGAATCAATAGACACTCCTTCAAATCCCGGGCGGCAATCCCCGGCGGATCGAATTCCTGTATTCTCTTGAGCATTTCTTCAACGCACCCCGCCTCAACCTTCTCCGAGAGGGCGATTTCCTCTACATCCACGGTCAGGTATCCATTCTGGTCCAGGTTTCCGATGATCTGTTCGCCGATTCTCGCTTCCTGCTCGGAGCAGCGGGTCAGTTTCAGCTGCCACATCAGGTGATCCGTCAGGGAAGGAAGGGCCGTCAGCATATTTTCCCAGGGCGGGGCCTCGCTGTCGAGGCGGTCATAGGTGATCCCCACCGGTCCGTAATCTTCGAGATAGCCATTCCAGTCAAAATCTTCCCTGCCGTCTCCCTCACCGGTCAGTTCGTCCATGCGGTCGATGGCTTTGATCTCTTCCCGTTCAACGACCGGAATCCCATCCGCTTCGGTATCCGTCATCCGCTCCTGTTCGTCTTCCGCTGAAATCTCTTCAAGGAGCGGATTTTCCTCCATCTCCTGATTGATGGTATCGACCAGTTCGAGGCGGGAGAGCTGCAACAGCTTGATCGCCTGCTGCAACTGCGGCGTCATGATCAGCTGCTGGGTCAGTTTCAGATTCTGCTTCAGCTCGAAGGCCATTTTACAGGTAAAAATCCTCGCCAAAATAGATTTTTCGCGCCGCTTCGCAATTCGCGATCGTCTCAGGGTCTCCCTCAACGAGAATTTTCCCCTCGTTGACAATGTAGGCCCTGCTGCAGACGGAAAGCGTTTCCCGGACGTTATGATCGGAAATGATCACGCCGATGCCTTTGGCTTTCAGTTTGAAAATGATCTTCTGGATATCCGCCACGGCCAGGGGATCGATGCCCGCGAAGGGTTCATCCAGCAGGATATATTTCGGAGACGTGACAAGGGCCCGGGTGATTTCGACCCTCCTCCTTTCGCCGCCGGACAGCGAATAGGCATATTGATCGGCCAGGGATGACAGATCCAGTTCCGCCAGAAGTTCCTTTAAACGCCGGTTCCGAATTTCCTGTGCGACGTCCAGCGTTTCCAGAATCGCCATGATATTTTCTCCAACCGTCAGTTTCCGGAAAATGGAAGGTTCCTGAGGCAGATAGTTTATGCCCTTTCTGGCGCGGATGTACATGGGGTGTCGGCCGATGTCTTCCCGATCCAGATAGATATGCCCGCCGTCCGGCTGAATCAGCCCGGTAATCATGTAAAAAGTTGTGGTCTTGCCCGCTCCGTTGGGTCCAAGAAGTCCGACCACTTCTCCGGGATAAATCTCCAGGTCAATCTCGTTGACGACCTTCCTTCCACCGTAGATTTTGATCAGCCCGACTGCGGACAGCTTTTTCATCTGCAACGATATGCCGGTTTTCGGTCATGGCCGGTTGGAAAGGATTCGTCCCCGTGAAAGGAGGCTATTTCTTTTCCTGCTTCTTTTCGCTTGGATAAATCGTCGCCGTCACCCGCTTGTTCTGGTCGCTCTCGACGACGCCCCGATCCTCGTCCAGATAGACGATGATTCTGTGGCCGACGATCACGTTCTTGCCCTCGCGCATGACGGCGTTTCCCGTCATGACGACCTTCTGCGAATCCTGATAAAAAATCGCATGGTCACCCGTCACGACCCGGCCGGTCTGGGTTATGATGACGTGGCCCACAGCCTCGACCTGATCCAGATCGCCCGCCTCACCCATTCCCCGGACTTCCTTTTTCTTCGTCTTTTCAGGACTCTCCTTGTAATGAATGATCAGCCGGTCCGCCTTGATGACTTTGTCTCCCTGAGTCGCGACTGCATTTCCCGAAAAAATGACGTTTTTCGTTTCATCGTACGCATCCAGCCGGTCTGAAACGATTTGAATCGGCTGATTCCTGTCCACTTTCGCCTTTTTCTGGTTCGATGCCGCCTGCTTTGCCAGAGCCGTTCCGGGCACCACCGCCAACAGCATGGAAACGGCCCAAAACGAGATTAACAGGATGAGGATGCTCTTTTTGTCTTGAATATCTGTAAACATTTTTTCAATCATTTCAATTTGATTTCGGCCTTGACCTTGGAAACAAGTTTCAACTCGCCGCTTTTCATGTTGACGGTCAGGCCGGTCCCCGTGATTTTCATCTGTCCGCTTTCCATGGTCACCGGCGAATTCGTGTATATCTTCCCTTCGGCATTGTTGTAGCTCAATTTATCCGTTGTGAAACGCTCGCCGCTGTCAGCGGTTCCCTCGACATTGCCCTCAATTTCAATATCTTTTTTCTCGGTCTGAAAACGCCCTTTGTCTCCCGCCAGGGTAAAGGACTTTCCATCGGCCGTCAGCATTCGGACCCGGATTTTTTCAAAAAGGGCCACGTTCTCCTTCTTGAGGTATTGCGCCGTATCCGCTTTGATCTCCCATTTTTCACCCGACTGGCCGATATCGGTGTAGATGACATTCTTCACCTGAAGATCGATATTTTCCGCCATGACCTTCAGGATCTTCTGGGGCGCTTTCCTGTCATTCGCCACCTTCAGCGCAATGGAGACCGACAGAATCACCAAAAAAGCCAAGCCCGCGAATATCCAGGTTTTCCTTCTGATCCTGTTGAGATTTATAGCATTCATGGTTCCAGAAGTAAAGGCGAATCAGGCAAATCAAATGATTCGGAAAATTCATATTTCCTCGCCACTTCGCCCCATTGATTCCGGGCTTTCATGATGATCTCGCAGACTTCCCGAACAGCCCCCCTTCCGCCCCTTTTCCGGGTCACGTAGTGAGCCGCGCTTTTCGCTTCCGGCACCGCGTCCCGCACCGCAACGGCGAAACCGACTCTCCGGAAGAGAGGGATATCGACGACATCGTCCCCCACATAGGCTACCTCTGTCGGACGGAGATCCATCCTGGCGAGGAGCTTTTCAAAAACAGCGGCTTTATCCCAGATCGACTGATGGACTTCCATAATCCCAAGGTCCCGGGCACGGTGCAAAACGACATCCGACTGCCTCCCGGTGATCAGGACGACGGAAATCCCGCAGCGCATGAGCATTTTCAGGCCATGACCGTCCTTGACGTCAAAATGCTTCGTCTCCCCCCCTCTGTCATCCATGATGATCCGGCCATCCGTCAGAACGCCGTCCACATCGAGCATCAGCACCTTTATGGGTTTGATCTTTTCGTCCAGCGGCGCATCACCGGCACTCATCATCGGCACCCTCCCGCATTCATCCCATTTACCGCAAGCCCGGTCGAACCTTGACCAGCCGATCGATCCGAACCAGCAGACGAAGGAGATCCGGAAGATCCTGAACCGCCAGAGAATTCGGCCCGTCACAAAGGGCGCAGTCCGGATCCGGGTGCACCTCCAGAAAAAGGCCGTCCATGCCGACGGCGGCCGCAGCCCTCGCGAGATAGGAAACCATCTCGCGCTGACCGCCGGATGATGTTCCCTGACCGCCGGGAAGCTGGACGCTGTGGGTCGCGTCAAAAACGACCGGATACCCCATGGCCCGCATCTCCGGAATTGACCGGAAGTCCGCCACAAGGTTATTGTAACCGAAACTGGCGCCCCGCTCCGTGATCATGATGTTTTCATTTCCCGTAGACACAGCCTTCTGAAGGATGTTTTTCACATCCCAGGGCGCCAGAAACTGTCCTTTCTTGATGTTGACGGCCCTGGCCTGCCTGGCAATTTCGATCACAAAGTCGGTCTGCCGGCACAGGAAGGCCGGAACCTGAAGAATGTCAGCAACCTTCGCCGACGGTCCGATCTCCTCGAAACGATGGACGTCCGTCAGTACGGGAACGTCGCAATCCTTTCTGACTTTCTTCAGAATCCGCAGACCCTCCCGAAGACCAGGCCCCCGGTAGGCGCCGAGGGAGGTTCGATTTGCCTTGTCATAGGAGGCCTTGAAGATGAAGGGAATCCGAAGACGGCCCGTCAGCTTTTTCAAATCATCGGCAAGCGCCATGGTTTTCGCTTCATCCTCGATGACGCAGGGCCCCGCGATCAGCGCAAACGGCGCGTCCCCGCCGATGACCATTCCATCCAGGCGGATCTGACGCTTTTCTTCCCGATGCCGTTTCAATATTCCGATTACCCTTCCCGATTTTTCTGCTCCAGCAGACGAATCTTCAGCGCCCGGAACCGCTCTGCCGCTTTTTTCGAATCGCTGTTCAATTCATAAGCGGAACGATAGGCATTGAGCGCCTCCGCATACATTTGCTTCTTTTCATAGGCTTCCCCCAGCCGGACGTACACCGCATCGTCCTTCGGATCGTGACGCAGGGCGAGTTTGTAAAATTCGACCGCCTTGTCATGGTTCCCTTTCAAACCGTAGGCCTGACCGAGGTTCGCATACACGGGCGCCTTCTTGGCGAGAAGCGGCAGAATCTTCTGATAGGTTGCGACTGCCCTGTCATACTGCCCGCCACGGATGTAGTAATCCGAAAGCGTGTTCAGGACATCGGCTGTCGGGCGAACGGCGGCGTACTGCTCGTAAACCCTGATGGCCTCTTTGGCTTTGTCCAACTTCCCGTAGGTGTAGGCCAGGTTGTACAGAATCTGGGGGTCTTTGTTGCCGTATCGGACGGCCTTTTCGTAGTTTTCAGCCGATGGATGCAGTTTTTTCAGTTCACCATAGGCAAATCCGAGATTGGCGTGAATCATGGCCTTTCGTTTCGATTTTGCGGCGATCTGCTCGTAAAGCTGAATGGCCTGCGGATAATTTTTATCCCGGTACTCCAGATTCGCCAGCCGTTCCACGGCGTCGGCATCGCCCGTTTTCCGGTCGCCGTACTTCCGGTATATCGTGGCAGCCTCCCGGCTCTGCTTGTTTTTCTCGAGGGCCGCAGCCAGATTCAACTGCACGACGGATTCTTTCGGATTCAATTTCACGGCCCGCCTGTAACTGGCAATCTCCTCCTGGATCATACCCTTCTTCTGGTACGCGAGGCCCAGATTGGCATAGATTGCGGCGTTTCGGGGCTGCTTCTTCAAGGCTTCCCGGTACCACTTGATCGCCTCATCGGTCTGGCCCGTCTTGATGGAGACGTCCGCCAGGGCGATCATTGCGTAATCTGCCTTTGGAACCTTGGCCAGGTAATTCCGGTATTGGACTGCGGCGTCGCTGATTTTTCCGCTTTTCTCGTAAGCCTCTCCCAGACGGTAGAGGAGAATGGCGTTGTCGGGACTCAGCCTCACCGCCTCCCGGTAATTCGCGATCGCCCGGTCCCACTGGTTCAGCTTCCCCAAGGCATAAGCGACGTTGGCGAATGTCGCGCCGTCCTGCCGGTTGACCTTGAGCAGCAGGGCGCCCGTTTTGACGACCTGGTCATAGTCCTTGCTGTTCATGTAACACTTGAGCAACTCGGACATGGCGGCGGCATCGTCCGGCTTTCGGGCGAGGACTTCCCGGTACAGTGCGATCGCATCGGCCGTTTTGCCCTGGCGGGTATAGATCGCCGCCAGCATTTTCCGGACCTGGGTGTCTTCGCGGTTGACGGCGATGGCCTGTTTGAGATAGTCCGCCTGCAGGCGCTTATCGTCGGAATCCTTCGCGTATCTGAGAAAATCCTGCGGCGTGACGATGATTTTCATCGGAATCCGGGCGATCACCCCGTCACGATAGAGCACATTGATGTGATGTTCGGGAACCTGACCGGTCGGCTGACCGCCTTTGTTCATCGCCATCCACTGGTCGACGAGTTCGATTCCCTTGAGAAGCCGACGGTAGTCGTTCTTTTCGCCGAGCCCTTCCACGTCAACAGCAACGCCCCTTTCCAGCAGATCATCCGAAACGATGCCCTTGATGACGAATTCATCCCGGTAGGACAGGTCAAATGCATCCTGCGCTGTCAGCTGGTAGTCCCTCCCGTTCTTCTCCACAAGCAGATAATAGAATTGAGGACTGCGGCCCAAGATGAAAAAGGAGAATGCGTTGACCGCCCGCGTTGCGAAAATCGGCGCTTTTCCGGAAATCCGGGGAAAAAGCGCATATCCCCCTGCCCCCAGCAGGATGACGAAAACCGCGGCCAGGGTGAGAGCGATTGTCCTTCGCCCGGGAGGTTTGATCTTCCTTCTTACCGTCGGCCGGCCCGATTCATATTCCATGCGTTGAACTCCGGCAGATTATCATTCAGATCAAGCAATCCTGTTAATTAAGGTTAAACAACATTCCGCCCTTTCCTTCAGCTCCGCGGATGGTACTTCCTGTGAATGTCTTTCAGCCGCTCCCGTGTGACATGGGTGTAGATCTGGGTCGTCGCAATGTCGGCATGACCCAGCATCATCTGCACAGACCGGAGATCGGCGCCCCCTTCCAACAGGTGGGTCGCAAACGAATGTCTGAATGTATGCGGATGAACCTTTGTTCCCAACCCCGCCCTGAGTGCGTATTTTCTTACGATTTTCCAGAATCCCTGTCTCGTGAGACCCTGTCCGGACCGGTTCAGAAACAGCAGGTCGTTCTGACGTCCCTTGATCAGCCGGGGTCTTGATTTTTCGACATACCGCTGGAGCCAGTCACCTGCGCACCGACCGATCGGAACGATCCGCGCCTTCCCCCCCTTGCCCATCGTCGAGAGATAGCCGACGTGCCAGCTGATATCGTTCATCTTGAGCTGGATCAACTCGGAGGCGCGCAGTCCCGTCGCGTACATCAGTTCAAGCATGGCCCGGTCCCGCAATCCGGCATCGCCCTCCGGGAGGGGCTGCTCCAGCAGTCGGTTCATCTCATCCCGGTTCAGCGTTCCGGGCAGGCGCATCCAGACCCGTGCCAACCCGATGCGCACCAGGGGATTCCGATCCACGATTCCTTCACGCAAAAGGTACTTGTGAAATCCTCGGACCGCCGCCAGAGCGCGGTTCACGGAACTGGCGGAAAGTCCCGCGCTCTTCCGTTCGGCGAGATAGGCCATGGCAACGTCGGGGGAAATTTCCCGGGGAACCGCACAACCGCTTTTTCGGGCAAAATCGAGGTAGCCGCTCAAGTCGCGGCTATAGGCGTCCAGAGTGTTTCTCGAGCATCCTCTTTCAACGAAAAGAAAGTTCAAATACTGATCCAGAAACTCACGCATGCGGTATTTTTAACCCAAATGAAGCGGGGAAGCAAAGCTTTTTTCAAAAAGATAAATTTATTGACATCAAACCGGGGTTATGATAATCCGACGGGCATCAAACGCGGCCAAGTTACAAGCTTTTTTATTTCGGAAAATCTCGAAAAACGTTCCCGGGGGCAGTCAGTTCAAATGGCGGCTTTGGGCAAAGCCGTAACAAGCTGTTTTTCGTACAAGGAGGTCATCGTGACCCTCAATGATGTAAAAGAGATACTGAATGCCGATGTTCTGGTCGGACAGGATCAGATGGAAATGGAGGTAAAAACCGCCTTTGGCGCTGATTTGATGAGTGACGTGCTCGCATTTGCCAAATCAGGAAGCCTTCTGCTCACCGGATTGACGAACCCCCAAGTCATTCGTACATCCGATATTCTTGATATTGCCGCCATTGTGATGGTCCGGGGCAAAAAACCGGTTCCGGAGACCATCCGTTTGGCGGAAGAGCTGAAAATTCCGGTTCTTTCGACAAAATATATTCTTTTTGAAACGGCCGGCCGTTTATATGAAAAAGGCATAAAGGGCTGCGTAGAAAGGGTTGACAGCAACCTTGAACGACCCTGAAAAACCCATCCATGAAAGCAGTTACACCGTTGAGGGTGGAAATTTTGACGAGGCGGGAAAAGTCTCCAGTCAGATCAAGGCGAATTTGAAACAGTTGCATCTGAGCCAGGACGTCGTCATGAAGGCCGCCCTGGTCGCCTATGAATCAGAAATCAATATCGTCTCCTACGCAAAAAAGGGAATGATCCAACTGTCCGTAACGCCCCACAAGGTCAAGATCGAAACCATCGACGAAGGACAGGGGATTCCGGACATCGATCTGGCTATGCAGGAGGGCTACTCCACCGCGACCTCAAAGATCCGGGAAATGGGGTTTGGCGCAGGCATGGGATTGTGCAATATCAAGAAATTTTCCGATCTTTTTCAGATCACTTCGGAAATCGGCAAGGGAACCCATCTGAAGATGGTCATCAATATCGTCAACAACGCGTCATAAACTGGATACAGACAGCCGGTGGACCTCGCATTGATCGTTAAATCGTTGAACCTGAAGGTTTGCGCGGGCGCGGACCAGCTCAACAGGACCGTGCGCGGGGGATACACGGGCGATCTTCTGAGCGACGTCATGGGAAACAGCAAAGAAGGGGATGTCTGGATCACGCGACAGATCCATCAGAATATTGTGGCGGTGGCCAGCCTGAAGGAGCACGCCGGTATCATCCTCGTCCATGGCGCCGAGCCGGCAAAAGACACACTGGAGAAAGCGACCCGGGAAAACATACCCCTATTGGTATCCAAACAGTCCGGCTTCGATGTCGCGGGGCAGATCTACGCCCTGATCGCCAAAGAGAAAAATAACGCTATTACTGGGCGTTAAGGCCATGTGTATCATGGTCTTTTTTTTTGATACTCTTTTTCAGGATACGCATCATGCTCAGGGCGTTTCGCTGCGATCTTCACATGCACACCTGTCTTTCGCCCTGTGCGGAACTCGACATGTATCCGAAAGCACTCATTGACAAATGCATAAGCGAAAAACTGGACCTGATCGCCGTCTGTGATCACAACGCGTCGGAAAACGTGCCTCCCGTCCTGAGCCTGGCAAAAGGGAAACCGCTGACCGTTCTGCCGGGAATGGAAATTTCCAGTATGGAGGAGGTTCATCTCCTGGCCCTCTTCGACGACTTGGGCGACCTTTTGAAGCTTCAGAGGATTATCTACGAGCATCTCCCGGGCAAAAATCAGGAGGAGCTTTTCGGATGTCAGGTCATCGTCAACGAACGGGATGAAGTGGAGGGCATGAACGAGCGGCTGCTCATCGGCGCAACGCAACTGCCGCTTCAGGAAATCATCGGCCGGATTCACTCCCTGGGCGGCCTTGCCGTGGCTTCCCACATCGATCGGCCCAGCTACAGCGTCATCAGCCAGCTGGGATTCATCGATCCTTCCATGCCCTTCGACGCCTTGGAGGTCACGTCGGCAATCGGAATCAGAGGAGCCCGGCGGCAGTATCCCGAGCTGTCGTCCTTTGCCTTTATCGAATCATCGGACGCTCATTTCATCCGCGATATCGGGCGGGCGTTCACGGCGATGATCCTCGCGGAGGCAAACATCCACGAGCTGAAGCTCGCCTTTGAAAACCGGGACGGGCGCTGTATCGAGGCGCCGTGAACCGTGCTGGAACTTTCCCTCCATATCCTGGATATCGCGGAAAACAGCATACGCGCCGGGGCCAGCCGGTTGGTGATTGATCTGACGGAAGACCGCGAGGCGGACCGGCTGACACTCGAAATCCAGGACAACGGAAAAGGGATGACCGAGGAGGAACGGAAGCGGGTGCTGGACCCTTTTTACACGACCAAAAAAGTCCGACGTGTCGGACTGGGACTTCCGATGCTGGCACAGGCCGCCGCCAATACCGGAGGAAGCCTGCACATTGAATCCGGTCCGGAGGCGGGCACCACGGTCCGCGTCGTCTTCGGACTCCGTCACATCGACCGCCAGCCCTTGGGGGATCTTCCGGGGACGGTTACGGCGTTGGTCGCGGGAAATCCGGACATCCGTTTCGTCTACCGCCATCATCGCGACGGGCGGGTCTACACGCTGGACACAGATGAAATCAAAGGGGAAATTGAAGATATTCCGCTCAATCACATCGAGGTTTTAAAATTCATTCGTCATGATGTCGAGGACGGTCTGAGGGAAATCAACGCGGAGGCGTAAAGCAAGGAAATAAGGGATGAAGGAGGCTTCAATGAAATTGGAAGATTTTGATTTGTTGAAAGAATTCACTCCGGATCAAATCGCAAAGCTCGATGCGATCATTCAAAAATATAAGGGGAAACCGGGCGGTCTGATTCCCGTTCTCGAAGAGGCCCAGGTGTCGCTGGAATATCTGCCCATCGGTATCCAGAAAAGGATTGCCAAAGGCCTGAATCTGCCGTTGAGCCGGGTTTACGGCGTGGTGACGTTCTATTCGTTTTTCACCATGACCCCCCGGGGAAAGCACACCGTCCGCGTCTGCCTCGGAACAGCCTGCTATGTCCGCGGAGGCAAGGCCATTGCGGAAAAGCTGGAAAAGGAGTTCGGCGTCAAGGAAGGCGAGACCACGCCCGACCGGATGTTCACCTATGAGACCGTCCGGTGCCTGGGGGCCTGCGGTCTGGGACCGGTCGTCGTCATCGATGAGGACGTTCACGGCCGTGTCAAACCGGGCAAGGTCCGGGAAATTCTCAGCCAGTATAATTAACGATCAGTGGGGGAGAAATCATGGCGAAACTGAAAATAGAAGACTTGAAGAAGATCAAGGAAAGGGTCCATGCGGAAACGGCCCTACGCGAGGGCGATCGCAGGGCGAAAATCACCGTCCACATGGGAACCTGCGGCATCGCGTCCGGCGCGAGAGAAGTCATGGATGCCCTGATGCGGGCTATCGAGGAAACGAACGTGACGGACGTGGCCGTGACCACGTCGGGCTGCATGGGCCTGTGCAGTCGCGAACCGCTGGTCACCGTTGAAATCATCGGTCAGGAACCGATCAAGTACGAATACATGGACGCCAATAAAATCAGGCAGGTCTTCAAGAGACATGTACTCGAAGGGGAAATCCAGACCCCCTTTGTGCTGGCCCGGGGCGCCGAGAAAACGAAATAGCGGCTGACGAAATGCGCCGCGGGCCGAGGTCAGGCGGCTGCCAATACAGGCGAAGGAGGATTTAAACCAAATGAAAATGTTTCGTTCGCACTTGTTGCTCTGTGGCGGAACCGGCTGCCATGCATCAGGAAGCCTGAACGTCAAGAAAGCCATCGTTGCCGAGCTTCTGAAGCGGGGACTTGCCGAAGAAATAAAAATCGTGGAAACCGGCTGCAACGGCTTCTGTGCCATGGGCCCCATCATGGTTGTCTATCCCGAGGGCGTCATCTACATGCAGATCAAGCAGGACGACATTCCCGAACTAGTGGAAGAACATCTGGTCAAGGGAAGAATCCTGCAGCGGCTGCTGTACCGGGAACCCTCCACGGAAGCGGTGATCCCGACCATGCAGGAAATTCCGTTCTTTGCGCTTCAGGAACTGCGCGTCCTGAGAAACCGGGGGCTGATCGATCCCGAAAAAATCGAGGAATACATTGCCCGGGACGGCTACGCCGGCATGGCCAAAGCCCTGACCGAGATGAAGCCGGAAGATATCGTCAAGGAAATTTTGGACTCCGGGCTGAGGGGCCGCGGCGGCGCCGGGTTCCCGACCGGATTGAAGTGGAAATTTGCCGCCCAGTCCCCCGGTGAAATCAAATACGTGCTCTGCAACGCCGATGAGGGCGATCCGGGCGCTTTCATGGACCGCAGCGTGCTCGAGGCGGATCCCCATGCCGTCCTGGAGGGTATGGTCATCGCGGCCAAGGCCATCGGCTCCCATCACGGCTATATCTACTGCCGGGCCGAATATCCTCTGGCCATCCACCGCCTCAACATCGCCATCACTCAGGCCAAAGAGGCGGGTCTGCTGGGAGAGGATATCCTGGGAACGGGCTTCGATTTCGACCTGGAGATTTACCAGGGCGCCGGCGCCTTCGTTTGCGGCGAGGAAACGGCACTCATGACATCCATCGAAGGCAAGCGGGGGATGCCCCGCCCCCGGCCGCCCTTCCCCGCCATCGCCGGCCTCTGGCAGAAGCCCAGCGTCCTGAACAATGTCGAAACCCTGGCCAACATCGGCCAGATTATCCTCAAGGGAGCGCAGTGGCATACCGGTGTCGGAACGGAAAAGAGCAAGGGGACAAAGGTCTTCGCCCTGACCGGCGATGTCAACAACGTCGGTCTGGTCGAGGTCCCGATGGGAACGACGCTGGGAACCATCGTTTATGACATCGGCGGCGGAATTCCCAAGGGTAAGAAATTCAAGGCCGCTCAGCTGGGCGGCCCCTCCGGCGGCTGCATCCCGATCCAGCATCTCAACGCGCCGGTCGATTATGAAAAGGTCGCCGAACTCGGCGCCATCATGGGCTCTGGCGGACTGATCGTCATGAACGAGGACAACTGCGCCGTCGACATGGCCCGTTTCTTTATGGATTTCTGCCAGGATGAATCCTGCGGCAAGTGCACACCCTGCCGGGAGGGCACCAAGCGGATGCTCGAGATCCTGACGAACATCACGCAGGGAAAAGGCAAGGAGGGGGACATCCAGCTGCTCGAAAGCATGGCCCCCATCATCAAGGATGCCTCGCTTTGCGGCCTCGGGCAGACGTCGCCGAATCCGGTTCTCAGCACGCTTCGTTATTTCCGCCAGGAATACGAGGAGCACATCCATCAGAAATACTGCCGCGCATCGGTATGCACGGCGCTGTTCAAGTCGCCCTGCCAGAATACGTGCCCGATCGGGATGGACGTCCCCGCCTATATCGCCCTGATCCGGGCGGAGCGTTTCGAGGATGCATACAAAGTCCTGCTCCGTACCAACCCGTTCCCCTCGGTGTGCGGAAGGGTCTGCGATCACAAGTGCCAGACCAAATGCCGCCGCGGCAAGATGGACGAGCCGATTGCCATCAAGTTCCTGAAGCGGTTTATCACGGACAATGCGCCTCGGCCCAAAATCGTTCCGGTCCCGGTTAACCGGAAAGAGAAAATTGCCGTCGTCGGCGCCGGACCGGCGGGACTCACCGCCGCTCGCGATCTGGCGTTGCGGGGTTACGGCGTGACGATCTTCGAAGATCTGCCCGCCCCGGGCGGGATGCTGCGCTGGGCGATTCCCGCATACCGCCTCCCCCGGGACATCCTGGACCGGGAAATCGACGACATCCGCAGCCTGGGCGTGGAAATCAAGTGCAACACCCGCGTGGGTAAAACCATATCCTTCGAACAGGTCAGCCGGGATTTCGACATCGTTTATCTTGCCCCCGGTGCCCACAAAAGCCAGAAGATGGGCGTGGAGGGGGAAGACGCGGCGAGCGTGTACGGCGGCGTGGAATTCCTGAGGGATTTCAATGCCAATGAAGCGGCATGGATGAAGGGAGAAAAGAAGCTGGGCGACAGGGTCGCCGTCATCGGCGGGGGAAACTCCGCCATTGATGCCGCCCGGTGCGCCGTTCGCCTCGGCGCGGAAGTCACAATCCTTTACCGCCGCCTTCGCCAGGACATGCCCGCCGCCGCCGAGGAAATAGAAGCGGCGGAGCATGAAGGAATCAAGATCGAGTACCTGGTGGCGCCGACGAAGATCGTTTCCGCCGACGGAAAAGTAGCCGGAATCCGCTGCGAGCGGATGAAGCTGGGAGACTTCGACAAGAGCGGGCGGAAGCGGCCGGTTCCCGTGAAGGGGTCCGAATTCACCCTGTCCGTCGATGCCGTCATTGCGGCCATCGGACAGGTCCCCGATCTCTCCTTTGTCCCGAAGGACAGCGGTGTTCGCGTCAACAAGTGGGACTGTTTCGACCTGGCGGCGGACAGCCGGTCCCGAACGACGGATGACCGGTTCTACGCCGGCGGTGATGCCGTGACCGGTCCCGATACGGTGATCGGCGCCATCGCGGCCGGTCATCAGGCGGCCGCAGACATCGACGCGGAGATCCGGCGGAAAAACGGAGAGCCTGCCGATGAGGTCCCCGCCGAGGAAAAAATCGACATCCCCCTCATCATCGATGAGGAATCTGCGGAAGCCCCGCAGACAAAAATGCCGGAACTGGATGCCCGGGCCAGGAAACTGAGCTTCGTGGAGGTGGAGCTGGGTTTCACCCGGGAAGATGCGATTCGGGAGGCCATCCGCTGCCTGCGCTGCGATGCTGAAATTTAATCGGCGGATCGGTCCGGCTCTTTGTCAGGGAACAGGCTGCGTCCATTTGCACCGGCCGCCGTCGTAGAACCACTTGTCGGGAAATCCGCGGCGTTTGGCAAAGCTGGGATTTCTGGACCAGTGCATGAGGTCCAGGTATGCCTCATGTATTTTCCGGAAGGTTTCGGCGTCGCCTCCCACATCGGGATGGTGAATCTTTGCCTGCCTTCGGTAAGCGTCCCGAATGACCGCAGGAAGGTCCGGGACCATGAGCTCGCTCCTGCCGATCTTGAGCGCGGCCATCGAGGTGCCCCTCAGGGAGGGAATAATCATCTGGACGGGCCTGACGGGTCGCGCGAGTGCCGGATTGCGCACCGCCTGGGCAAGGACGTGGCGGGAGGCAAGGTACCGCTTGTGCGTCCTTTTCTGCTCGGCCCACCACATCTCGCCGAGGATATCCGCCATGCGGCTGAAATCCTCGGCGGGCGTTCCGTTCCGGGACCGGGGGTAAAAAAAGCTGAAGATGTCGTTTTGCCCGTAGGTCAGCATATCCATGGCGATGAGAATGTCGGAAAAGTAGAAGGTCGCGTAACGGACATTCAGCGCCTGGACGAGACCGACCCGCATGTCCAGCTTGTAATTGAGCCGCTGCCTGCAGTAGGCGGAGCAGTAGCGGCGGCGGCCCGATATCTCGGTCGTGCCGCAGGAAAGGCAGCGATTGATTTTTCGCCTTTCCCCGGATTTGGCTATGATGAGATCGTTCATGATCCGGTTCACCGTTGCGGCAGTTCCCCGACCTTGGCAGGGGCGCCCGCGGCCCTTATTACCAGACAGCGACCTCGAAAGGCAACTCTTTTCAAAGGCTTTTCTAATTGACAAAAAAGCCGCATTTGCATAGAAATTGCGGCGAAAGGAATGATCCAGCGCCCGTTTGGGGCACGAGAAGGAGTATCCCATGGAGAAAAAGATTTTAGTGACGATGGACGGCCGTGAACTGGAGGCCAATCCCGGGCAGACCATCCTGGATGTGGCCCGCGCAAACGGGATCTACATTCCCACTCTTTGCCATTACGCGAAAACAACCAGCGTGGGTGCCTGCCGGGTTTGCGTTGTGGAGGTAAAGGGTGCAAGATCCCTGGTCGCCTCCTGCTGCATGCCGGTCAGCCCGGGCATGGAAATCCGAACGGATACAAAAGCGGTTCGCGACGCTCAGCGTCTGATCGTCGAGCTGCTCTGGGCGTCGGGAGACCACAACTGCCTGACCTGCGAGCAGAACGGCGCCTGCGAACTGCAGAACCTGATCTACTGGCTGAAAATCGAAGAGCCCCGTTTCGGCATTCAATCGCCGGGATATGCCCACGAAAACACAAATACAATGATTTCGCGGGACCTCAACAAATGCATCCTCTGCGGAAGGTGCGTGCGGGCCTGCAATGAAATCCAGGTAAACGAAATTCTCGATTTTTCCATGCGCGGCTCCCGCGCCAAGGTGGGACCGGCCTTCGACCAGGACTACATCGACTCGGAGTGCTACTTCTGCGGCGAGTGCGCCGACGTGTGCCCCGTGGGTGCAATCACGTTCCGCCAGGCCCGCTTTGCCGGCCGTCCCTGGGAGATTCAGAAAGTCCGCACCACCTGCACCTACTGCGGGGTGGGGTGCCAGATGGACCTCAATGTGTATCAGGGCAAGGTCGTCAAGGTCAGCGGAAACCGGAGCTACGGGGAGCCCAATGAGGGCAGCCTCTGCGTGAAAGGCCGCTTCGGCATCGACTTCATGGACCATCCGGACCGCCTGAAGACGCCTCTCATCCGGAAGGACGGGGAACTGGTGGAGGCCGGCTGGGACGAGGCCCTGGATTACATTGCCGAAAGATTCAAGGCAATCCGGGACCAGAAAGGACCGGACGCCCTGGCGGGATTGTCATCGGCGCGCTGCACCAACGAGGAAAACTATCTCTTTCAGAAATTCATGCGGGCGGTGATCGGCACGAACAATGTGGATCACTGCGCTCGACTCTGACACTCTGTCACGGTGGCCGGTCTGGCCGCCGCATTCGGCAGTGGTGCGATGACCAACTCGATTTCCGAGATCGAATTTACCGATCTGATTCTCGTTACGGGAAGCAACACCACGGAGAACCATCCGATCGTGGGAATGAAGGTCAAGCGCGCGGTCCGCCAGCGGGGCGCGAAGCTGATCGTCATCGATCCCCGGGAGATCGACCTCGTCAAGTACGCCGACATCTGGCTGCGCCAGAAACCGGGGACGGATGTGGCCGTCCTGAACGGTCTGATGAACGTGATCATCGCGGAGGAACTTTACGC
>CAYWTL010000001.1:0-67849 GCA_964460245.1 uncultured Syntrophaceae bacterium | reverse complement strand
CACGCCCCCTCCCCCTTTCCATGGATCGTTCAAAAACGTTGAACGAAGCGATCAACGCCGCCCGGATGGAGCGGCGCCCTTTCCATCGAATGCTGCAAAATCCCGTGACGACGCGTTCCTCGTCCCCCATTGCGGCGATTCGGGGGTGAGCGGGATCGGTCGGCAGCCGTGAATGAAACCGATAATTTTTGACTATTTTCGACCTTTGACCTATAGTAAAAAAGAAACTTACCGCACGGAAATGCCATCCGTTTTCGGGTGAAGGGCTTGTAAACGTTCAGAAAAGGAGATCTTTATGTTCCGGGAAACAGCGCTGTCCTGGATTGCCGAGCTGGAGGAAGCGGGCAAGCTGGGGCCGCTCGATGGGGAGCGACGCGGCAGGCTGGCCGAAGAATATGCCGCGAAACTGGAGGAGATTTTCAATGCCGAGGTATCCCGTCAGCTCGAACCCTTGGGAAAGGCGTCGGAATTCGAGCGGATGCTCCTGTACGACAGCCAGTACACCCATAAATATCTGAATCAGACCATTCCCGGCTATTACGGATTCCGAACGGAAATATTTGAAAAAGCCCGAAAGATCATCCTGGGAGAACGGTAGAAAAAGAGCTTCCATGCCGGCAGGCCCGTTCCTTCGCAGCGGACAGGATTGATCGGACAGGCGAGGGGGGGGATTTGAAGGTCATTTTTCTGGGAACGAACGGCTGGTACGATACGGAGACGGGCAATACCATCTGCACGCTCATCCGTACCGGGGACCGCGACATCATCCTCGATGCGGGCAGCGGATTCCACAAGATCGACCGGCATGTGCCGGCGGGCGACGAAAGGCCGGCCATCCTGCTCATCAGCCATTTTCATCTGGATCATATTTACGGGTTGCATGTGCTCGTCCGGATGCGTTTTCCAAAGGGTTTGACCATTTGTGGCCCCGCGGGAACACGCCAGGTGATCGAAACGATTGTCAACAGTCCTTTCACGGTAAGCCTGAACCGCCTTCCCTTCGCGACCGAGGTGTATGAACTTCCGGAAGACTCCGGCCGGCTGCCCTTCCCGGTGGCGGTGAAGCCCCTTCTCCACAGCGGCCTGACGCTGGGGTTCCGGATGGGGCTCGAGGACAGGGTCGTCGCCTATTGCCCCGATACGGGCTACTGCGCCAATGCCGTGGAACTGGCCCGGTCCGCCGATCTGCTGATCACGGAGTGTGCACACAAAAGCGGTGAAGACCTCGAGAGTTGGCCCCATCTGAACCCGGAGACGGCCGCGCGAATCGCCGTCGAGGCAGGGGCGAAAAGGCTCGTGCTGACGCACTTCGCGGCGCCGAACTACGCGACCCTGGCGGAGCGAAAGGCATCCGAAGACGCGGCCCGCAAGACCTTTCCGGAAACCGTTGCCGCCATGGACGAACTGGTTTTGGATCTCTGAAGAAAAACTCCAACCGCATCCCTTGTCAGACCATCCGGTATCGGTTGCAGGTGTTGTGCAAAGTGAACAAGCCGGTCCTGTTTCGCGACAATCCCGTTTTGAAGGACGGGAAATTGCCACATGCCACGCCACACGACAATTTCCGGATCTCATTTATCTCCATCAAATGTGCGTCCCGCGGTGAAAAGGTTGCCAGCGCGATATATCAAAAGTGACATGTTGAAACTTTAAATAATCGGCGTATCTTGAATATATAATAAGGCTTGAGTTGTCTTCGCAGGCAAAGTGCTCGTCATTTACAGAGACCGACAGGGGCAGGTTGCAGCATTCAAGCGAAAACCATCCATGCAGGATTCGGAATGTCTGATGAGAAAGGAGGGTAAACAAAGAGCCGGCAATATCCGAAGAAAGTATTCATGACCGTCGAAAAAGGGCGCGCAAGAATCATTCATGGGCATATCCGTTCAGAAAGGAGGGCTGATCATGGATAAACTGCTCAGAATCAACATGAGTGCCGAAGGGGGTCCCAAAGTAACGGTGGAGCAGGCGGGTGCTTACGCAGGGTTGGCCGGGCGGGCGCTGACTTCCGCTGTTATCTCCCGGGAAGTTCCCCCGCTGGCCCATCCGTTGAGCGAGAACAACAAACTGGTCATTGCCCCGGGGATGCTGAGTGGCTCGCTTGCGGCCATGTCCGGACGCATCTCCGTGGGTTGCAAGAGCCCTCTCACCGGAGGGATCAAGGAGGCCAATTCGGGAGGCCAGCCTTCCCAGGTCCTGGCCCGGCTCGGCTACGCCGCCATCATTCTCGAGGGAAAGCCCGGCAACGGCGATCTCTACAAGGTGTTCATCAACAAGGACGGCGTGAAGATCGCGCCGGACAACAGCCTGCGGATGCTGGGCAACTACGACCTGGTTGAAAAAATGAAAGGGGAGTTCGGAGACAGGATTGCCTGCATTTCCATCGGACCGGCGGGGGAAATGAAAATGTCCGCCGCATCCATTGCATTTACGGACATGGAACTGCGGCCCACGCGCCATGCCGGGCGCGGGGGTGTCGGTGCGGTCATGGGGGCCAAGGGCGTAAAAGTCATCATCCTCGACGATACGGGGATGGCGGCCCGCGTGCCGAAAGATCCGGATAAATTCAAGGCCGCCAACAAGGCATTCGTCGAGGGTCTTCGCAAGCACCCGGTCACCGGCGAGGGGCTTCCCGCTTTCGGCACCAATGTGCTGGCGAATGTGATCAACGAGGCGGGTGGGTATCCCACGAACAACTTCCTCTGGGGCCGCTTCCCCGGCGTGGCCAGCATCAGCGGGGAGACGGAGGCGGAGACGGAAGTCGCGCGGGGAGGCGTGGTGACACACGGATGCCACCGGGGATGCACGATACGCTGCTCCGGCACTTATATGGACAAGGACGGCCGTTACCTGACGAAGCAGCCAGAATACGAGACGGTTTGGGCGCACGGCGCAAACTGCGGCATCGACGACCTGGATGTGATCGCCATGCTCGATCGTCTGGACGACGACTACGGACTGGACACGATTGAAATGGGTGCAACCATCGGCGTGGCCATGGAGGCGGGTGTGGCGAGATTCGGCGACGGCGAGGCGGCCATCCGTCTCATCAGGGAGGTCGGCCGGGGAACTCCCCTGGGGCGCATTCTGGGGAACGGCGCCGCCGTGACCGGCAAGGTGTTCGGCGTGGAACGGGTTCCCGTCGTCAAAGGCCAGGCCCTGCCGGCCTACGATCCCCGGGCCATCCAGGGCATGGGCGTCACTTATGCCACGTCGACCATGGGCGCCGATCACACGGCCGGTTATGCGGTCACTGCGAATGTCCTCAAGGTGGGGGGATATATCGATCCTCTGAAGGCGGAAGGGCAGATCGAACTGTCCCGAAACCTCCAGATCGCTACGGCGGCGATCGATGCGACGGGAATGTGCCTCTTCATCGCCTTTGCGCTTCTGGACCAGCCGGAAACCTTTCAGGCCCTGCTCGACCTGCTCAATTCATTCTACGGACTCAATCTGACCGGCGACGATGTGACCGCGCTGGGCAAGCAGATCCTGACCATGGAGCGGGACTTCAATAACCGGGCCGGTTTCACCAGTAAACAGGACCGCCTGCCGGAGTACTTCAAGAAAGAGCTCCTCCCGCCCCACAATGTCGTCTTCCAGGTCGCCGATGAGGATCTGGACAGGGTTTACAACTGGTGACGGATCACTTTCACTTGCGGGATCGGGAGGGGCCGCGCGCACTTCCCGGATCCCGCATTCGGTCATGGACGCCATGATAAGCGGCGAGCCGCCACATCCCGAGCATGCGGATCAGGCAAACCAAGTCCGGTTGACCCTCAAGGCTCACCTTGTTCCTTTCTTTTTTCCGCTCCTGCAGCGAGGGTTCACCCAGAAAATACAGGTCGGCTGCAGTGTCCGGTCGTTGCTTTCCGATCAATTCCGCCTGTCCGTGGAATACATCGAACATAGAATCCAGACCGTATTTCTGAACGGCAAACCCGTCGATGATATTGATGCCGCCATCGTTCGCGACGGTTCGAGGCTTGCCCTTTCTTCCGCCATGCCCGGCGTGCTGGGCGCAACCCTGAGGAGAGGGGGTTACTATTCCCGAATGCGCAGTCAGATCACCCATGTGGAAAGTGCGGCGCCGCCCCTGCGGACAGATGGCCGGATTATCGTGAAGCTCTTCAACCTGACGATCCGGGAACTGGGGCCCGTGTTTCTGGCGCGGGGGATCTGGGTGGATGGGGAGCTTCTGGCGGATTTCTTCAGGAGCCGGTCGAATAACTGGAGGGATGGATGTATCGAAGCCGAGGTGGACGGGAGAAACATCGGGATCGCGGAAATACCGCACCGGGATTTCACGGGCTCCCCGGTTTATCTGCGAATCCGGACTGTCTGATCTATCCTCCGGCCACCGGCGGGAAAACGCCTACCCGGTCCCCATCCTTCAGGACCTCATCGCCATGGGCATGAAGCCCGTTCAGAAACAGCAGCTTGACTCTGACCATCGGGACCCGGAGATGAAGGAGGAGTTCCCGAATGGTGGTTCCCTCGGCCACGTCCCGGATTTGGTTACGGGGCGCCCCCGTTTCGCGGGGAAGGTAGCGCGCCAGGGAAGCATAAAGATTCAGTTCGATATTCATGCTCGCTTGCCCTTCCAATGCGTTGGAACCACAGTTTAACCTTTCTCTGCGGGATTTTCCTCTTTTTTTATTCCGAAGTCGTTTCCCGTCCTGGAGATGAAAGGCAATTTATGGTAATAAACAAACAGGTGCGATTGGAATGAACGCGGGCATCCATCGTCGGATTCATGAAAAGGCGAGAAAGATCACCGACCCAGCGGGGCGCGAAGTTCAGGTCATCGAGGATTGTGCTGCCATCGAGATCGCCCGTCAGTGCAGCCTGAGCCTCCAGGAGGTCTATGCGGAAGCCCTGAGAAGCCTCGTCTACCCCTGCCGTTACATCCGCAACCGGGCGGTCATCTCTCCGGCCGAGCAGTTGAAACTGGCGGAGTCGCAGGTTGCCGTTGTCGGCGCGGGAGGGCTGGGCGGGCAAGTCATCCTGTTGCTGGCGCGGATCGGCGTCGGACGGCTGATTGTGGCGGATCCTGACTGTTTTGAGGAAACGAATCTCAACCGTCAGGTCCTTTGCAGTCAGGAATCGTTGCAAAGGCAGAAGGCACGGACGGCTGCGGATGCTGTGGCGTCCATCAATCCCGGGGTCCGGGTCATGGCCCATCCGGTGAGGATCGAGGCAGAAAACATCGATCGGATTCTGACCGGCGCCGATGTGATTGTCGATGCCTTGGACAATGTACCGGATCGCCTCATCCTGCAGGAGGCGGCCCGGCGTCGGGGACTTCCCTTGGTGCACGGCGCCCTGGCCGGCTTTGAGGGCAGGATCATGACGGTCTTTCCGGGAGATCCGGGCCTTACGCAGCTCTATGGCGCCGAGGCGACGGCTGAAGCGGACTTGGAACGGCCGGAAGCGCTCCTGGGCGTTCCCGCCGTGACCGCCGCCCTGATCGCCACCCTTCAGACGATGGAGGTCCTCAAGATCCTGCTTCGTCGCGGGAGGATCTTCAGACGGATCATGAAACATGTCGACCTGGAAAGCGGACGCTTCGAAGAGTTCCGTTTCAGCGCGGACCGCTCCGCGGAAAGCCCGGAGACGTGAGACAGGGATTTTCCGGCGTGCGCGGAAGCGGACAGCCGCGGGTCTCTCGACGAATGTACCCTCATCACGTGACAGGAAATGCGAAAACGAATCACAAGGAGTTAGCCATGAAAAAGAAGATTCTCTTATTCATCCTGTTGTCATCTGCGGCAATCCTTTCCTGCGCTCCGGCAACCAGTTCGCGTTATCGCGAGGGAAGCAACGTGGGGCAGGAAATTCCCATGACCGTGCAGGACGAGCGCCGGCTGACGGAAGAGGCGCTTCCGAAGATGCTCAAGGATTATCCGCCGGCCGGGAACCGGGAGCTGCAGGATTATGTTTCGAATCTCGGCATGAAAATCGTCCGGGCGAACAACCTGGAGGGCAATCCCTACCACTATGAGTTTGCCGTGGTCGATGTGGCCGCCGTCAACGCATTTGCGATGCCGGCGGGAAAAGTGTTCGTGACCGCACCGCTGATTGCCATGGCATCCAACGAGGCGGAGCTGTCCGGAGTCATTTCGCATGAGATCGGACACGTCGTTGCCAGACACGCCGCGGAGCGGATGTACGCGATGGAGAAAGCCGAGAACAAAACCTGGCTCCTGGCGGGTGGCGGGGGCATCGTCGGCGCGGCGGCCGGTTTCGGCCTGGGGATGCTGCTCTGCGGGGACGGAGACGCCGCCTGCATGGCGAGAGCGGCATTGATCGGGGGCGCACTGGGTGCGGGCGGCGGCCTGCTCGTTCAGAAATACACATTCCTGGTGAATTCCCGGGAAGACGAGATGGAAGCGGATCGCATCGGCTTCAAGTATGCGGTCGGCGCCGGATACGACAAGGACCAGGTCGGGAAATTTTACGAGAAGCTCCTCGAGACGGAGAAAAACGCCAGGAAAAGCGGCGGAGCCGTGTTGAGCAGCCTTGCCGATGCGATGAGCACGCACCCTCCCAGCGAGGAACGGGTGAAACAGATGAACGAACTGGCCATGAACAGCCCTGCAAAGAAAGGGCTGGTCAGCACCGCCGATTTCGGTAGAGCCAAGCAGGCGGCCGCGGGACTTCGCAAGAAATAGCGCCGGTCCGAACGGGTTCCCGACCGGAACCGAATCTTCATCGAGGTGGACAACATCGACGTGACCCGGGTCGCTGTCATCAAACCCGAGGGGTTCAGCTATCATCCCCCCCTGATCCTGGCGCCGGGCAAACACAGCCTGACTGTTTTAGCCTTGGATCTGCCGCCGAATTCGATGTTTGCCGTCATCGGCGTCAGCACTTTCCAGAATCCCATGAACGTCATGGGCATCATCATGGGCGGTCATGTCCGGGTCGGGATGGAGGACAACATCTACTACCGGAAAGGGGAGAAGGTGAAAAGCAACGCCCAAGTCGTGGCCTGGGTGAAGCGGATCGCCGAAGAGCTGAACCGCGAGGTCGCCACCGTCGCCCAGGCTCGTGAGATGCCGGGCCTGCCCCCGAGGCCATCGGCGTAAAACGGTTCCCGGACGGAAGGGGAGATTCTGCAAAAGCGGGACGGATTGCATCTCGCCGTTTTTCACGGATTGGAAAAGGCAGATGCCTTTCCGCCGATATGAAAAGGGATGTTGACGGAAGGCGCTATCGCTCCAGCAGGGCGACGACCTCGATGTGGGCGGTCTGGGAAAACATGTCGAAGGGCTGAAGGTATTTCAGCCTGAAGCCCCGATCCGCCAGACAACGGATATCCCGGGCTTGCGTTGCCGGGTTGCAGGAGACGTAAACGATTCTTCCCGGTCTCAGGTCGACCAGGGCCGAGAGCAGCGCCGAATCGCAGCCGGTTCTCGGCGGATCGAGGACGAGGATGTCGATCTTTCTTTTTCCGGCGACAAAAATCCCGTTCAGCACTTCCCCTGCGTCTCCCCGATGGAAAGCGGCATTCGCCAGGCCGGCCTCGCGATGATTCCGGCGGGCGCAATGGACCGCCTCGCCGTCCGACTCGATGCCGTGGACGGCGCGGGCATGCGGGGCGAGAAAGAGCGAGAACAACCCGGAACCGCAGTGAACATCGGCTATGGTTTCCCGGCCCGTCGGGTCCGCCGCTTCCACCACGGCCGCGACCAGGCGCGGAAGAAGGGCCCCGTTCGCCTGGAAGAAGCCCCGGTAGGGGACCTGCAGGCGATGCCCCATGACCGTCCGGGTGACGAACCGAGGAACGCGGAAATCCGTGATCACCTCCGCGTTCCCGCCGGGTGTGTCCGCGGACCAGACGGTCTGGCGGTCCCGGGGCTTCGCGATCCGGCCCGCCGCCAGGTCCTGACGGAACGCGCGGCAGGCCCGGTTGATCGTATCATCGACGATCTCGCAGCGGTCGATGTCGGTCACGCGGCGGTTCGAGACGTTCATGAAGCCGAGGATGGGGGGTTGCCCCGGCGGCAGGGCGAGGTGGTAATCCGCCTTGACGCGGTAGTGAAAGGGCAGGGGGGACGGGATGATCTCCCGCACAGGCGGGGAGGGCATTTTCCCGATGCGTTCGAAGAGCTCGGCGACCTGGAATTGTTTGATCCGGACCTGTTCCGGATGGCGGATGTGCTGGTACCGGCAGCCGCCGCAGTCGGTGAAATGACGGCAGAGGGGCTGCTGCCTTTCCTTGGAGGGGACGCATAACCGGCGGATTTTCCCTCTCACGTATCTCCTCTTCGTTTCGGTCACCGTTATTTCGACACGGTCGCCCGCTGCGGTGAAGGGGACGAAAACGACCATCGCGCCGACGCGGCCCACCCCCTCACCGCCGAAGGCAACCCGTTCGATCAGAACTTCCACGGCGTCGCCGGTTTTCACCCGCATCTCCATGCCCCTTGCCTTAATGCAAACCGGTCGAAAAGACCATGCCTTTTTGCATTTCTCTTTACAACCCCGACCAATGCTGGTAGTAGCGAGTCGAAAAATCCGGAATTTCCGGGCCATTCCGGTCCGGTTCCGAAGGGACGTTCCGTTGGATCATCAAAATGTGCATCGCCTGGCCATCGACGGCCGGGAGATCATCCTCGTCGGCACCGCCCATGTTTCCAGGGAAAGCGCCGATCTGGTCGATCGCGTGATCGCGGAGGAGAAGCCGGACACGGTCTGCGTGGAACTCTGCGAGGCCCGCTTCGAAGCCATTCGGCAGAAGGACAAGTGGCAGGAGACGGACATCGTGCGGGTGATCCGGGAAAACCGGACGGCTCTGCTGCTGGCGCAGTTGCTGATGATGTCCTTTCAGAAGAAGATCGCGGAACGCTTCCATGTTACCCCCGGCGAGGAGATGATTCGGGCGATTCAGCGGGCCGGTGAAACCGGGGCGCAGGTGGTCTTGGCGGACCGGGAGATCCGCGTGACGCTGCTCCGGGCCTGGCGGACGATGGGGTTCTGGACCCGGATGAGGTTCCTTTTCGACATGGTCCTGTCCCTCTTTGTCGGGGAGGACATCACCGAGGAGGAGATCGAGAAGCTCAAGCAGCACGATGTCCTCGATCTGGCCCTGAAAACGGTCGGCGAAAAAATGCCCGAACTGAAGACCACCCTGATCGACGAGAGGGACCAGTTCCTCGCCCACCGCATCGGCCGCAGCCCGGGGCGCAAAATCGTGGCCGTGGTGGGCGCCGGCCACATCCCGGGCATTCTGGAAAACATGGGCAGGGAGATCGACATCGACCGGATCAATACCGTCCCGCCGCCGGGCTTCTGGCCCCGCTTCTTCGGGTGGGGATTTTCCGCGGCCGTCATCGCCCTGTTCGTCGCCGGCTTCTTCTACTCCGGGGGGGAGACCAGCATGAACATGATCTGGTCCTGGTCGCTGATTACGGCGACCTGCGCGACGGCCGGCGCCCTTCTTATGCTTGCGCACCCGCTGACCGTTCTCGCCTCGGCCCTCTCGGCGCCGCTGGCCACGCTTCATCCCTTCATCGCCACGGGCTGGATCGCCGGGTTGACGGAAGCGACGTTTCGCAAGCCGCAGGTCCGGGATTTTCTCGACCTGAAGGACGACGTCACCACGGTGAGAGGTTTTTTCCACAACAAGATCACGCGCATTCTCCTGCTCGTGGCCATTGTGAACCTGACGACCTCCGTGGGCACCTTTATCGCGATCCCGGTGATGATGAAGTACTTTTTTTAGGATTGCGGATGACGACCGCCAAGAATTCCATGCTCTGCCCGAATTGCCGCCGGCTGATCAGCATCGACGAGCCGGCCTGCCCCTACTGCGGCCTGTCCCGCCCCGGGTCCCGCAAGGCATCTCTGTTTTTCAGCCGGCTCTTGTCGGGCTTTCCGGACATGGTCCGGATCATCATTTACGCGAACGCCGTTTTTTTTCTCCTGTCGCTTTTGCTGAATCCCTCATCCCTGGGATTTACGGCCAATCCGATCGGGCTTCTGGCCCCGTCCGAAGGGAGCCTTTTCCTGCTCGGCGCGACGGGCGCCATCCCCGTCGCGCAATACGGCCGCTGGTGGACCCTGATATCGGCATCCTTCCTCCATGGCGGGATTCTCCACATTTTCTTCAACATGGCGGCCCTCTGGCAACTGGGGCCTTTTGTCATTCGGGAATTCGGCGCGAGCCGCTTCGTGCTGATCTACATCCTGGCCGGGATCGCCGGGTTCTATCTGTCCGTCCTGGCGGGCATTCCCCTGACCATCGGGGCGTCGGCCAGCGTATGCGGGCTGATCGGAGCGATTCTCTATTACGGGAAGAGCCGGGGGGGCTTCTACGGCGAGACGATCTACCGGCAGGCCATGGGATGGGTCGTGGGGCTGGTCCTCTTCGGGCTCCTGATTCCGGGGATCAACAACTGGGCTCACGGGGGCGGCGTTCTGGCCGGCATCCTGCTCGCCTTTGCCGCGGGCTACCAGGAACGGCGGCGGGAGACCTTTTTCCTTCGGGCCCTGGCGGGCCTCTGCGCGCTCCTGACCGTTGCCGTGCTGGCATGGGCGGTGTTTCAGGCCCTCTTCTTTCTTCTTCGGTAGCGCCGAGGTCCCCGACGGAATCAGGGCGTCGACTCACCCGTCAGGCTGAAGATCGAAGCAGAAGACCCTTGAGGTAGCGTCCCTCCGGATGCGCCAGATTCACGGGGTGATCCGGTCCGGGGCCCAGCCGCGCCACAAGCTGCATCTCCCGTCCGGCGTCGCGCGCGGCGGCGATCACGATCTTCTCGAACAGGATTTCATCCAGGTGATTGGAGCAGGAGAAGGTGGCCAGCAGGCCGCCTTCCGAGAGGCGCCGGACGGCCTGCAGGTTGATGTCCTTGTATCCCCGCGCGGCCTGAGCCGTGTCTTTTCGGGATTTGGCGAAAGGAGGCGGATCCAGGATCACCAGGTCGAACCGCTCTGCCGTCTCCCTCAGGAACGAAAAAGCGTCGGCCTGAACAACCGGGTGGTCCTGAGCCGAAAATCGGTTTCGTTCGAGGTTGCTCCGGGCCAGAACATTCGCCGGCCCGGACGCGTCGACGGAAACGACCCGCTTTGCCCCGCCGTATGCGCAGTAGACGGAGAAGCCGCCGGTGTAGGAGAAGCAGTTCAGCACGGCGGCGTTCCGGCTGATCCGGCCGATGCGGTCGCGGTTGTCGCGCTGGTCCAGGAAAAAGCCGGTTTTCTGGCCCGTGCGGATGTCCACCGCGAATGCCAGGCCGTTTTCCCGGATTTCGATCGTTTCCGGCGGAGCGGCGCCGAAAGCCGTGGCGGTCCGGTCCGGCAATCCCTCGCGCCGGCGCGCCCGCCCTTCGCTCCGCTCGTAAATTCCCTCCGGATGGACCTCCCTGCGAAGGGCGTCGAGGATCATGCCCCTGTGTTTTTCCGCGCCCGCCGTTTCGATCGAGATGACGAGAAAGGCGCCGTAGCGGTCCACGATCAGGCCCGGAATGCCGTCGCCCTCGGCATTGATCAGGCGCCAGGCGGTCGTGTCAGCCGGGATGAGCCGCTGCCGAAGGGCCGCGGCGGCGGCGATGCGGCCCCGCCAGAAGCGGTCATCCGCGAGCGTGCCGGTCCGGCGGGTCAGCAGCCGAAAGGCGATGTCGCTTTCGGGATTGAAGAAGCCCAGGGCCAGCGGTTCCCCGGCGCGGGTGGCGGCGAGCACGATGTCGCCCGAAGCGGGGTTTCCCTCTACGGCGTCCAGGGCCCCGGAAAAGATCCAGGGGTGACCCTTTTGCAGGGAGACTTCGCGGCCGGGCTTCAGCCGGATTCTGGGGTAGGAAGGGTGCATGGCCGGGCGTCCCGGGTGTCCGGACGCCCGGGCCGGGGGCCAAGGCATCCGGACGGGGCCGGGCCTATCGGATCGCCGCTTTCAGGACTTTGACCATATCGGTTTTTTCCCAGCGGTAGTTGTTCATGAAGAGCGTGACGGGGATTTCCCGGTACACCTTGCTGTTGAGAAGGTCGAACTTCTCGATCATTCCGCCCGGCGTGAGGTCGAAGACCTGCGTGACGATCTTCGCGAGCTGCCGGTCCGGCACTTTTCCCGTTCCGAAGGTGTCGACATAGATGGAGAAGGGCTTGGCCACGCCGATGGCGTAGGCGAGCTGAATGGAGCACTTCGTGGCCAGCCCCGCGGCGACGATGTTCTTCGCCACGTATCGGGCGCCGAAGGCCGCCGAGCAGTCGACCTTTTCCGGCGACTTGTTGACCACCGAACCGCCGCCCATCTGGGCGCCCGGATATCCGCCGTAGAACTGCACGACCAGCTTGCGGCCGGTGACGCCGGAGTCGGCGGCGCTGCAGGAGTTGACGGCCTGCCATTCCCCGGTCGGGTTGAACAGGAATTCCGTTTTCTTGTCGATCCAGCCATGGGTGCAGTCGCACTCAAAGGCTATTTTCCGGGCCTTTTCCCGAATCCTGCCCTTGTCGGATTTCTTCACCCGGCGGTAATCGATGGCGTTGGACATCAGCACCTTGGCAAGACGGACGGGCTTGCCGGTCTTTTCGTCGTACTCCACGGACACCTGGCCCTTTCCGTCGGGCGCGAAATCGGGATCGCCGCAGTTCTCGAAGGCACGCATCAGCCGGCTGACCAGGACATAGGGGAGGGGCAACAGTTCCGGAGTCTCGTCGCAGGCGAAGCCGTACATGATGCCCTGGTCGCCGGCGCCGATCTGGTGCTTTTTGTTCAGTTTCATGGACGTGCCCTGATTGATGTCCGGGGATTGAGGAATGATGGCGTTGAGGACTCCCATCGAATTTCCGTTGAGCCCGACGGCCGCGTCGTTGTAACCGAGCGCCAGGACCGCTTCGCGGGCGATTTTGTCGATGTCGACGTATACCCGCGTCCGGACTTCCCCGCCGACAACGCAGATCCCCTTGCCCAGGAAGACCTCGATGCCGCAGTGGGGCATGTTTCCCAGGTTCAGGCCGTCCTTCTCCTTCTTTTCCTCATCCAGAATGGCTGCGATGACATTGGCCGCGATGATGTCGGCGACAACGTCCGGATGTCCGACTTTGATACTTTCCGACGAAATTTGCATCTTTGCTCTCCTTTCATTTGCCTCGCAAAAATAAAAAACCCGCGCCGGAGCGCGGGTTGATCTCAACTCGGGATCGGCGCTTTAGCACATTTATATCGCGGAGCAATTTACCCTTAAATCACCGCTGTGTTCCGCCCTATAGCACAAAAAAGCTTAAAATCAAGCATTTTTTTAGAAAAACCTTGAAGAACTTCCGCCGGAACATTATAGAGAGGGCACGAGGAAAGAAATGAAACGGTCATCCGGAAAAATTCTGGTCGTCCTGCTGGCGATTGTCCTGATCCTGCTGCTGCTCGTCCCCTTCCTGTATCAGCCGGTCCTGAACCGGGCCGGGGCGTTTCTGGCGGCCGGCGAGAAGGCGCCGGCAGGCGCCGCCGATGTGGCTGTTGTGGAGGGCGATGCCTGGATGGAGCAGGCCGCCGTCAGCCGCGCCGCAGACCTGCTGCGGTCCGGGAAAGTCCGGCGGATCCTGGTCGTTTTGCATCAGTACCCGGACGGGGGACGGGTTTTCGCGCTTCCCGGCGACTACCCGGAACTGGTGAAGAAAGAACTGGCCCGCATGCCGCTTCCCGAGGGCCGGTTCCAGGTGGTATCCGTTCCGGTTCGTCACCCCGTGACCCTGACCGAGGCGCAGTCCGTTCTGGGACTGCTTTCGCAAAGCGGGGTCCGCAGCGCCGTTCTGCTCGCCAAGGGGTTTCACATGCGCCGCAGTTTCCTGGTTTACCGGCATCTCGCCGCGCCGCTGAAGATCAAAATCGTTCCGCTGGCCTATTTCACGACCTATCAGCCCGACCGGTGGTGGCAGAGCGACGACGGGGTGCGGGATTTTTTTTCCGAGTGGCTGAAACTTGCATATTATCAGGTTCGAGGATATATACCGATCAAATTTTCCGATGCGTAATAATGAGGTGAGGGAATGCCGGACTACTGGGTGAAAATCACGGAGAAGGAAGACGACAAGGTTCAGCGCCATCACTACCTGGTGACGGCGCGCGATATTACGGAGGCCCGAAACATCGCGCAGGAATTCATTCAGCACTTCTGCGACGAGGACGACACTCCGGAAATGATCGCCGACGGGTATGCCTTCTGCAACAAGGCGATCATTGTCCACATCGCGGACATCCGCGAAACCACGAAGGAGGCCTTCAAGGAATTCCTTCTGAAAATGCACACGATCGAGTGGAAATAGCGCATGCCGCGCCCCGGCCGGCGGACAGAGGCGGGCGCGGGGCATTCAGGTCGCCGGTCCGAGGAAGGGGAGGGGGGTCTCCTTCCGGTACACGAGGGCCTGGCAGGAAGCGATGAGCTGATTTCGGCCGTCGGTCACCCGAATGTCATAGACCGCAGTTTTGCGGGTCCGGTTCAGTTCCCTTGCCTCGGCGGTCAATCTCGCCCCCGCGGCGGGGGCCGAAAGGTAGGTGACGTTCATGTTGAGCGCAACGGCCATGGTGCCGTGGGAATTGGATGCAGTCTCGAAAGCCTCGTCGATCAGGGCGAAGAGCGCCCCGCCGTGCGCCATCCCGAAGATGTTTTCCATGTCGGGGGTGAAGTCCATCTCGACTTTCGAATAGCCCGATTCCAGCGCGATCAGCTTCAGTCCGAATTTTTCCGCAAAAGGCTCCTGCCGCACCTGACGGAAAATCGCCGCCCTGACCCCTTCGTCCATCCTGCCCTGCCTTCCGGTTTTCACCACGCCGGTCGTTCAAGAAGAGCCGGTCAACGATCCTCCGCAACCGCCCGTACCTTCGCTTCAAGGTTGATCCGATAGGGCCGTTCCTCCTGCAGGATGGCCCCCGTTTCCAGGTAGTCCTCCCGGAAAATTCTCTGCACCACCGCTGCCCTGTCGCCGTTTTGTTCATGAAGGAAGTCTTCGATCCTCGTCCGGAATGCCTTTGTCCTTTCGATCGATTTTGCGACGTACGATCTCGCCTCCGGACCCGTCAGCGTGAAGTAATGGGCCATCATCAGGACTTCCGGCTCGAGGGAAGCCAACTTGTCGAGAGAGTGGAGGTAGTCCCGGTAGCTCGACAGAAACTCGGGATGGATCGTCCTGTCCCGGTCATAAACGCCGACGGCCTCACCGGCGATCAGCGCCCTGAGTTTCGGGATGTAAAAGGAGACCGAATCGCGCGTATGGCCCGGTGTGGCGATCACGCGGAAATCGAGTCCGCCGCCGAGATCCATTTCCATGCCGTCGTGAAGAAACAGATCGACATTCAGGCCGTCGAAAGCAACGTCCTCGTCACCATTCCTCTTTTCGAAATGCTCGCTCAGGCTTCGGATCAGCGAGACGGCCCCGGGTTTCCGGAACGTTTCGGCGGCGAGCGGATGGGCGCCGGTCTGAAGGCGGCGGATCTTTCTTTTCAGGAAAGGGGATGCCCCGCAGTGGTCGAAATGGGAATGGGTCAGAAAATTGCGTGAAAGACGCTGCTCGTCGCCGAGGCGGGTTCTCAATCCCTCGATGTACAGGGGTCCCATGAAGGTCATGCCGGCGTCGAAGAGGGCAGGCCGTTCGCCGATCAGGAGAAAGGCCGGCAGTTCGGGCTTCCCGATGGCGCAGAGCCCTTTTGCGATCTCCCCCCTGCTCTCGACGATCATGGCGGTCCTCTTTTCGGCGAATATGGGATTTTGTCGATTCCGGCAGAGAATCATATTCAAAAAGAACCGCCAACGCAAGCGTCGAAACGCGTGCGGGGAATCGATGCGGGTCGGTGCGACCCGCCCCCGCAAGGTGTGTATTTTTTTCACAAGTGGATACGGAAACCGGGTAATATTTATCCACGCCGGAAACCGCAGCGGCTGGACCGGAAGGCCTTCGAATGGATCAACCCTTCATCAATCCGAGCGGTTGCGTTTCAAGTGCCGCGATTGGCATCCCTCTTGCAATAAAATGTGTGCGGTATTATAAAATACGGGAAGCCTCGCAAAGCCGGCGGTGCACCCGGTTTTCGGCGGTGGCGATGACCGGTGTTTGACGAATGGGGAGGAAAGCGATGGGCATTCGGAGAATCGAGGAAAGGGCCGACAGGCATCGAGGCGGTCACCCGGTAATGCGCGCCGGTCTGGGTCTCCTGTTTTTTCTGACCGTGCTTCCGCTGGCCGGGTGCTATCCGGCGTCTTATCATCCGGTTGCGGGACCTGTCCCGCCGGATTCCGGCATGGCCCCGAAAGCCCGCATGGCCCAGCTCTACTTCTACCCGAAGATGGGCCAGAGCCAGGAGCGCCAGTCCCGGGACCACTACGAGTGCTACAACTGGGCCGTGAAGCAGACGCATTTCGACCCCAGCCGGTCCCAGGTTCCGCCCGTGCAGCGTGTCCGGGTCGTGCCGATGCCGCCGCCCGGTCATGATACGGCCGTGCTGGCCGTGGCGGGCGCGGTGCTCGGCGCGCTGATCGGAGGGCCGAGACATGCCGGGGAGGGCGCCCTGATCGGGGCGGCCGGCGGGGCGTTTACCGGCGCCGTATCGGATGCGTCCCGTCAGCAGTATGCCCAGCAGATGGAGGAAGCCTACTCCCGGCGAGACCGAGCACTGGATGTCCACTACCAGGCAAAGGAGTTCGATTTCCGCAGGGCCATGTCCGCGTGCCTCGAAGGCCGGGGCTACAGCGTACAGTGACGGCAGCGGGAATCCGGATTCGATTTTGAGGAGGATACGCACATGTCACTTTTATTTAGCAGAAACGTGAGATTTACGCTCGGCATGGCGGCGGCCCTGCTGACCGGGGTCCTGCTGTACCCGCTCTTACAGACGGCGAATGCGGCTGAACGCGGGCCCCGTTCCGAGCAGTTCCGCCAGTACCGGGAACCGTCGTCGCGCCCGGTTCCGCCTCCCGGGCCGCGCATGGCGCCGCGGGGAAGCCAGGCGCCGCCTCCCCGGAATTTAAAGGCGCCGCCTCCGGGCCCGATTCGGCCGGGGCTTTACCTGGATTCGCGCTATCGCCATGACCGTTCCTATCCGGTGCGCGGCCGCTACATCCAGCGGCTTCCCCGCGACCACCGGGTGATCGTGCACGGCGGGACGCGCTATTATTACCGGGGGGGCGTCTGGTACCGTCCGTACGGGCCCCGCTTTGCCGTCATCGCGCCCCCTTTCGGCGTGGTCGTTCCCTACCTACCGCCCTATTACGCGACGGTCTGGTTCGGCGGGATCCCCTACTACTACGCCAATGAGGTTTATTATACACGCGTGCCCAACGGCTACGCCGTCGTCGCGCCGCCGAGCGGCGAGGCCAGTGAAACGCTGCCTCCGGAAATCGAGGCATCCATCGATCAGCTTTTCGTCTACCCCCGTCAGGGCCAGAGCGAAGAGCAGCTGGCGAAGGACCGCTACGAGTGCCATGCCTGGGCCGTCCAGCAGACCGGCTACGACCCCACCCGGCCCCGCGAGGGGGATCTGGCGGATCCGGCGGGCCAGAAGCGCGTCGAGTACCAGAGGGCCATGGGGGCCTGCCTCGACGGGCGCGGATACACCGTGAAGTAGCCGGCGACCGTTCCCCGCCGCCGCGTGACGGAGATTATTTCAGGAAGTTTTTCCTTGACAGGGCCCCCTGATTGTGGTTGCCTGCAGGGCAAAGAGTAAAAGTGAGGAGATTCGCAGCAGCATGTCGGGCTTCAAAAGCGGTCAAACCGGAAGAAATTTTAAGAGCTGGTACGGCTATTACTATTTTTATGCACCGGTCTGCCCGACGCTCAGGAGGACTTAAAGAAATTTAAATCATCAAACGGAGCCATGGGTAGATCGAAAAACGCTACCCATGGCTTTTTGCGTTTCGGGGCTGTGGGAGCCGATTTTCCACGGCCCTTTCTTTTTGGAGGAAACAGATATGATCATCATTATGAAAAAAAATGCGACGGATGCCCAGGTCGACCGGATCGTGGAGTGGATCGCATCCGTCGGTTACAGCGCGCACCTGTCCCGCGGCGTGGAGCGCACCATCGTCGGCGCCGTGGGGGATGACCGGGGGAAGGCCCAGTTGAAGTCCGCCGAATTCCTCCCCGGCGTGGACAAGGTCATGCCGATCCTCAAACCCTACAAACTGGCCAGCCGGGAGGTGCGGGAGGGCAATACCGTCGTCCGCGTCGGTGACCTGGCCATCGGTGGGCCGGATTTCATCGTCATGGCCGGCCCCTGCTCCGTGGAAAGCGAGGAACAGCTCATGGCATCGGCCTATGTCGCGAAGAAGGCCGGCGCCCATATCCTGCGCGGGGGGGCGTTCAAGCCCCGGACGTCGCCGTACAGCTTTCAGGGCATGGCCGAAGAGGGCCTGAAACTCCTGAAGAAGGTCCGGGAGCGAACGGGACTCCCGGTCGTGACGGAAGTGATGAACACGACGGATGTGGATCTGGTGGAGTCCTACGCGGACATCCTGCAGATCGGCGCCCGGAATGTGCAGAACTTCGCCCTGCTGAAGGAGGTGGGCCGCGCGAAAAAGCCGGTGTTGCTGAAGCGCGGCCTGATGACCACCATCGAGGAGCTGCTCATGTCGGCGGAATACATCCTGTCGGCGGGGAATGAGCAGGTCATCCTTTGCGAACGGGGGATCCGGACTTTCGAAACGGCGACGCGCAATACCCTGGACATCAGCGCCGTTCCCGTCTTGAAGGAGCTGACCCATCTGCCGGTCATCATCGATCCCAGCCATGCCGCCGGATACTCCCGGTACGTGATTCCGCTGACCCGCGCCGCCGTCGCCGTCGGGGCGGACGGCCTGATCGTAGAAGTCCACCCGGAGCCCGAGAAGGCCTTTTCGGACGGCGCCCAGTCGCTGCGGCCGGAGCAGTTTTACCAGATGATGGAGGAAGTCCGGGTCATGGAAAAAATCATGAGAGAGGAAATCAGGGTGCTGCAATGAACAAAATCAGACTGAACCTGGACCGGAAAACGGTGAGAAGCTATGACATTCATGTCGGCCGCGACATTCTGGACCGCGCCGGGCTGCTCTTGGCGAAGAACAACTGGGCAGCGCGGTACGTGATCGTCTCCGACTCCCGCGTGGCGTCGCTCTACGGGGGCGAGGTCCTCAAACTCCTCCGGCAGATGGATCTGAAGGCCGATCTGATCGTATTTCCGGGAGGCGAGGCGTCGAAGAACGTGCAGACCTGCCTCGAAATCCTGGAAAAGATGGCCGGGCTGGGAGCGGACCGGACATCCGCCGTGATCGCCCTGGGCGGGGGCGTTACGGGCGACGTCGCCGGCTTCGCCGCCTCGATCTTCATGCGGGGGATTCCCTGCATCCAGATTCCCACGACGCTGCTCGCCCAGGTCGACAGCAGCATCGGGGGCAAAACCGGCGTCGACACGGAGGCGGGAAAGAACTACATTGGAACGTTTCATCAGCCGAAGGCGGTGTTTTCGGACGTCTCCTTCCTCAAAACGCTGCCGGAAGCGGAGATTCGAAACGGCCTGGCCGAGATCGTGAAGTACGGGGTCATCGAATCTCCGGAGATTCTGGACCTCCTCGACGGGAAGGCGGAGGCGCTGCTGCGGCGCGATGCGGACTTTCTGGAGGGCTTGGTCCTGCAATGCTGCCGCATCAAGAAGGGGATCGTCGAACTGGATGAGAGGGACACGGGGCTCCGCCGGATTCTCAACTTCGGCCACACCATCGGCCATGCCGTTGAAGCCGAGTCGGGGTTCCGCCTGTCGCACGGGGACGCCGTCGCCATCGGCATGGCGGCCGCGGTTCGCATTTCGGTGCGGATGAAGTATCTCCCGGAGGAAGAGGGTGAACGGATCCTGTCGCTCATTCGGAAACTCGGTCTTGCCGACCGTGTCCCGCAAGGCCTGGACGGGGGAGCGATCCTGACCCGGCTGAAAAAGGACAAGAAGAAGCAGGGCGCGGCGGTTCACTTCGTTCTGCTCAAACGGGCGGGGATGCCCTTCATGAACGGGGGCGTGCCCGAACCGCTGATCCGGGAAACGATCGAGGGGATGAGGGGATGAACGAAGACCGGATGCGGAGGCTGAGAGAAAAAATCAGCGCGAAGGACGAAAGGATCGTCCGGCTGCTCAACGAGCGATCTGCGCTTTCCCTTGCGATCGGCCGGGTCAAGCAGGCGGCGGGCCGGCCGGTGTACGATTCCGCCCGGGAAAGCCTCGTTTACCGCCGTCTCGAGGAGATCAACGAAGGGCCGCTTCCCGCGGCGGCGCTGGCGGATATTTTCCGGGAGATCCTTTCGGCGTCCCGGGCGCTCCAGGCCGCGCCGGTCGTTTCTTACCTCGGCCCGGAGGCTTCCTTCAGCCATGCGGCGGCACTAACCCATTTCGGGAAGGGCGCAGAGCTGTCTCCCGCCGCCACCATCGCGGAGGTCTTCGACGCGGCGGAGCGGGACTCCGGCCGCTTGGGGATCGTGCCCATCGAGAATTCCACGGAGGGCTCCGTCAAGGCGACGCTGGATCGGCTGGTCGCGACGCCGCTGGCGCTCCAGGCGGAAATTTTCGTCCATATCCGCCATGCCCTGCTGACCCCGCGCGGCCGGCGGAAATCGCCCAGGAGGGTCTACTCACACCCGCAGGCGATCGCCCAGAGCCGGCAATGGCTGCGGGCCAACCTGCCGCAGTGCCGGCTGATCGAAGTGAACAGCACCGCCGCGGCTGCCGGAAAGGCGCTGGAAGACCCGGAGGGGGCGGCCGTGGGGAGCCGGGCCGCCGCGTCCCGCTACGGTCTGCGCATCCTTGCCGACGGGATCGAAGACCATCCCCTGAACACGACCCGGTTTGTCGTCATCGGGAGGGGGAAGCCGGAACCGACGGGGCGGGACAAGACCTCCGTCCTGTTCGGAACGGCGCATGCGCCGGGCGCGCTGCACCTGGCCCTGGGGCCGTTCGCAAGCGCCCGCGTCAACCTGACCCGGATCGAATCCTATCCCGTGCGGGACCGCATGTGGGAGTACCTGTTCTTCATGGACCTCGCCGGCCACAGCGCCGAGAAGCGAATCGGCTCCTGCCTGCGGCAGCTCGAAAAGAAGGCGGCCTTTGTCAAGGTCCTGGGGTCCTACCCTCGCGGAGAGGAACGACCATGATCTGCATCCCGGTGATGGCGGAAAGCGAGGAGGCCATGCTGGCCAAAATGGGGCGGGCCTTTGCGCTGGCCGATCTCGTGGAGCTGCGCATCGACGGCATGCGGGACCCGAACCTGGGGAGGCTGATCGGGGCGCGCCGCGGCAAGATCATCGTGACCAGCCGCCGCCGGGACGAGGGGGGGCGCTTCAGGGGGAGCGAAAGGGCGCGGGTGGGTCTGCTCACGCAGGCGGCACTGCTCGACGCAGACTACGTGGATGTCGAGTCGAGCACGGAGGCCGACCTCAAGGACGAACTGCTCCGGGCTGCCCGGACCCGCCGGGGCCGCGTGCGGCTGATCGTTTCCCGCCACGATTTTCGGGAAACGCCTTCGGAACGAACGCTCGAAGGATGGCTGGAGGACTGTTTCGAAAGCGGCGCGGACATTGCCAAGATCGTCACCCTGGCGATGGCTCCGGAAGACAACCTTCGAGTGCTGCAACTTCTGGCCGGCGCCCGCAGAAAGGGACAGGCGGTCATCGCCTTCTGTATGGGCGAGCAGGGCCGCCCCAGCAGGGCGCTCGCGCCGCTTTTCGGGTCCCGGATCAGCTACGCCGCCCTGGACGACGGCGAAGCGTCGGCCCCCGGACAGTGGACGGTCCGGGAGATGCGAGCCCTTTTGAAAATGTTGCGGCACGAGGCGGGGAGATAGCATGGAGACGTACGCCCTGTTCGGAAACCCCGTCGGCCAAAGCCTTTCGCCGCTGATGCACAATGCCGCATACGAACAGATGGGAATCGAGGCGCGGTACCTTTCATTTTGCGTGAACGGTGCGGCGGAGGCGGTTGCCGGAATCCGGGAGATGGACATTCGAGGGGCGAGCGTGACCCTTCCCTTCAAGAGCGATATCCTGCGCCACCTGGACGGGATGGACGGCAGCGCCCGGATCATCGGCGCGGTCAACACGGTCACGAACCGCGACGGCAGGCTTCTGGGGCACAACACGGACTGGCTCGGTCTGGTCGAGAGCCTTCGGGAATGCACCGAAATCGACGGGAGGAATTTCATCATCCTCGGAACCGGAGGGACGGCGAGGGCGGCGGTATTCGGGATTCGGAAGGAAGGCGGGATTCCTTGGGTGGCCGGCCGGTCCGTCGCGAAAGCGGAGGCGCTGGCCGCCGAGTTCCACTGCCGCTTTCTGCCGCCGGGCGAAATCGGGGACGTCCGGGCAGAGTGCCTGATCAACACGACGCCCGTCGGAATGTTTCCCGAAACGGACGCGTCGCCGGTCGGCCCGGACATCCTGAACCGGTTCGGGCTGGTTGTCGACGTCATCTACAACCCGCCGGAAACGAGGCTGCTGCGGGAGGCGCGGGAGGCCGGATGCGCCGTCCTTTCCGGGGTGGGGATGTTCGTCCGTCAGGGGGCCGAGCAGATCCGGCTCTGGACGGGAATGGAGCCGCCCCTGGCGCGGATGCGGGCGGAGGTCATGGAGAGGCTGGAGGAGCGGTGACGGAGATCGGGACCATCGGGAAATTCGACCGGCCGGTTCGGGTTCCCGGCTCGAAGAGCTACACCCAGCGGGCCCTCGTCCTGGCGGCCCTCGCGCAGGGGGAGTCCACGCTGAAAAACGCCCTGCGGTCGGAAGACACGGAACATCTCATGGGCGGTCTCGGGCTGCTCGGCGCCGGGATCGAGTTTCGGGGGGAAGACCTGATTGTGCGGGGTACGGCCGGGGACATCGCCAACCCGGACCGGGAGATCCGTCTGGGAAACAACGGCACGGCCATTCGGCTCCTGGCCGGCATCGTTTCCCTGGGCCGGGGAGACTTCGTGCTGACCGGTGACCGGCGGCTCTGCGAGCGGCCGATCGGACCCTTGACGGAGGCCCTGCGATCCTTCGGGGTCGATGCCGGCACCCGGGACGGGACGGGCTATCCTCCCGTGATCATCCGCGCCCGCGGCATTCCCGGGGGCCGGGCCGTCCTTGCGAACATCGACAGCAGCCAGTACATCTCCTCGCTGCTGATCTGCGGCGCGCTCGCAAAGCGGGACTGCGCGATCGAGGTGCGGGGGCGCGTTCCCTCGCAGCCCTACGTGGACATGACGATCGCCGCCATGAGGGACTTCGGCGTCGAGGCCGCTGCCGAGGGGCCCGGCTGGTACCGCGTCCGGGGAAGGCAGGCATACCGGGGAATCACCTGCTCGATCGAGGGGGACTTTTCCTCCGCCTCCTACTTCTTCCTGGCGGCCGCCCTCTGCCGGGAAACGGTGCGGGTCGAGAACGTGGATGCCCGGACGCTGCAGGGAGATGCCGGCCTGCTGGCCGTCCTGGAGAGGCTCGGGGCGAAGGTCGAGTCATCGGACCGCGGGATCCGGGTGACCGGGCGGGATCTTCGGGAAGGCCCGTTCGCGTTCGATCTCGGCGATATGCCCGACATGGTGCCGACGCTGGCGGCGCTTTCCGCGGTCCGCCGCGGCCGAACCGTGATCCGGAACGTCGCGCACCTGCGGGTGAAGGAAAGCGACCGTCTGGCCGCCCTGGTCAGCGAGCTTCGGCGGGTCGGCGCCCGCGCGGAGGAGCGGAAGGACGGCATCGTGGTCGAGGGCGGCGCCCGCCTGCACGGCGCGGAGGTGGAGACGTACGGCGACCACCGGATCGCCATGAGCTTCGCCGTGCTGGGACTTGCCGTTCCGGGAATCCGCATCGCGGACCGGGCCTGCGTCGGCAAGTCCTTTCCCGGCTTCTGGAACGAACTGGAAAAGTGGCGGAGATGAACATCGTCCTGATGGGGTACCGCTGCACGGGCAAATCGTCCGTCGGAAGGATGCTGGCCCGCATGCTGCGGGTCCCCTTTTACGACACCGATGAAATGATCCTGCGGCGGACCGGCCGGACGGTGGCCGAGATCGTCGGCGCCGGCGGCTGGCCGGCCTTCCGCGCCGCGGAGAGGGAGACGGTCCGGGAACTGGCCGGTATCGACGGGGGCGTCATCGCCATCGGCGGGGGGACGGTTGTGGATCGGGAAAACGCGGCCATCTTGAAGAAGAACGGATTCTTCGTCTGGCTTTCGGCCGAGCCGGATGCCATTATCCGAAGGCTGGAGGCCGGCTGCGGCGGTGACGGCCAGCGCCCCGCGCTTTCGAACGGCGGGACGGCCGCGGAGACGGAGCGGATGCTGCGGGAAAGGACCCCCCTCTACCGATCGCTGGCCGACCTGGCCATTGAGACCGGGGAGCGGACGGTCGAAGAGATCGCCGCGCAGATCCGCGCAGCGATGAAGCACACCATGCGGTGAGAAAGGAAGCGGCCATGTCAGGCAATTCCATCGGAACACTCTTTCGGGTCACCACGTGGGGGGAATCCCACGGACCGGCCATCGGCGCGGTGGTGGGCGGGTGCCCCCCGCGCATCCCCCTGAGCGAGACGGATATTCAGCGGGAGCTGGACCGGCGGAGGCCGCAGGCGGTTTCCACGTCGACCGCCCGCCGGGAGGCGGACCGGGTGGAGATCCTGTCCGGCGTATTCGAGGGGAAAACCACGGGGACCCCCATCTCCCTCATCATCCGGAACCGGGACGTCCGCGGCGACGATTACGAGGATCTTCGTTCGGTCTTCCGGCCGGGGCACGGGGACTTCACCTATCAGCGCAAATACGGCATTCGCGATCACCGGGGCGGCGGACGGGCCTCCGGCCGGGAAACGGCGGGCCGCGTGGCCGCGGGCGCCATCGCGAAAAAAATCCTGGGGCGGGAGAACATCCGGATGGTCGCCTACACGAAGGAGCTGGGGGGCATTGCCGCCCGGAAGTTTTCGCCGGCGGAGATGGAGAGCAATCCGCTGCGCTGCCCGGATGCCGAGGCCGCCGGGAAGATGGAACGGAGGATCGAGCGGGCGAGGAAACGCGGCGATTCCCTGGGCGGCGTGGTCGAGGTCGTCGTCAGCGGGTGCCCCGCCGGCTTGGGTGCGCCGGTCTTCGACAAGATCGACGCCGACCTGGCCAAGGTGCTGATGAGCATCGGAACGGTCAAGGGCGTGGAGGTGGGCGCGGGCTTCGCGGCGGCGCGGATGACGGGCTCGGCGTGCAACGATGCCCTGGGGCCGGACGGCTTCCGGACGAACCATGCCGGCGGCATCCTGGCGGGGATCACCAACGGCAGCGACATCGTCCTGCGCGTGGCCTGCAAACCCATACCGTCCATTTCCAGACCTCAGGAGACGATCGATGAAACCGGAACCCCGGTCACGCTCTCGATTCGGGGGCGGCACGACGTGTCCGTCATCCCCCGCATTCTCCCGGTCTGCGAGGCCATGGTCGGCATCGTGCTGGCCGACCACCTGCTGAGACAGAGGGCCATCGGCGCATGAGCAAGATTCGCATCGGCATCGTGGGCGGCACGGGCGGCATCGGCCGCTGGTTCGCGGATTTTTTCCGGGTCGCGGGATTCCCGGTCCGGACGGCGGGAAGGGCGTCGGCGCCGGACCTGCCCGCCATGGCCCGGGAGAGCGACATCCTGATCGTGAGCGTCCCGATCGCAGCCACTCCGGACGTGATCCGGCAGGCGGGGCCCCATGTCCGGGGCGACGGCCTGCTCATGGACCTGACGTCCCTGAAAAGGGAACCGGTCCGGGCCATGCTGGAGGCTTCGACGGCGGAGGTCGTTGGCTGCCACCCGCTCTTCGGGCCGGATGTGCTGTCCATCGCCGGACAGAACATCGTGCTGTGCCCGGGCCGGGGCCGGAAATGGCTGGATTGGCTCGCGGGGCTGTTTCGGGAACATTCGGCCCGTGTCATCGAGACGACGCCGGAGCGCCACGACCGGATGATGGCCATCGTCCAGGGACTGACCCATCTCGACACGGTCGTCATGGGACTGACGCTCCACGAGACCGGGATGGATCCGAAGGAGCTGGAAAAGTTCTCCACCCCGACATTCCGGGCCCGGCTGAAGATGATCGAAAAGGTCTTCGGCGGCAGCCCCGGGCTCTACGCGGGCATCATCATGGGCAACCCGGACATCCCGGAGGTGATCCGGCGCTTCGAGAAAAACTTGCGGGACCTGAAGGAACTGGTCGGCCGGGGCGATGCGGAGGCCCTTCGAAAGCGGATCGTGGATTGCGCATCCCGTGAACGGCCGCGGCCGGATAACAAAAAACCGCCGCGGGGAAAAAAGCTCATCGAAATAAACGATTGACATGCCCGCAAAAGCCTGTTATGCGAAACGGCAATTGAGGCCGCAAAAGCCTCGTGCCGAAGGAATGTCAGAGACGAAGATGAACCGGAACGCTGCAATGACAATGAACTGGTGGTGGCACAACGCACAGGAGGGGTTTATCCGCCGCTGACGTTTAGCCATCGATAAGAAAACCGAAAGCCGTGGAGAGACCACTCGATCTCCACGGCTTTTTTGCTGGTAATCATTCACCCCGGAAAGGCCGTGACCCGAATCACGGCTTTTTTTATTGGGAAGAAAAGAGAGAACATCGCCATGTACGAACCGGATTTCGAAACGTTTGCCGGGATGTCCGGCGCGGGGAACCTGATCCCCGTCTACCGGGAAATCCTTGCGGACGCGGAAACGCCCGTTTCGGCCCTCATGAAAATGAGCGCCCGGTCCCATGTCTTTCTGCTGGAGAGCGTGGAAGGGGGCGAAAAGTGGGGTCGCTACACCTTCCTCGGGGCCGATCCGCAACTGATCTTCACCGTCCGGGGGGACGAGGTCATCCTCGAGAAGGATGGAGAAGCGCGCGCCTTTCCACACGGAGGCAATCCGCTTCAGCATCTCAAAAACATTCTGGACGGCGATCGCCCGGTGCCGCTGCCGGGGCTGCCGCGCTTCTTCGGCGGCGCCGTCGGCTTCCTCGGCTACGACATGGTCCGCCATTTCGAGAGGCTGCCCAGCCGCCACCCCGCGGATGCCGGCGTTCCCGATGCGGTGTTCCTCGTCACCGGCACGCTGGTCGTCTTCGACAACGTCCGCCACACCATCAAGGTCGTGGCCTGCGTCACGGTCAACGACGGCGACGATCTTCGGGCATTGTACGAAAGCGCCGCCAGCCGGATCGAGAGCACGGTCGCCCTGCTCCGCGCCCCGGAACGCCCCTTCGCAAATCCCGTCGAAGCGGCAGCCAAAACGGAGCTGCGGCCCGACATGACCCCGGACGGCTTCAAGCTCATGGTCGACCGGGCGCGGGAGTACATTGCCGCCGGCGACATCATCCAGGTCGTCCTCTCCCAGCGCTTTACCGGACGGTGCGGCATCGATCCCGTCGACCTCTACCGGGCGCTCCGCTACACGAACCCCTCGCCCTATCTCTTTTTTCTGAAGACCGGCGGGACGGCGCTCATCGGCTCGTCGCCGGAAGTCATGGTCCGGCTGGAGGAGGGCGTGGTGGAACTGAAGCCCATCGCGGGCACGCGCAGGCGCGGCGCGACCGAACAGGAAGACCGGCGTCTGGCCGACGAGCTGCTGGCGGATCCGAAGGAGCGGGCGGAGCACGTCATGCTGGTCGATCTGGGGCGAAACGACCTCGGCCGGATCGCCCGCATCGGAAGCGTCCAGGTCAACCAGCTCATGGCGGTGGAGCGGTATTCCCACGTCATGCATCTCGTTTCCCACATCCAGGCGCAGCTTGCGCAGGGGAACGACGCTTTCGACGTGCTGCGGGCGACCTTCCCGGCCGGAACCCTGACGGGCGCCCCCAAGGTCCGGGCCATGGAGATCATCGAGGAACTGGAACCGTCGCGTCGCGGGCCTTACGGGGGCGCCGTCGGCTATTTCAGCTTTTCGGGCAATATGGATTTCTGCATCACCATCCGCACGATCCTCGTTCATGACGGGAAGGCTTCGCTCCAGGTGGGCGCGGGCATTGTGGCCGATTCCAGCCCCGAGGCGGAGCACCGGGAGTGCCTGAACAAGGCGGCGGCGATGATGCAGGCCATCCGGCTCGCGGAGGCCGGATTCAATCTCAATACAAAGGAGAAGGAGACATGATATTGATGATCGACAACTACGACTCGTTCACCTACAACCTCGTTCAGTACCTGGGACAGCTCGGCCGGGAGGTCCTGGTCCGGCGCAACGACGAGACCTCCATCGAGGAGATCGAATCCCTGGAGCCGGAGGCCATCTTCCTGTCGCCCGGTCCCCGCACGCCGTCGGAGGCGGGAATCACGGTGGACGTGGTCCGGCATTTTCACCGGACCGTCCCGATCCTGGGCGTCTGCCTGGGCCACCAGGCGATCGGCTGCGCCTTCGGCGGCGATGTGGTCCGGGCGGAGCGGCTCATGCACGGAAAGACGTCTCCGGTTCGCAACGACGGACGCACCATCTTCCGGGGCCTGCCCAATCCCCTGACCGCCGGCCGCTACCATTCCCTCGTCGTCGACCGGGAAACCCTGCCGGAGTGCCTCGAAATCAGCGCCGAGACGGAGGAGTGCGAGATCATGGGGATCCGCCACACGGAATACCCCGTGGAGGGGATTCAGTTCCATCCCGAGTCGATCCTGACCCCGAACGGGAAACGGATCATCAAGAACTTTTTGGACGCCTACACCGGAAAGGAGACCCGCCCATGATACGGGAAGCGCTCGTAAAAGTCGTCAATCAGGAAAACCTCCCTGAGACCGTGATGATGGAGGTCATGGAAGAGGTGATGGATGGAAAGGCCACGCCCGCGCAGATCGCCGCCTTCATCACGGCCCTGCGGATCAAGGGCGAGACGGTGGAGGAGGTCACCGGGGCGGCCCGGATCATGCGCTGGAAGGCGACCCGGATCGATGCCCGTTCATCGGTCATCGTGGACACCTGCGGCACCGGCGGGGACGGGAGAAACACCTTCAACATCTCCACGACGGCCGCCTTCGTCGTGGCCGCGGCCGGCCTGACCGTGGCCAAACACGGAAACCGCGCCGTGTCGAGCGGATGCGGCAGCGCCGACGTGCTCGAAGCCCTGGGCGTCAATATCGACGCCGGCCCGGAGATCGTCGAAGAGTGCATCCAGCAGGCGGGGATCGGCTTCCTCTTTGCGCCGCGGCTCCACGGCGCCATGAAGCACGCGATCGGCCCCCGCCGCGAGATCGGCATCCGGACGGTCTTCAACATGCTGGGGCCCCTGACGAACCCGGCCGGCGCCACTTCCCAGCTCATCGGGGTCTATGACCCCGGCCTGACGGAGATGTTCGCCGGCGTCCTGCGGAACCTGGGCGCGAAGCGGGCCTTCGTCGTCCATGGCGCCGACGGCCTGGACGAGGCGACCGTTACGGGGGAGACGCGGGTGTCCGAGCTGAACGACGGGCTGGTCCGCACTTACAATATCGACCCGGTGGAGATCTTCGGCGAGACCTTTCCCGGCGAGGCCCTCGCCGGCGGCGATGCCGCCGTCAATGCCGAGATCACGCGGGCCGTCCTGTCCGGCCGGGACGGTCCCGCAAGGAAGATCGTGCTCCTGAACGCCGCCCTGGCCATCGTGGCCGGGGGCCGGGCCGATGCGATTCGCGAAGGCGTCTCCCTTGCGGAGGAGTGCATCGACAGCGGGGCCGCCGCCAAAAAACTCCAGGCCCTGATCGAAATGACCCACAGTTGGGCCAAGCCATGATCCTGGATCGAATCATCGCCGACAAGAAAGCGGAGGTCGAGCGGTCCCGAAGGGGCACGCCCCGAACCCGCATCGAAGAGGCCGCACTGGCCGCTCCGCCCGCCCGCGACTTCCGGGCTGCCCTGACCGGCCGGGACTGTGCGATCATCGCGGAGGTGAAACGCCGGTCCCCCTCGCGGGGTGTTCTCCGGGAAGGAATCGATCCCGTTCGAACGGCCGCCGTCTACGAGCGCCGCGGCGCCGCGGCCGTTTCGGTGCTCACCGACGGGCCGTTCTTCGGCGGCAGCATCGAGGACCTTCGTGCCGTCGGCCGCTCCGCCGGCATCCCCGTCCTGAGAAAGGACTTCATCATCGACCCCTTCCAGATCTACGAAGCCCGGGCCGCGGGAGCGGATTCGCTCCTCCTCATCGCCGGCATCCTGGACCGGGAGCGGCTGCGGGATTATCTCGGGCTTTCGAAATCGCTCGGCATGACGCCCCTCGTGGAGGTCCACGAACAGGAGGACCTCGACAAGGCCATCGATGCGGGCGCCGAAATCATCGGGATCAACAACCGGGACCTCCGGACGTTCCGGACCGACACGGGAAAAACTCTGGAAATGGCCGCTCGGATCCCCGGGGACCGCATCGTCGTCAGCGAGAGCGGCATCGCTGCGAGAGACGACATCCGCAGGCTGATGGATGCGGGCGTACACGCCTTCCTGATCGGCGAGGCCCTGATGGCGGCGCCGGATGCCGGGAAAAAGCTGCGGGAGCTCTTGGCATGCTGACGGAGATCAAGATCTGCGGCATCACGAATGTCGCGGACGCCCTTCACGCCGCCGCCTGCGGAGCCGATGCCCTGGGCTTCATCTTCTACGCCGGAAGCCCTCGCCGCGTGACTCCCGAAGCGGCGGCCCGCATCGTTGCCGCTCTGCCGGACCGTGTCGCCCGGATCGGTGTTTTCGTGAACGAGGCGCCGGAAACGGTGCTTGCAATTCAGAAGGCCTGCGGCCTGGACCGGATCCAGCTCCACGGCGATGAAACAACGGAATACTGCCGCCGCTTCCCACAGAGCGTCCTGATCAAGGCCCTTTCCGGCCGTCCCGAAGATGTCGCCTTTCGCCTGCGGGATTATCCCGTCGGGGCATTCCTTCTCGATGCCGCCGATAAAGGGCGCCGGGGCGGAACGGGGAAGGAAGCCGACTGGGACCTCGCCGCCCGGATCGCCCGCCGGCATCCCCTGATCCTGGCCGGGGGCCTCAACGAGGCAAACATCGAAAAGGCGCTGACGCGGGTGGCGCCTCGTGCCGTGGACATCAACAGCGGCGCGGAAGCGTCCCCTGGGAAGAAAGATCCTGAGAAGCTCAGACGGATCATCGGCCTCATCCGCAGACACACAGCCGGAACTCCCTCAGGCGACCGCCTGTTCAGGAGGGAAACGCCGGGTCAAAGCAGCCGCTGAAACGTAGGGCGATTCTGAAATGGCAAAGAATTAAAATTATCAAAAACGGGCATTTACAAGTCATACTTAAAGTATTTATTTACATTTGTTTTGACATCGGCAAACCGGCCGATCGAACCGCCTGCCTTCCGCGGCTTACGTCAGCTTCGACATCAGGATTTCCCGGACGCGCTTGGGGTTGGCCTTGCCGGACGAGGCCTGCATCACCTGCCCGATCAGAAAGCCCAGAGCCTTTCCCTGTCCGGACTTGTAGTCGCTGACCGCTGCCGGGTGGGAGCCGAGCACCTGCTCGACCAGGGTTTCCAGGGATGCGGCGTCGGAGACCTGCCGGAACCCACCCTGCTCGATGATGGCATCGGGCGTTTCGTCGCTCGCGAACAGCCGCGAAAGGACTTCCCTGGCCGCATTGGCGTTGATCTCGTCCTTTTCGAGCCGCTGCAGGACGTCGGCGAACCGGTCGGGGGTCACGGGGTTTCCGAAGATCGAAAGCTGCCTCTCCCGCAGCGCCGGCAGATACTGCGTCATGAGCCAGTGGGCGGCCATGCGCGGCGAGATGGATTTCCGGGTGACGGCCTCGAAATAGTCGGACAATTCCCGGTCTCCTGCCAGCGAGGACGCCAGGTCCCTCGGCAGCCCGTAATCGCTCTGAAAGCGGGACGTCTTCACCGCCGGCATTTCGGGCAGCGACCCGCGCATCCGGCCGATCCACTCCTCGGAGACGACGATCTCGGGGACGGACGGATCGGGCACGCAGGGACCCTCGAATTTGCCCCGCATCGGCAGGGTCGCGCCCTTTTCCGGGTCCCAGAGCCGGGTGTGCAGGACAATGGCCTCCCCCGCCTTCAGGGAAGCCATCTGCCGTTCGATCTCGTAGGCGATCGCGTCGCCCAGGTGCCGGACGGAATTCATGTTTTTGACTTCCACCTTGGTGTTCAGGGCGCTCGTTCCCTGCTCGCGGATGGAGATGTTGGCGTCCACGCGCATCGTGCCGGTCTCCATGCTGCACTCGGAGCTTCCCACGTAGCGGATCTGGGTCCGAAGGTTCCGGATGAATTCCATGGCTTCGTGGGGGGAGCGGATGTCGGGTTCCGTCACGATCTCCACGAGGGGCGCCCCGGCCCGGTTGAAATCGACCAGACTCACGGGGATCCGGCCCTCGAGCTCGTGGACGAGCTTGGCCACGTCTTCCTCCATGTGGATGTGTCGAATGCGGAGCCGCTTCGGGGCGCCCGATTCGTCCGCGATGTCGAGCCATCCCCCGCGGGCCAGCGGAAAGTGGGCCTGGGAGAGCTGATAACCCTTCGGCAGGTCCGGATAGTAGTAGACCTTCTGGTCGAAGGCGCTGCGCTCCTGGATTTCGCAGTTCAGCGCGAGGCATGCCAGCGCCGCCTTCTCGAGGGCTTCCCGGCTGAAGCGGGGCAGGGCCCCCGGGAGCCACAGGCAGACGGGACAGGTATTCCGATTGGGCTCGTCACCCGGGCGATTCGGGCAATCGCAGAACATCTTCGTCAGGCAGTTGAGCTCCACGTGGATTTCGAGGCCGATGATCGCTTCGTACTGCACGCTCAGGACTCCTTCGTTTTTTTCGATACCCTTGCCGCGAGGGCAAGCAGCGTTGCATCGCCGCGTCTCGGCCCGATGATCTGCACCCCGGGAGAGGCTGGGCCGCCGGCAAGGGACAGGGCGGGAAGGCCCGTCAGGCTGGCGGGCACGGTGAACAGGGCGGCATCGTAGAGGGCGGGGACCGTCGCGGCCTCGAAGGGGTCGAAGTTCCCGCGGACGGCGGGCATCGCCAGCGCGTCCACGGTCCCGAGCAGGCGCTGCATCTCCCGCATCAGATGAGACCGCAGGCGGCACGCCTTTTCGAACACGCCGTATTTCACGAACTGATAATACGCCCCCTGGAAGAGGAACGTCTTGATGGCCGGGCCGAAGATCTCTCCCCTGGTTTTCAGGTACATCTCGTTCCAGTTTTTCGCCGACGGCGTCCGGTATCCGAACCGCACGCCGTCGTACTTGCCGGCGGCGGAGGAGGCTTCGACGGAACCGATGACCTGGTGCGCGGTCCGAAAGAGGGCGAAATCCGGCAGGCTCATCTCGACAAGGGTGCAGCCGGCTTCCGCAAAGGCCTCCATGCGGCGCTGAAAGGCTTTCCGCTCGTCGGCCTCGAGGCAGGCCGCGCTTTCATGAATCCATCCCAGGGTGCGGATACCCGGCCGGCAGGAAACGTCGAGAAAGTCCGGAACGTCTTCCTCGGGCATGGAGAAATCCCGCTCGTCCCTGCCGGCAACGGCGGCCAGGACGACGGCGACATCGGACGGCGAGCGCGCCAGCAGGCCGATCGTTTCCATGGACGGCGTGAGACCGATCAGGCCGTACCGCGACACGAGGCCGTAGCTCGGCTTGAACCCGATGAGCCCCTCTCCGGCCGCCGCGAGCCGCGCCTCGCCGACATGCTCCGTCACCAGGGCGATTTCCACGATCCCTTCGGCCACGGCCCGCGCCGCCGCGGCGCCTTGCAGGCCCAGGCCCAGTTCGCTCATCCGGGTGCTGCCGACGATCCGGGCTCCCTGGTCCCGCATCCGCCTCACGACGGTCGCATCCTCGATGGCCTTGAAGCCCTTCAGCGCGAGGCTGCCCGCCTCGGTCGGCCAGCCCGCCACGGAGATGTTGGCCTGCACGGAAACGGTCCTCCCCTTGAGAAGACCGTTCCCGGAGACTTCCGAAAGCTCGTCTCGATAGGCAAAGACTCCCGATCCCATCGCTCTCCTTCTCATTCCAGAATGCCGGCCACCTTGAAGTATCGACCCTTCATGGCCGGCGCATTTTCAAACAGGACCCTCGATTCGGCGTGCGGGGACACCCGGGGCTCCCCCCCCGGCCGAACGCGGCCTTTCACCGGCACGACGGAATAAGCGGGCTCCGCATCGGTTTGCCTTACCTCGACCGCGGCGGCAAGGGCCAGGGCTTCCGCCAGGGCCTCCTCGAGTGCGGGGCGTTCGGAATCCGTCACTCCGATTCTTGATACCCAGGAAAGGTAATCCAGAAGGTCCTCTTTTTGCGCCGTTCCCGGGAGCTCCCTGTCGGCGCCGAGGTCGAGAAGCCCGAGTTCACCCAGTTGCTCGCGGCTGACATCGGACGGCGCCTGCGTCAGGGGGCACTGGGCGCTGCGGTTCTTGGGAAAGGCGATCACTTCCCGAATGGACGAAGCGCACAGAACCATGGAGACCACACGGTCCATGCCCAGCGCGAGACCGCCGTGGGGCGGGGTGCCGTAGTCGAGGGCGCGCAGGAAAAAACCGAATTTTTCCTCCACGGCCTCCCGGGAGAGACCGAGGGCCTGGAAGATTCGGGACTGCAGGACGCGGTCATGGATGCGGATGCTGCCGCCCCCGAGTTCCTCCCCGTTGACGACGAGGTCGTAAGCCCTGGATTTGAGCCCCAGGAGCTCGTCGCGATTCTCGGGATCGAAATCCGGCCGATGGGGCGCCGTGAAGGGGTGATGGCTGGATGTCACGCCCTCGTCCGTCGGCTCGAAGAGCGGGAAATCGGTCACCCAGAGGGGCGCGAAGGTCCCGGGCGGGATCATGCCGAGCCGCCCGGCCAGGTGAAGGCGCAACTGTCCCAGGACGGAGTGGACGAGATCCGGCGACGCATCGGCGATCATGATCAGCACGTCGCCGTTTCCGGCGCCGAACCGCTCGAGGATGGCCGCCTGCTCCCCGCGGCTGAAGAACTGGACGATGTTGGACTCCAGCTTCCCGTCGAGGACCCGCATCCAGGTCATCCCCTTGGCGCCCATGGCGGGGACGATTTCCTTGGCATACTCGTTCTGCAGGACGTTCTTGCTGAGGCTCGCCGAGTGGCCCTGGATGTTGATCCCCTTGATCCGCCCCCCCCGGTCGAGAATCTGCCGGAAGATGCCGTACCGGGTGTCCCGGAACAGATCCGTGGCCTCGATGAACCGGAGCCCGAAGCGGGTGTCGGGACGGTCCGAACCCATCGACTCCATGGCTTCCTGATAGGTCATGCGGGGGAAGGGCCTGGGCAGGGCAATCCCGCCGACGGCGAACATGCGGACCGTCAGCTCCTCCACGAGACCGTAGATGAACTCCTCGTCGATGAAGGAGGCCTCGATGTCGAGCTGGGTGAATTCCGGCTGGCGGTTGGGCCGCAGGTCCTCGTCCCGAAAGCAGCGGGCCAGCTGGAAGTAGCGCTCGAAGCCGCCGACCATCAGGAGCTGTTTGAAGAGCTGGGGAGACTGGGGCAAGGCGTAGAAGCTGCCCTGGTGGATCCGGCTGGGCACCAGGTAATCGCGCGCCCCCTCGGGCGTGCTCTTCGTGAGCATCGGCGTTTCGACCTCCAGGAAGCCCTGCTCATCCAGGTAATCGCGGACGCACTTGAAGATGCGGTGCCTCCGGAAAAGATTGTCCTGCATGGAGGGGCGCCGCAGGTCGAGATAGCGGTGCCTGAGCCGCAGGTCCTCGGCGACGGCCTCCGCCTCCCGCTCGCCGGTCGCCGCGGCCTTTTCGGAAACCGTGAACGGCAGCGGGTCCGCCGCGTTCAGGAGCTCCATTTCCGCGGCAAAGACCTCGACGGTCCCCGTTTCGAGATAGGGGTTCTCCGTGCCGGCCAGGCGCCGTTCCACCCGGCCCCGCACCGCGAGGCAGTATTCGCTCTTCAGCGAGTCGGCGGTCCGGCACAGCTCCGGCGAGCTGCGTTCGGGGCTGAAGACGATCTGAACGATGCCGCTCCGGTCCCGCAGGTGAACGAACAGCACCTCGCCGTGATCCCGCAGGGTATCGACCCACCCGGCCAGCAGCACCTCTCTGCCCGCATCCCCGGAACGAAGAGACCCGCACCAGACGCGCTTCGTGAAATCCGTTGTTTTTTCCATTTCCCTTCCGTTTTGCGACGGGCCGTCGGCGGGTTTCCGCGTTCGGGAAGAACGACCGGAAAGGATGCCGGGACCGGGATTCATGGACCCGGAAACCGGGCCCGGGCGAGCCTTCCCGCGGCATCCGCTCCCGCCGCAACGAAAAGGCAAATCCCGCTCTCCCGTATAGGATTTGCCCGTGTCCGACGCGATTTTCGGTTGGCAGATCGTTGCGTTTCATCGCGGAAAAGTCAAGGAAAAACGTTACAAAAATGTAACGTCGCCCGAAGGGAAAGCCCGTGGCGGCCGTTGCTTTTGCTTGACGCGGCAGGCAAAGCTTCCTATACAGTAACCTCTTGCACGGAAAACCCGGTCGAAAGAGCGATGCGGCCGCTTGTCCTCGAAGTCCGGCGACCGGGTTGAAATCCTGAAAAGGGAGCGGAGAATGTGACGGATGGAGGACGACAGTGAGCATACAGGAATTCATGCGACGGCACTATCGGCATTTCAATGCCGCCACCGTGATGCAGGCTGCAGAGGCCTACAGGAAGTTCCTGAAGGCGGGAGGCCGCATGATGCTGAGCCTCGCCGGAGCGATGAGCACGGCACGGCTCGGCATCGCCATCGCCGAAATGATCCGCAGGGACAAAATCCATGCCGTCTCCTGCACGGGAGCCAACCTGGAGGAAGACATCTTTAACCTCGTGGAAACCCGCCGCGAAAACTTTCCCGATTACCGCTGCCTGACGCCCGATCAGGAGAAGGATCTGTATAACCGGCGCCTCCACCGGGTGACGGACACCTGCATTTCGACGGAGGCCATGCTGAAGGTCGAAGGAATGATCGGCGAGGACTGGATGGCATGCGATCTGGAGGGAAAACGATTCTTCCCTCACGAGTATTTGTATCGCCTCATTCACCGCCGCCGGGACGCGTTGTCCGAGGGAAATCCGGCAGACAGTTGGGTCGTGGCGGCCTGCGACCGGAACCTGCCGATTTTCGTTCCCGGCTGGGAAGACTCGACGCTCGGCAACGCCTACGCGTCGTTTTGCCTGCTGGGGAAAGTCCGGAATGTGGGTACGATCCGATCCGGTATCGAGTACATGATGGAGCTGTCCCGCTGGTACGGGGAAACGGTCGACAAGGGCCCCCTCGGTTTCTTTCAGATCGGCGGCGGCATCGCCGGCGATTTCGCCATCTGCGTCGTTCCCATGATTCGGGAGGATCTGAAGGCCGGAGAAACCCCCCTCTGGGGATACTTCTGCCAGATCAGCGATTCCACCACCAGTTTCGGATCCTACTCGGGGGCCGTGCCGAACGAGAAAATCACCTGGGGAAAACTGAATCCCGACACGCCCCGCTTCATCATCGAGTCGGATGCCACCATCGTGGCTCCCCTGATCTTCTCTTACGTGATGGAAGATCAGCCGTGACGAGTGCCTCCAACCTCGATCTACTGGGAGGGGCATGATGTTCGACCGCCACTTTTCCGTCTTTAACCCGGACGGCCTTTCCGCCAGGGAATCCCTCGAAAGCCTCTTCGGTGCAGCTGCGGGGAGATGGCGCATCGGCGCCGACGGATGGAACGCATCCTTTCTTGAAGCATGGACCGCAGGAAAAGCCCATCATCCCGGCGCTACCCTTGGAGAACTTTTCCCGATATGACCATCCGCTGGGCCTCCGAGGTGCCCTCGTAGATCTCGGCAATCTTGGCATCCCGCATCAGCCGCTCGACCTTCGCCCCGGTCATGTATCCATAACCGCCCTGGATCTGTACGGCTTTGACGGTGTGCCTCATCGCGGCTTCCGTCGCAAAAAGCTTCGCCATGGAGGCCTCCTTGCCGAAGGGTTGATGGGTGTCCTTCAACCAAGCGGCGTGATAGGTGAGATGCCTGGCGGCGGAAAGGTCGGTCGCCATGTCGGCGAGCATCCAGGCAATGGCCTGCTGACGGGCAATCGGCTTGCCGAACTGGATCCTCTCTCGGGAATATCGGATCGATTCGTCCAGGGCCGCCTGAAGCATCCCCAAGGCCTGCGCGGCGATCCCCACTCTCCCGCGCTCGAATCCCTGCATGGCGATGGCAAGACCCTGTCCCTCCTTCCCGAGCAGATGGTCCTCGGGAATCCGGCAATCCTTGAAGTACACTTCCGATGTCTGGGAGGATCGGAGACCCATTTTCTCGAAATGCTCGCCCGGTTTCATTCCGGAGGTGCCCCGGGGAATGATAAAGGCGCTCATGCCGTTCCTTCCCGCGGACCGGTCCGTCCAGCAGAAGACGATGTAGGTGTCGGCGATCGGACCGTTGGATACGAAAGTCTTCGTTCCGTTGAGGACATATTGGTTTCCCTGACGGACGGCCGCGGACGAGATGGCCATGACGTCCGTGCCGGCGCCGGGCTCGGTCAGTGCGAAAGAACCCATGTGCTGCCCCCGGGCCAGCGGGACGAGATAGCGCTTCTTCTGCTCCGCGCTGCCGGCAAGATACAGGGAGATGCCGATGATTCCGGCATGGAAGGACAAGGTGAAACCGGTCGATGAGCAGAAGCGGGATATTTCTTCCACGGCGACGACATGGGTCAGAAAGTCAGCTCCCGCACCCCCGTATTCCTGAGGAATGGGAATCCCCATCCAGCCGCCCTCGCCGAGCTTTCGGAAAAGCTCCGCCGGGTGGCGGCTGTTCTGATCGATCTCCGCGGCAACGGGCGCCACGTGCCGCTCGGCAAATTCCCTCATGTTTGCGCGAATGAGTTCCTGTTCCTCTGTCAATCTGAATTCCATGACGTTCCTCTCGAATCCGGGTTTTCACTTTTCCGGGCGGCCGATCACGAAGTCGGCCGCAGCCGGATCGATTCCGTTTTATCCGGGAATTTCAAGGCATCCGCCGATATTCTTCAGCCCTTGCGCCTCTCTTCCCTGAGACAGGGGCGCTGCGCCATGCGCTGCCCTGTCGATCCGCTCGTTCGTTGACTTCAAGGCGAATATAATGCGGGCGGCATGCTATGTAAAATATATTGTTTATATCGATATGATACATTTTAAGAATCAATGGAATTGAGACATCCGATCCGCTGCCGTTTGAGTCAAGGCCAATGGTGGCCCGCTTGGCCGTATTTCCTCCTTCGTAGGAAACAGGCGGCCGTGGGCGATCAATTTCTGTTCGGTCGCCGTGACTCGCCCTCCGCATCGCTCCGGACGAGACACGTCTCTCTGATTCACGCCCTCGTCCTTGAAACCGCTAAAGCGGATTCCAGGGCGCCGGCGGTCCCGCCCTGCGGTCGGGTCCGTCCGGTCGGGCGCTCGGAAATCCAAAGTCGCAAGCGATAAGACCGGCCATTAAGCGAGGGGTGTTTTATTGAGGCTGGATGCGGGGAGTTCCGCTGTCGGAGCGAGACAGAGCTTCAGCTCGTCGTAGGGGATTGTCCCTTTCAGATCATCAAAGATGGGACGCAACCGCTTAGTGCGCAGACGGGCGAAGGCTGCGAATACCGCCTGCTGCTAATCTTGCGGCAGACGCGAGTTTATAAGAACATCCTTGCGGAGGGGCCGGTTTTTCCGCCGATATCGGAAGAGATGTTCGATGACCGTATTTTGCTGGATGTTGAATTCCCGTGCCAGCTCTTCGATGGTGCGCCCCTGATTGAATCGCTCACCGATCACGATATAGCGCCTCTTGCCATTGTTCTCCGGGGGCGTGGGATCGGTGGCGGGTTCTGACGCCTGCATCGGTTTTGGAGTCTCCGGCATCGGGTGGGTTTGAAGATGCTCCCGGATGATCTCCAGAAAAGCATCGGCGTATTTCTCCAGTTTTCGTTCGCCTACTCCATAGAGCGCCAGCATGCCTTCCTTGTTGCTGGGATAGGTGGTGGCCATTTCCCGCAAGGTCCGGTCATGGAAGATGGCATAAGGGGGAAGGTTCGCTTCATCGGCGAGCGCCTTACGCTTTTTTCTGAGAGCTTCAAATAAGTCCGGATCAAAGGCCGTCGCTTCATCTGCATGTGGCCTTTGAATCGCGTTCCTTCCCTTGACATTTTTTTTGCGGGGCTCATCCATCCGGCCGAAAAAGGGCTCTTTCCCGCGCAGGACCTCCCACGCCTTCGGAGTCAGTTTCAGTGATCCATGTTCATACTCGTAAAACAGAAGGTCCTTCTGAATCAACTGCCTCATGAGATGCCGCCATTGATTGGTGGAATGATCCTTGCCGATACCGTAAGTGGAAAGCGCCTCATGGCCGAATTTCATGATCTTCTGGGATGCGGAACCTCGCAGGACATCGGTGATATGCCCTGCGCCGAATATTTCGCCGGTCCGTTTGACGCAGGAAAGGAACATCTGGGCCTGGATAGTCAAATCGACGAGGGGCTTTTTTTCTTTCCCGTCCCGGCAGTTGTCACACATGCCGCACCGCTCAGGTACATCGGGCTCTCCGAAATAGTGCAACAAGGGGATCCGGCGGCAAAGGTCCGTCTCGGCAAAGCCCAAGAGCTGGCTCAAGAGGATTTGGGCCACCCGCTGTTCCTGTTCCGTCTTTTGTCCGATGAAGTACTGGATCTTGTGCAGATCCCCATAGCCAAACAGCAGAAGGCAGTGGGCCGGAAGGCCATCGCGCCCCGCCCGACCGATTTCCTGGTAGTAGTTGTCGATGCTTCCGGGCAGGTCGTAGTGGATGACAAAGCGAACATTGGACTTGTTGATCCCCATCCCGAAAGCGATGGTCGCTACAATGATCCGACAATCGTCACGGCGGAAGCGCTCCTGGTTTTCGGTTCGTTCCTCTTCCGATAGCCCGGCATGGTAGGGGAGGGAGGCGTAACCGTTTTGTCGGAGGGTAGCATTGAGCTCCTCCGTCTGGCGTCGAGTGGCGCAGTAGATAATGCCCGATTCGTTCGGATACCATTCCAGAACATCCAGAACCTGGTCGAGGGGTTTTTCCTTTGGGGCCACCTCCAGGAAGAGATTGGGACGGTTGAAGGAGCCGATGAACTCATTTCGGCCGTCGATCTTCAGGCATTGGCGAATGTCTTCCCGAACTCGCGGTGTCGCGGTGGCCGTGAGCGCCACGCAACAGGCATCGGGAAAGGCGGTTCGAACCTCTGCCAGTTGCCGGTATTCGGGTCGGAAGTCGTGTCCCCACTGAGAGATGCAATGCGCTTCGTCAATGGCAATGCAATCGACAACCAACTCGGAAAGCAGCGACAAGGTCCGCGGCGCCAGCAGGGCCTCCGGGGCCAGGTAGAGGAGCTTTGCCAGTTTTCCCCTGAGCTTCGTCACGTTTTCGCGGTACTCTGCCACACTCAGGGTGCTGTTCAGGAAAAGAGCCGGAACGCCGTACTCTCTGAGTTGATCCACCTGATCCTTCATCAGGGAGATGAGCGGCGACACCACAATCGTCATGCCTTCGAAGAGCATCCCGGGGATCTGATAGCAGAGGGACTTTCCCCCGCCCGTGGGCATGACCACCAAGGAATCCTTCTTCCTCAGGACATGGTCGATGATCTTTTCTTGAAGTGGCCAGAACCCTTCAAAACCGAAAACGTCTTTGAGGATCTTTTGCGCACGATGCATTGAATCAATCATTCCAGTCACGCTTTATTGGAGACGCGGTGTCATTACAAACAGCGCCAGCCAATCAAACCCGGATTAAAATCATGTCCTTGGCGAACAGATAAATCGACATCCAAATTAGGAATCATTTCGGTGGTCCTTCCGTCCAAACATGGAGCTTTACTCGGAGTTGATCCACCATTTCTGTGGGAAGTGGCAGAAATCGGTCAAGAGAGTCAGGATCTCTCTCATCATTTTGTATTCTTTCAGGCTGATCATGGCCTTCCACATTTTCCGAAACAAAGTCCCCGCCCGTTAGAACTTCAAATATTTGCGCCCTAAGGCGTAACTCCTCATACATGCGTTCATCGTATGTGCCGGCGAGAAAAGGAACACCGATTTCAAGAAAAACTCCATGGTTGCCGTGAAACGTTTCCCTCTCTCTAAACGTCTTGCTTCCGATTCTATCAACGCGTCCAGTTCGCTGCTCGATTTTCGCCGGATTCCAATCAAGGTCATAGTGGATCACATGCCTGCAATGACGATGCAAATCGATACCTTCCTGCCCTACCTGTGTACAGACAAGGACTTCCGGAAGCAGTGGCGTATTGAATCCATTGAAGACTCTTGTCCTTGCATCTATGTCATTACCACCGCTTGCGCCGGTCACAAGAGCGACAAAACGCTGATCTGAGAGCCTGGTCGCGCTATAGATAGCATGACGCATACCCTGTTCTTCCGGTCGTTTTGAGGAGAGGCTTCCGCTCGCGGCATCGAGATCCTCCAAAAAAACAGTTATTCTGTCCGCCACGGATTCCTTTTGATCCGGCATTGGACGGAAGAAAGACTGGACAAGCATCTGTCCCCACGAACTTTCTTCACGATCGGCCTGTGTTGGCAGTATTCTCAGGAGGACTGAATTTCTAAATACGGCCTTACGCAAGGCATGCAGAACCTTTCGACGGGACTCCCAGTCAAAGTTCTTGTCAGAGCCATGAGAAAGTGACCATAGATGCCTATGGATGCGAGATAGCATCAGAGCGAGATGGTTGGCCTTAGTCGTTTTCGTATAGGTTTTAGATGGTGCTTCGCCGAACCACAGACTTGCCCCCTGTGCGTAGTTGTTGATTATAGGGACTTGTGCCGTTTTTTCAGCCCTCCTGCGTGTCTCTCGAATCTGCTTTGCGAGAGCGCGTATCTGTTCTTCAGAAGGAGACGGGATCGGGTTGTAAGCTGTATGTACACCGCGCTCATCAAAAGACGGTGTTTCATCGCCACCGGCGTCTTCTTCTACATCTGGATTTAAGCCATAGGGGCGTGCCACCCACTCCGACTTTGATACCGCATTGAGAAGCGTCTTCCAATTCTCCGTCAATCCCTTGATCCTGAGCAGCCGTTTGGCGATGATATGCTCCACGGCCCTGTTGATAAAAACCCTGTCAACACGTTCCCCTGTCACTGGAACCCCGTATTGCAGGGACAGCTTGGCCAAATCTTCAATGTCCTGCTGTTTCACCTCAAGGTACGATGGTTTGATTATGCCATTTCTTTTCTTATTTCCCCCTTCAGCCCACAGCAATGACCAAAGGACTCGATCCAACCCAATGGTAACAAGATCCTGATCTCGTCTCGTCAGGCGGCCACGAAGGGTCTCCAACTTTGTACGCCCGCCCAGGCAGCGGCCTGCCTGATCCTCTATTTCCTTCCGGATGTTCTGGTCGATAATTTCTTGAAGCCTTTTTGCCGTATTGACACGGAAACAAAAGATGAGACTCTTTTCCCCGCGGCGCCATGACGAGACCACCTCTTCAACAACCCTTTTCATTTTGGGATGGTTTTCATCCTCATTTTCCGAAACCATGTCCATAAGCAGCGCCAGATAAACTTTTCCGACCTTTGAAGATTCAAGCCAATTCTGAACGTCTTTCCCCTCTGCGCTATAAAGAAGCGTCGAATAGCAGCCGGTTAGGGCAGCCCCGAGAGAGGAGCGTCCCTTCCGTCCTTTCGCTTTTTTTGCCTCGGTTACGCATCTCATGAGGGTGTAGTGGGGGAGTTCACCATCACCACGAACGTCGAGCCCTGGAGCTGCATGTAGAAGATGCCTATCCGGGCGCATCAGCACGTCAATTGAATTTTTCCCGTACTCACCGCCTATCTTAAAGAATCTGTGCTCAGTCCCGCGACGGTGACGTATGACCAGGGCGCCAAGTTTCAGTGAAAGTTCCAAATTGTGCGCGTAGAGCTTCATCGCCTCGCGTAAGAAAGGACGGAGATCGGGTTCCATCCAACTACAGGCGTCTTGCAGTGTTTCCTGAAGCCAGGTATCTGGGATTGTGCTTTCTCCATTGGCCTTTTTTGCGATTTTTCGTCTTATCTCATCCACCCGAGGTATTAACCACGTTTCCTGTATGGTGTGCATGGAAACGCTGGACGGGAGCCTGGCCCATTCCTTGGCAAATTTTCTGCTTGCGCTCTCGGATTTTTTGAGGGTGGGTCTGATGAAATTTTCCCGAAACCTTTCCAGCCTGGTGCGGCGCAGCACGGTGTCGGCCATTTTTGATGACGGCACGAGCTCATCGGACACCTTTAGAATTTCCATCATCTCTTCAGGCCGAAGCTGAAAGGGTGTTGCGGTGAGTAAGAGGGCGCGCCGTGCCCTGGAAGCGATATAACGGACAAATTCTTTATATCCATTGGCTCCCTTGGACGGGCCATTTTTCCAGTTGTGTGCCTCGTCCACAATGACAAGCGGAAAGGACTTGAGAATCAGGAGGCCTGTGACGGCTTTGTAGATTGCGGTGAGTCTCTTTTCTACTTCCTTGAACAAGTCATTACGGTTGCGCTGGTATGGCTCAGCGATCTGCCTGCAGATATAACGGAGCTGTTCAATGCTTTCCAATCCCCCAGATATTGCAGTGTCATGCTCATCCAATCTCCTCAGCGCATCACAGATTTCGTCTGCAGTGAACGGGAGGACTTCTTTTTCGCTCTCACTCAACAAGGATAACTCATCATGTTTTCGAGGCCAGTCCGCAGGGGTGCCTTTGAGAAGATTATGCCTCAAGTCATATTGAAACCGATTCCCCCAGTAACGGAAAAGGGCAGCAAGCAAGAACCTACGTTTCAGGTCATAATGTTTTAGCCTTGTGCCGGCAAAAAGGCTCATCGTCGCTATAAGCACTCTGGGTCGCTGGCCGGGCGTTCGCAATTCGGCCGACAAATCATCAATTCGATTAACTGCCAATGGAGCAAACCAGTGCCGCGTCTCATCATTTTTTTCAGCCCCGCAGCGCTTGACGAACTCACCAACCTCTCTCTGCCATTTGTCGAAGAGCGCTTGGTTGCTGGGGGTGATAATGAGGACTCTTTGATAGCAACCATCAAGGTCGCCATCACTGTGGTTATCTCGCATGGCGCTCAGGATGGAATATGCCACGGCAAGGGCTACAAACGTCTTTCCCATGCCGACCTCATCGGCCAGAATCTGAATCTCGTATCTTCTGTCAGGATCGTCGTTGAAAAAGCGATCAAGGAGGGCTTCAACCGTAGCGGTTTGCCGCGCTGCATCCCGCGGATCTTTCATTCGTGTCTTGTCTTGGCCCAGATCGAAATCGTGCGAAAGATTGATCAATGGTCTCCCTCAAGAAAAATGAGACAGCAGGGCGTTAAAGTATTTTTCAAAACGCGTCTGCTTGCCCAAGATATCCGGGTAGTCGGTCACCATTTGATTGATCAGCGTTTGAATCTCTCCGATTGCTTTCTGCAAATGCTCATCCCAGGAATCATTCCCAGGGAGATATGAAGCGTCCTTCAGGAGGCACAAAATCTCAGTCAGTTGGAATCCAGCAGCAAGAGGCGTTCGTCCTACAGTCTTGTCGGTAACACTATCGACTATGATACGGGACAAGGCTACGGGGCTTACCGGACCCAGAAGGGCCAACCGCATGGCCTTTTCGGAATGGTCTGCTGCTTCTTGCAGATCTTGACGAATACCTTCGATCGACTCGACAAATTCTCTGATCTGGTATGACTGAATCTTGGATGTGTCAACCCCCGAGAGATTTCTATCAATTGGCTCTGGCAGTTCTTCTCCCGTTCCGTCAGGGGGAGGGAAAAGATCCTCATAGAGTATTCGCCCTTGATAATAGGCCAAGAGCATCCGTTCATTGGGATCTCGTGATTCTGGACTGATAGGAAGATTATCTCTGGCTGCCGCGTCGACATTGATCGGACATCTCCTTCCAGTCGGACATTCCCACCAAGAAATTAAGACCTCTCGCTCACGCAGGAGGCGTTCCAATTGATTTTTATCGAGGGGCCGGTTGAATTCATGTTCTGTGAATGGAACTTCGGTTTCATCCAAAAGCTTCTTGGGTTCTTCCTCTTCGTCAACAAACGCGATTTTCCAAGGTCCACTTTTATCGACAGGGCGGGTGGTGATTTGGAATTGGAGAATGTGAGAGGTTTTGTTTTCAGGAACCAAACGAATATCTTTGATGAAGGCAGGCCAGGGAATGCCTTTCTGGTAATTTGGATAAGTTCCTAATGGGGCCTCGTTCTCACCGTTCAAACGAATGCGAGTTCCGGTAAGTTTAGGGATCAACTGCTCAACGCCGTTATTTCCGTCGCCACGCTTCAAGGCGATGATTCCTGCCTCGATATTTGATGTAAGCGGTGTAGTCAGGAAACCCCATCCTTTATGGGTAAAATTCGCTGATCCGACATATGCCAGGCTTGATCGTTGGCCTTCAAGGAGGACAACTTTTGCATGAAGGCGTCGTGTGACGAGTAGATCGTCCCGCAGAACCTCTTCCTTAGCGACTGTGGGATCCACTGGCTGTGCATAGCATTGGATACTAAGGCCAGAGAAATCGAATATTCCGTAAGTCGAAGGTAAACTGGGCAGATATGAGTTCTGCCCTTCCGGTGTTGCTTCGGTGACCAGAAGAACTTCTGCATCCTTCACTAATGCTTTTCGCCTTTGAAGTTCTTTGACAAATCGCGCCACCGGCCCCTTGCCATCCTCATCGGACCAGAAGGGAGAGACTATGGTGATTTTTCTAATTTGTTCATCTTGGGGCCACCGGCTCAAGAATTGTTGCCATAAGGGGGTTTTGCCCCCGCCCCAGGCAAACCAATCTCGTGTCGAGGAATTGGTGGTACTGACTTTCTTTAACCATTCGATGGCTTTTTGATTCAACCCATTGGCCGCTTCTGACCACCATGGTCCGAGGATGTCCCCGGCATTGGTCAGGGCTTCACTGATTAAACCCGCATGCCCAACATTTTTCGGTGTGACGGTAAGAACAGCAGCTACTTCAATGTTTTTCCGGTATCCCGGGTCGGTGAGATTCGCGCTTCCAACAATTAAATGAAGTGCTTTCTCGTAGAGACAAAGGAGCACCTTGGCGTGCAGCTTATTACCGTTGCGACCCTTCGTCGGTAAGATTTCGACCCGGAGAGATTGCGGTCGTTCATTGTAGCAACCGGCATCTAACATAATGGACGCAGTGTCCATCAGTGCCAGTTCCCTTTCCAGCGTGATGCGAGTCGTCCAATGGTGGTCGTCCCAAGATCCGAGGTTTAGAAGATTGGGAAGAAAGTCCATTTCAAAAAAAACAGGCTGAAACTCGTAGGTCGTTGCCCAGAAACCGTGACAGTTTCCCCAATCTTCGCGTCGAGCGATGTTGCCTATCAGTTTGCGTTCATCTATCTTGCTGTCACCTGTCTTCATAACGACCCGCGGCCCTCATCCAGTTATCGGCAGCTTCCAATCGATAAAAGTGAGGCGTAATGTCTTCCGGCTCTGTTGCCTCCCGGTCCAATCCGCCGACCCGCGTCATCGTTAGGGATAGTTTCCCGTCATTCATCTGAATCCATGGCATTTTTCTCCTTCCATGATCAAATTTTCCGTGCTGGACGTCTCTGTGACGATTCAAAATGATCTCACAGAGGTTGCTGGAACTGGTGCCTGCTGTTGCCGCATCAACGAGAAACTGACGGACGTCGGCCAGTCGCTCTTCGGTTTCCTTTCTGAAGTGTGCAGTTTCAGCCTTGTCCAGGGTCTGACAAAAAGATCCGACGGCGACGGGGAGCTGTGCAAGAATATTGAGAAACACTTTATCTTCTGTAAGATCAGAAATTTTGAAACTTCCACCAGGACCGCTCCTTTTTCGACAAAGAAAAAGGAGTCTCTCGAAAGCGAGTTGGGCCAATCTGTAGCAGGATTCGTAACCCATGATTGCCTGAAGGGATTCCCAGATGTCATGGTTATCATCACTCCCCTTTATGGCGACTGTCATCCGCCCGAGCCGCTGGATTTCCGTTTCATTTTCTAATGGTTGGTTTTTCGTTGCAAGAAGAGCAAAGCGTGATCTGATATCGACGCCGTCGATCATATCAGCTATGCACGCACTTTCTCCGGTACCGGATTTTCCCCAGAGGTAGGCCCTCTCTCCCCACTCGGCCAAGACACTGATAGATACTTCAGCAGCCTCAACAACAGCTTTCTTTACTTGTTTGGGCATACCTGTTTCTTCAATGAAACATTCCGCTAAAACTGCGCCTAGCCCTGGGGTCAATTCATAGGTCTTCCGGTAAAGAAGTTTACAGTATTCCGATACGGCACCATAAATGCCCACGGCGCCATACGGTGCCTGACGGACAAGGAGCTTGTAATCGCAACTTGTTTTGGTATGCCCGTTTTCATTTAGGCGCTCCGCTTGTCTCTGTGCATAGGTCACGCCCCTCAATCCGGACAGATTGCCGTCTTTGGTTTTGGCGAGAACATTTGCCAATGCCCACAGACGCTCCAACCTCAAAATGCTTTCGACCCTCTTTGTTCTTTGATTCCGAGATGCTTCTTCCCCTCCAACGCCTGATAGGAGCGACGCGGCACAAAGCATCCCAAAATATCTTGGACACGAGGCGACGTTCGTCATGCCAGGAAGAATCTTATCTGCCAAGAAGAGATAGCCACGTTCAAAACCCAACGGGTCAATACTGCCCCCTGGCAGATCGGAAGGATCATATGCCGTTAAAAAAAGGTCCATAATAGATACTCGCGAACATAGATCAGCGAAAAGTCACTATTAGTCATTTCAGGCGTCAACATCCCACTTTCTGACCCCATGCCAATCGGGGTGTCGCGTCATCATGAGTCGCCTACTTCAGCTGCAAATCCTCCTTCACATCCTTAAGCAAGGTATTCACTTCCTTGACCACATTTTCAGGAGGCGCGGTCTTGCCGTCGCCGATCTCGATTCGCAGACGAAACCGCATCGGCAAGCCCGTTTTCTTGATTTCCAAAAGCTTGGGAACGATGTCCCCCAGGTCTTGAATCTGTGATGGTTCGAGATCGGCTTCTGCACCGAGCGTCAGTCCCGGCGGGGGCGGAGGCGGGGGGGGCGGCGTGGCTGGCGGTTTCAGGATGACCGATTGCGCCGACGGGAAGTCACAGGGCCATGCGGCTGACTTTTCCGACAGGGCAAGAAACCGCGCCTGTAAAGCACCGCCGATCACGTCCTTGATCGTCTTCCAGGGCAGCGTTTTTTTCTCCCTGATGGATAGCGCCGTAGAGACGGAAAGTCCCGATGCATAGCCGCCCTTCCAGGCACCCGGCAGGTTTTCCGGCAGGATCTCTGCGGCGGCGATGACCGCTGGCGGCGCTGAGAGCTTAGCGCTTTCATTCAATACGCCGGGCGGTATCGGTTCACCGAGGATGCTTGCCGGTCCGCAAAGGAGCCACAACAAGCCGCTTTCCACTGCGGAGGCAACAGCCTTTTCCACAACACCTTCAGCGGCCTTTGGAATGGGGAGCGACTCCCGGTAGCCCTCCCGCTCGACCTGAACCACATTCTTGCCATTGAAGTAGTCGGTGACAGCTTGAAAGGTGATCTCATCCGCTGTCCACAAGCCGGGCAGGACGTTTGGGGACAGCAGCGCCGGCGGAATCTCGCCCAGTTCGGCTGACGCCGGCAGTACGAGCTCCAGTGCCGGATCGCTCAGGGCGATATCATCGGGCTTTGTCATCCACCAAGTGCGGGATGTGCCGTCCGGTCTGACAAGGCGCAGGACAAAGATTCCTTTCCCGCAGCCTTCCGCCAGCGTACTGAGGATGGCGCTGGCCTTGATCATCTTCGGCAGATGGGGGAGCTGGGCGAAGGCGCCGGAAAGATCCTTGACCCGCCGGGCGGTCTCACCAGGACGCCAGAGGTTATAAGGGCCATCGGGCAAGAGGGCCTCTGCGGTGACCGGCGTATCCTGCATACGGCTCCGCTTGTCTGACTTGATAATGTTGAAATGGGGATCATCCGTGACCGTGATCTTGAAGGACTGCGCTTCATCCTTCTCCGAAACCGTAACGACGATGCACCAGGCCTGACGGATCGCATCGGGGATGCGTCCCTTGGCCTTGTCGATGTTGATGGACAGCGTCTGTGCCCTGGCCGGATCGACGTTGCCGTCCTTTTGTTGCTGTTTGATCTCTTCCCGCACGCCCTCCCATCCCAGATAGTCGCGTACGCGGGCCGACGCCAGTTCTAATCCATCCTTGGAAGGTGTGACCAGAACGACTGCATTCCGGTAGACGCGAGGTTTGTCGGACCCCGTTGTCTCGTCCAGGAATCGCTTGGCCTCGATGCTCGGCTTACCCGATTCGGACGCTGCTCCAGGTCCCAAAACAGCATAGTGGAAGGCCCCATCGTCTTCTATATCCTTCGGTCGTATCGGAAGCGTATGAGGATGAACCCCCGCGGCTGAGGCGTTGGCCGTCAGGGACTTGAGCTTGCCGATGTCGTCCAGCAGCCGAGCGCGGACCGTATCGTCCGGGATGTTTTTTGCCGCTACAGCGTGCATCTGGTTGAGGTTGGGCCGATTCCCAAGGCGCCAGGTACCGGGAAGCTGTCCCTCCGGTGTCGAGGTATTGAGATCGTCAAGCCAATAGCTGGTCTGCGACCAACGATAGAGGCCTTTTTCTAACTCGATCTTGTCGGGGCGGGTCGAGCCCATCAGCACAACAAGCTCTCTCGTTTTGGCGCTCTGGCTGATGGGTTGGGAATGAAGAAAAGTAGCAACAACAGCCTGTTCGACTTCCCGAAATTTTAGACCCACCGACTCTTGCTGAATCCGCTTGGCCTGTTCAAATTCGTTGTCCAGTATCCCTGTCCATGCCTGTTTCTTACCTTCGGTTTCCTCGGTGTCGGCGACGGTGACCATTTCCCGGAGGGCTTCCGACAACCCTTCGCTTTTTGGGGCATTGAGAAACACGGCCGGGCCGATGAGGGGCGATTTGTCCCACTTCTCCGCCTCCCGCAGGGCCAGGGCGAAGATCCGCAATACGCCCCGGGTCCGCTGAAAACGGGCCAACTGCGTCCATTTGGAGTAGAGCACTTCCGTGAGATCGGGATGAAAGGGGTAGCTGTCCAGAAACCGCTGTTCCGCATTTGCACCCTGTTTGGCCGTCTGCTCGTCGACGGCCGTAATCCCTTTGAGGGCCGCTACGACATGCTGGCGGAAGACCTCCCGATCCTTGAGGGATTCGGGTTTGAAGAACCGCCTTCTGAGGACCTCGGCCACATCTTCCTTGACCACGGGTTCGACGGCCTCCTCCCGCTGGCGCTGGAAAATGTCGTATATCTGAGCCTTTATCCTTCGACCCAGTTCGTCCTCCGAGGTGGGCTCGCTAGCCAACAGCGATGCCACAATACAACACCGGTCTGCCTTGGTGGCCGCTTGCGTCAGGTATTGAAAAAAGTTCACTAAACTCTGAAGGCGGACGACATCTTTGCCTACCCTCTCTCGGGCATACAAAAGTACTTCGTCGATGAGCAAGAGGCTCCCGAGTCCTTCCTTGCCCGGTATCTCCAACAGCTCGGTGAGCAGATTCTCGGCCGGCGCCGTTTCGCGCTCCTCAGGCAGGCCATCAGCATGGAGAATCTTCAACCCCTCTTCTCCCGCCAACTGCCAGGCCAATACACTCCAGGGCTGTTTCAGCATCCTGGTCTTGCCGGAGGGCGAGACAACCTCCATTCCCTTTTCAACATCCAGTTTGTCGAAACAAAGGGCAGCCACACGGCACCGGGGCGGTTTCTGGCCGATCTCTTGGATGAACTCCTCCACGGCCGGCAGTTTCGGCAACTTTTCCGGATCATGGACAAGATGCCGAAGTGTGATCAGGGTATGGGTCTTTCCTCCGCCGTAGGTCAGCTCCAATTGGCGGACGGCCTTATCGTTCTTCCCGGCCAGCCGCAGCATGACATCCCGGACCAGACGCCGGAGGTTGAAGGTGGGAAAGGTGAGGGCAAAGAACTGTTCCGGATCTTCATAAACTTTTCTTTTCCCTCGTTGCATCATGACGTCGTAGAGATCGGCGGCAAACAGGTGCAGAGGCAGATCACCAGACCGGAGATCGTCGCGGAGCTTCACCACTTCATGCCATGGCTTCCAGGGGAGCTTAGTCATCGGTTTTTCCCTCCTCATGTTATCGCACCAATTCAGCAGACGCAGTCTGCCGAATTTCCCATCCAAGAAATAATTCCGTTCTCATGCTCCATTCTCGTCGAAGGCCATGCCTACCTGCCGATCATTGACGGCGCCTTTGGCATGGATATGGTTGCTGATGGATTCAAGAAGCGATCTTTCCTCGCTTCCGGCGGGCGACAGTTCGATCAAGGATTGCAGGAGCCGCCGGAAAAGCTCCTGGCGCCGTAGGCCGTTGTCATCGAGATATCCGTCCACCTTGTGAAGGTCGCCCGCCTTCCAAAGGTGCATCAGGCGGTGAACGCGATCGATGAGAGGAACGGGCTTGCCTCCGGGGGCCTCGTATCCCATAGAGCGACCCTTCCGCTGCGCCCAGGTTTTGAGCTTCACCTTGTTTCCCGATTCCTCCGAGGCTTCCGGGTCCGCCTCCGCATCGGCGTCGGCCTTTTCTTCCGCTTCCTCTGACGACTTCCCTTTTGCAGAACTGATGAGGTCCCAGGTGTCGGCTAGTTCCTTGTCCGAGATACCACAAGAGACCGCGTAGAGGATGCACGCCCCAGCCGGAGCCTCCTCCATACCAAAGTCGTGACGATGAAGCAGGTAGTAAGCTGTTGGCTCATCCAGACGATCCCGGCCCATCGCGTCTATCTCCTCCGGTGCCAGAGAAGCGGTTCCGTCTCCAGAAAGTACTCGGCCAACTACGAAATCCACAACCATTCTTCGGACGTGGGTGAGAAACTGGCTGACCGTCATCGGACCCGGTTCGGTGGCTTTGCGGACGACTGGATGCCTGCTATAAGCCTCTAATGCCGGGCCCGTCGCCGCCCAGACGAAGTCGGGACCGCGGATCCCTGCGTCCCAAAACTCGCGGAGCTGCTCCCGGATCTTTTTCCGCATCTCTTCCAGGACCTGATTGTCCCATCCGGGTTTAGCCGTTGCAGACCGTTTTTTACAGACAAGCCAAACTGAGGATGCAAGTGATGCCCGTCCATAATTGCGAAGGCCGGTACTCATTTCAGTCTGAATGGGCCAACTACCGTCAACAGTGAATCCGGCACGTATAATAGCTGATACTAAAGTTTCCCACGCATCTGGTTGTTTATGTGCAAAGACGATCACTAATCTTCCTTCATCATTTAATGCTTCGGAACATTTCTGAAAAGCATGAAACATACCCTCTTCATAGACTGTTTTGGATTTATTTTTATCCCCTCCATGACGACTGGCGTCGTCAATCAATTCACCATCACTTGTACTGTGATTCCACTTTGGAGATAGCGTCTCCTGAAAGGCAGTATCAAAGTCTTCAGTGATTCCGAAGAGGACCCTGCGGAGCCAAACATAGAAGAAGTCCATGAGATCCGAATAAGGAATGGCGTCATAGTATGGAGGATCGGTAACAATGATATCGAAAATCTCATTGATATTGGTGGAAATGGCTGATTCTTGACGAACAATTGGGGCCGTTGCGTTAGGACAGGCATCAATTGCGTGGTCAATATATTTGCATATCCACGTTACAGCATCTCCGTAATTCCCCGTTGTTTCAGACAGCGGATTTCCTTCACAGAAGTCCCATGTAATTGGTAGTGCATACCTATTGAACACATGGTTAACCTTGGTGTATCCTTGATCCCACGTGCAGAGTGTGGCACATCTGTCGGACAACCTGTCTACTGCTGCCGCTAGGTAGGCTAAGATAGGCACAAGTTCATTGTTTTTTCCTAATTGAGAGTTCTTGATAATAGCCCGCGTCGATTTCACGAATGTTCCCATAGCCAAGAGCTGACGAGGCGTGAAGAGCTTTTGCCATTGGTTGAAACCATAGCCGTCCACTGAGAAAGCCCTACTAGCGCCACTTCCACCTTTGGGTGTTGGTTCTTCCGGCAGCCCGAAGGGGATCTCGGCAAAGACATCGGCAACAGCCTTCTCGGCTTCGGCCGCCATCCGTATCTCATGATCCATGGACAGGCGATACTCCTTGCCCTTCTGGCCGTCCACGACCACGGCTGTATTGACCGATCCCAGGCGGCCGGCCTTCCCCTCCAGACGGATGTCTTCCATGGTCATGATCGTCCCGCAGCAGGGGCACTTGGCCCCGGAGCGGGACATGGTGCCGCTGCCGAGCTGCTTGTCCTGTTCCCGGCGCTGGGCCGCGTTGCCGCCCTTGACCGGGACATTTGCCTCGATGCCGAAGGTGACGCTGGACCTGTCGGCATTCGGCGCCATGGTGAGGAGAACCCGTTTCTTATCCTTTTTGCAGAGCCACCGGGTCTTGAGGAGCGGGATGACGGCACGGCAGTTCTTGCATGACACCGTTCGCGCCCAGAGGTAGGCTACCGTCGGTTTGGCTACCCAGCGGGGATTGCTCTTGTCCCGGAGGTATTCCTCGCTGAAATCGATGTTGAGGGCTTCGATATCCGGCGTGCCGTCCTTGCTTAGCGGCACGAGCCGCAAAGGCTGTTTTTCATAGGGCTTGGGGAAAGTGCCGCTGATGGGCTCAAAATCCGCATAGGCCGGATAGTAGGCAGCCAGCTCGCGGCGGGCATTTTTCAGCACCCACTGGCCCCAGGCCCGAACATGCCAGGCGAGATCCGCCTTCGGCGCCCTCCCGGAATCCGGCTTGTCGAAAAGGCCTGGCGCCCTTTCCTCTTTTTCCTTTTGCTGTTTGGTCTTCTTGGTGCGGCCGATCAGATGGGAATGGGCCTTGTAAAAGACCTCCATGAAGGCTTCGTCGTCGAGGATGAAATCAGGAAGTGGAAGGGTCTTACCCGCCAATCGGTGGGGGTATTCGAGGGTGCATTTCAGAAGGAACCAGGCCACGGGATTGATGTCCACGGCGGTTGCCGCGCAACCCAGCCGCATCGCCTCCAGAGGGATCGCCCCGCCGCCGGCGAAGGGGTCGAGGATCTTCGGCGCCCGACCGCCGTGGGCCTTGCGAATCTCCTGACGGAACCAATCCAAAAGCTCTTTGTTCTTTGTCTCCAAGCCCCAATGGAGGATGCCGCCAGACGTTTCTTCCTTCTCCCGTTCGACGATCTGACCGTTCGGCATCTTCTTCTTTTCGACGGTCTTCACCGTCTTGCCGCCGATCTTCTCGCAGAGTTCCCGACGCAGACGGATGATTTCCTGATGCCACTCTTCATCGGACATGCCATCGGGCTTTGGCTGGGCGCTTGGGTCGGGCAGCAGCGTAGCGATCAGGGCTGCCCGACAGGCTGCCAGTGGCCGTCGCGCCGGCCAGATATGGAGGGTCGAGATATGACCATGGCGAACGTTCTTCTCATGTACCGAATCCAGGGACGCCTGCTTCAAGGGAAAGGCGTGTTCAATCAAACGTGGTGTATCGGTCATATTTGAAGAATCCCTGCCTTTGAGAGGATTTTTTTCGTTAACTCTTTGAAATCATTGTAGGAATCCTGAACAGACCTGGCATGAGCACCTATTGCGCCATCGGCTGGCTTTAGAAAAAACATGGGTTTTCTTGCTTCTTGGGCCATGGGCATGAGGCTCCGGTAATGGCGGATAAGAGAAAAACAATTGGGATCACCTTCTATTCTTCGATGAAGCTTTGTATCCCGATCGAGAACAAAACGCTCGTAGGTGAAAGGAATTCTGGATACCCACTTATCATACGCTTTCACCGGACGGTCCTGACGCACGGAATGCTGCATGACGATGTATCCTAACGGTTGCATATCCCCTTTCGGAAGAATCAAGTTCTTTGAAGGATTCTTCGGCAGTCTTTCTTTCCATCCTTCCCGCCAGTTCCGCAAAGCCGGTCCCAAGTTTTTCAGACCCTGCAAAGAAAAGAGATCCGGTCCCAGAGGGATGACCACATAATCCGATGCGATCAAGGCCGCGCGGTTGATTGCGCCGAGATTCGGCCCCAAATCAATTAGGATGACTTCAGCATCTTTTTGTGCAGCTCCTTTTTGGATGATGCGCCAGAAGGATGATATAACTCGAAACGAGCGTTCATCCCGATCGAGGCATTTGGGCCATGCTTCGGAAAGGCCGTCTTCAAATCCGGACAACAGCATATCGCCGGCAAGTAGCGAGAGATTTTCCACCGGATTCTGAAGTTTCGGTTCAGTCACATCGCCGATGCCCGTCTGCAGAGGACGAATGGCACCGTAAATCGTGCTTGGCGGCTGCTCATTGTCGGGCCATAACGACTCCAGTTGGTCCTCGTCAAGAAAGGCTGCGGTGAGATTGCATTGGGGGTCAAGATCTGCTGCTAAGACCTGTAGCCCAAGTTCGCTCATCATCCAGGCCACATGATAGACGAGGGATGTTTTTCCTACCCCTCCTTTGTTATTGAAAAAGGCAATGACGGGAATGCTCATGTTCTCCTCCGGATCGTCACCAGTACATGGTTGTCTTCAATATGAAAATCCGCAGGCGGATTTCCGTTGTCGGCAAGAGCCTTACGGGCAATCTGAATTCCGACGCCAAATCGTTGCACATAACCGAGATTCTTCATTACTTCAGCAATATTGGGATTGCGATAATCCGTGATGCCAGGTTGGCCGAAATTCTGTCTGGTGACCTGTCCGAACGGGCCGCCGGGATTCTGAATTTCGACACGGTCGACAAACCAAGTCACGCGGACCGGTGCGTTCGATGTCTGATAATCGCGATGCATGACGGCATTTCTCACGAATTGTTGGATTGCGGTAATGGGATAGTCATGCCGTCTCACTTCAGTGGCTTCTGAAACAATATCTGTTGGAATACGGATGTTTGCCTTGAAAATTTCATCAAGTTCCCTGAGCACCTGTGATAATGGGCCGGATATGGATTTTTGGTCGGCAATGGGATCTGTCAGCTCCGCACCTTCAAATCTCAAGAACTGCACATAGGCGCCAGGGATGAAATCGTTCGGGGATTTGCCGACCGCCAGCAAACCGGCTACCGTGGGTATGGCAGGGCTATCGGGCGTTATAAAACGCAATGAGGCCAACTGCTGTTCCGTCGATCGTTGGTTCTCTGCAAGAATATCCGGTGAAATAGCTGCGGAGAGATAGGTTCTTTGGAAAAGATCCAGATCCAAATCCTGGATTGATGCAGAGCTTAGGGGATAGAGATCAAAAGGAAGATCGCGCGAGCGCCTCTTTTCATTCAAGCGTCGCTCTTCCTCTGCCGTAGCGATTGCGCGCCTCGGTCCCACACGAATCCATACCCTGCCCTGAAAACGAACGGGCGTGAGATCCGAAGGTTCCGTTATGACGACCGCCAGTTCACAGCCCCTTAACACTCTTTTTTCGACAGTTATCATGGGAAGCGGCAGTATATTGCCATCCGATCGCATATCAGAAAGCGTGAGTAGCAATTGATCTGTAATCTGTAGACCTGCACAACTACCGTCATCTCGAGCCCCGATGAAGATTACGCCAGGCTGCCGATGATTGGGCAAATCATTCGCAAAGGCGCAGACGGCCTGACGGATCTTTTTCATATCGGCGATAGATTCTTTTCGCTCTATCCGATCCGATTCCAAATCGAAGAGAAGTTCTTCCAATTCTTGATTATTCATCAGTCAGTCCTCCTTGGCATAGAAACACAATGACCCTTCTTGTGAGCATAGACCCTAAACAATACATACAAATCGGCTGATTGTCTTATATGTTGGTCGGAATCCGAATGGGTTGTATGGATAAAGCAAGAGCCGCCCATTGCGGGGCTACTCTGCGCCTTTTCGCCGAAGCTACCGAGGGGGGTAATGAATAGTTCATACGTGCTATGACGGCAATCTGTCAAGAGTTCAATCGAAAATGAAAACAGGTTATCATCCCTGAATTGCTCCTTAAGCTGAAGCGCCCGATAACTGAGAGCCATAATGGTTGCTGCGGACAGAAGAGGGTTCATGGAATTACCTGTCCTAAATTGCTGCCTGTCCGATTTCCTTGGCGCTGATCAAAACGCTGCCCTTGCTCTTGGCGAGCAAGCTTCCGAAGGGATCTTGAACCCGCACTAGCCTGGGGTTTGGTGTGGCACAGTCATATACTACGTAGAACCAGTAATCCTGCCGCATGTTGCAGGCCTTGGCCCATTCATTGGCTAATACCTCGATGTTGCCTGTTCCCGCTCGCCCTTTGACCTCGATGCCCAGTTTTTCATTTTCCGACCGCAGTGAGAAGAGATCGAATCCAGGATTCTCCGGAAGGCCTGCTGCGCGGGCTCGTTCTGGCGTATGGACATCGAGCACCTTGGCGCCGGCCGCCTCCTCGAAGGCTTGGGCAACCTTCATCGCCACTTGCTCAACATTGACGTCATACTGTTCCTGATCCGCCGGATCGGAAGACGGAACGACCAAGGCATGGGCTACGAAAGCGATCGAACCTGGAGCGATGAGTTCCGGTTCTCGCTGCAGTAGGGCCATGGCGCCTTCCCGGAGGCTTACCAGTTGCCGCTGCTGGCGCTTTATCTCTTCCAAGGCTTCGATAGCTTTCCGGTTGCCCGACCGCGCCTTTTCAGCATGCCGGGCGCGAGACAGCGCCAACTCTGCTTCCTGGCAATCAAAGCCTCTTTGCAGAAAATTCTCTCGTTCGGGGAGGCTATCCAGTAAGCTCTGCCGTCGATCAAGCGCCAATTCCCGGGCCACTCGTTCAGAAAGGTAGGCCAGGACATGACCCTTTTCCTCGTTGGCCCGCACGGCCAGTCGCTGAGCTGATGCAGGCAGGCCACTTCCACCCCGCAAAAGGAGAAGATGTTCGACGGGGCAGAGTGAAATTTCCGCGCCTTCATATTGTTTCACACCGACCAGGCGACAATCCAGCAACTCGTCCTTGGCCAGTCTTGGGATTTCCGGATCGGCCTTGCGAACGATATGGATGAGGGCCATGTGAAAGAGATAGGGCTTTTCGGTATTGGGGTCGATAAAGACGGCGCCGCGCTTACCTTGATTGCCCAGGTACTCGGCTACCAGAGATCGGAATCGTTCAAAAACCGGATCACCGGGATGGAGCCAAATGAAATCGTCCTTCCCCGTTTTTACATCAGGTGCCAGCAGATCCGTGGTCCGGGAAACGGAAAACCGTTCCCGCGTCTTTTCGGGGTATAACTCCAGATCCGGTAATAGCGCATCCATGGCGCCCAATCGTTTCGGATGCAAGGAGAAGATGCCGCCTGGATCGCCCGCGATCTCAATATTCACGAGCGGGGCGGCCTGTTCGATATACTGCCGCACATAGCCGGGGAGCAAATGGAAGTGCACTTCCCGCTCCAGGTCGGCGCGAAGGCGCGGAAGCTCGCCGGCCACGTCGCCGCCACCGCCATAGAGAGATCTCTCCCGTTCTGCCAAGGCTTCAATCTGTTCCTTTGTCAGCCGTCCATCCAGTTCACGGGCGACCGTTTCAGCGTCTTCGGTCACGGCCAGCTCCATGTATTGCTTGATGGATACCCCTTCAAAGAAGCGGCCGATACAGTCAAAAACCTTGTCGGACTGAAGTTCCTTGCGGATTTTTTCCAGCTTGTCGAGGAGTGTTTTGATAACCTTTCCTTCACGGGTGGATGGGGCAACCAGGTTCAGAATGATCACGGGATCGTGCTTTTGGAGGTAACGATGGATGCGCCCCATCCGCTGTTCCAGCCGGGCCGGATTCCAGGGAACGTCGTAGTTGATCATGATCCAACAGAACTGGAGATTGATGCCTTCGCCCGCTGCATCCGTGCAGATCAGAAAACGCGTACCTCCCTCGGTGACCGGTTTTCGGAATCGTTCGACCTCTTCTTCCCTCTGGCTATAGTGCATACCACCATGGATCTGGGCGATCTGGTCGGTGTATCCCATCCCACTCAAGCGTCTCACGAGGAAAAGGAGGGTGTCGCGATGCTCGGTAAAGATGATGAATTTCTCGTCGCTGTAACGGGGATCGGTCAATGCTTCCCGAAGCTTTTCGAATTTTGATTCCTGACCTGATTCATAAACCTGCTTCGCCAGGTCGAGAAGTTGCCGAACCTGTTCCCTTTCCGCCAGCAGGTCTGACAATGAGGCGGCGACAACGCCTTGTAGGAGCCTGTCCTCGGCCGCTTCATTTTCCTCGCGTTCCTCGTCGGAAATCTCGTCGTCGGCTGTTTTCGCATCGAAGACGTCGTCTTCCAGGTGCAACCGTTGCTGGCGGGCAACAAGTGCTTCGGGACTAAGTTTTCCGTCCTGGATCTCGTCGATAAGGATACTCAGTTTTTCGACGCGCCGTTCAAAGGAGCGCAGGAGTGCATATGTCGAACTGGCCATGCGTCGCTGAAATACGCTCATGGCCAGTCTTGCCGCCTCCCGGTTCAGGAGCTTGGCCTTGTTGTATACGTAGCGCAGGTAGTCCGTTGTTTCGTCATAAAGCCGTTGTTCGCTGACGTCACCTTGAGTCAAAAGGTAGCCCAGGGTATCGGAGATACGCCTGGGGTAGAGGGGGCGGCCATCGGGGTACACCATTTCCTCTTTCGTCCGACGGATGAAATGGGCTTGCCGCTGATCCGCCGGATATTCGCCGAAGGCATCTGGCGTGGACAAAACCTCGGGCTCCAAGAGCCGCCAGAGGGCGTAGTAAGGATAATCCTTGCCCATATGAGGCGTGGCTGTGAGCAGCAAGAGATGGTAGGCGCTCCAGTCCAATTGCCAGCGTCGATCATTGCTTTTCACGCCGGCTAAGGCCTCGGCCAGACAGTAACGTTCTGTCTTCCGAATGCGGAGATCCGGACCACGGTTTGCCGCCAACTTGTGCGCCTCGTCAAAAATGACGAGGTCGTAAGGGGCAACGCGGGGATCCTTCAGACAGAAAAAAACGCGTGAGCTGGATAGGGTATCGATACTGACGATGACCTGATCACCGTTTTCACCGGCGAAGGGGTTCCCGTGACGGGTATCGTTGCCGCTGACGATGTGGAAAGAGAGGCTGAAAAGCTTCAAAAGCTCGCGTCGCCAGTTTCCCACCAAACCGGCAGGTGGCACGATCAAGATGCGCTTCAGCAGGCGACGGGAAAGCATCTCGCGGATGTAAAGGCCGGCCATGATGGTTTTCCCCGCGCCCGCATCGTCGGCCAATAGAAATCGAAGCCTTGCCTGCTTCATCATGTGATCATAGACGGCGATGCGCTGGTGGGGCAGAGGATCGATGCTTGAGATTTCCGTGGCGAAGGTAGGGTTCATCAGATGGCCGAAGGAGAGTCTCTCGCCTTCGGCAAGCATTTTCACGATCTCCGGTGAGGCCGTGAAATCGAGAATGGGCGGTGGGGGTTTCTCGTTATTTGATCGATCGGGAGCCGCTTCTTCCTTGAGACTCATCTCCAATTGACGAAGCTGATTCCAGGAGAGTTGCGAGGGCTTGGTTTGGCCGTTCTCCCATCGATTGACGGTGGCAAAGGAGACTCCAAGTGCATTAGCCAACGATTGCTGAGTAAGACCGAGACCGGCACGGAGCCTTTTGATCCGCTCGGGATAATCGTCTTGAAGTTTGATTCCTATGGATTTCTGGTCGGCCATCAAAGTATTTTGTCTCTCCCGTCCATCAAAATGTCAAGAACTATATAGCATCTGTTATATCGGTTGTCAAGTGTTCACGCGATAGATTGTAACACGATAGATGGTACTGCTTGAAAGGTTGTTCCAAAAATCTAATTAAATTAATTACATTGAGAATATTGTGACTTTCTTCGAGGTAAAACCACATGAACAGCAATCAGGAATTTTTTGTGAAAATGCAACATAATTGTAGCGTGTTTCGATCAGCATCTAGGAAAATTTTCGGTTAGGACGGTAACAGTTTAGTTACACGACGGTTACAATTTTAATTACAGTCGCTTTCATTACTAACCCATTGTTCTCATTGCAAAATAGACCTTAAAGACCGGTCATTTTCTTGAAAATCGTTTAACTGGCCAGTCTAGCTATCCTCCATCGGCCGAACTATCGGCAAAACTATCGGCATAAATGGTAGCTTAAAACGCCCTATTAGTATAAAATACCTTGTAAATATGAACTAAATAAATTATTAGATCGGCAAAAATATCGGCAAATCGAGGGAGCAACATGCGAACGCAAATCCACCAAATGACGCCACTCCTGCCCGAAGAGGCGGACGATCTTCAAGACCTCGCCCTAGAGGTGATCCAAAAATCCGCTGCGCTCGGCACCCGGCAGCATCCCGTGACACTCAACACGCTTCATGAGCTGCTCAGGATCATCAACAGCTACTATTCCAATCTGATCGAGGGTCATAACACCCACCCTTACGACATCGTTCGCGCCATGCAGAAGGAGTATGATTCCGAACCGGCAAAACGCAATCTTCAGATGGAAAGTGTTGCCCATATCACCGTCCAGAGGGATATGGAGAAGAAGCTGCAGGAAGAACCGGAAGTCTATGTAACCGGCCGGGAATTTCTCTGTGACCTCCACCGTGAGTTTTACCGGCAACTGCCGGAGGAGTTTCGGGTTGTGAAGAATCCTGAAACGGGAAAGGAAAGGCGGGTCGTGCCGGGAGAACTCCGTGAAGAGTCCGTCCGAGTAGGCTACCACCAACCGCCGGAGCATGGGGCGCTAAAGGCGTTTCTCGACCGTTTTAGTGGCTTTTATGCGCCGGACAGGCATCATGGTTCGCTGAAACTTGTTGCAGCCGCTGCGGCCCACCATCGGTTGATGTGGATTCACCCCTTTCTCGACGGCAACGGCCGGGTGGCGCGCCTATTCACCGAGTCCTACCTTCACCGGATACCTGTCCGTGGCTTCGGCCTCTGGTCGGTCAGCCGGGGGTTGGCCCGGAGAAATATTGAATACAAGTCCGCCCTTTCTCAGGCCGATGCTCCTCGCCGGAATGATCTGGACGGCAGGGGTAACCTGTCCAATGAGGGGCTGATTTCTTTTTGCCGCTTCTTCCTGGAGGCCTGTCTCGACCAAGTGGAATACATGGGGGGCCTGCTGCGATTGGAAGAGTTGGTTGAACGCATCCGGCGATACATTGAACTCCGCGGCTCCGGCATCATCCCCGGCCCTGCAGGGGAGAAAGCTTTGAGGAATGAATCGGCCCGAATGCTCCAGGAGGTATTGGTGAAGGGTGAAGCAGCCCGGGGCGCCGTCATCGAGGCGTCAGGACTCAAAGAACGGACGGGGAGAAGTCTCCTGGGACAACTTATCATGGATGGGCTGCTCATTTCGAGTACGCCGAAAGGCGACGTTCGTCTTGGGTTCCCGATCCATGCCGCGAGCTGGTTTTTCCCGGATCTGTATCCCACCTTGTCTCGATGAAGTGTTTCTGAGGGAAGACAGACAGAGGGCTGCTCTGTGGAAAATGATAGTGGATTGCTTCAAAAATACCGGGCGTTGCTTGCCGAAAACAGCGCTCTACGGGAACAGAACGAGCGTCTGAAGGCAAGGTTGGGGATTACTGATCGATTGCCGAATCCTGATCAAGACCCTAAGTCCCATCTGTTTTCGGCAAATGAAAGATCGGATGTTCCGAATGCGGAATATCCTTCGGGAATCCTCACTCAACTCAATGCGGCGGGAAAGATCCACTTGTTCATGTCTCTGTTCAAGGGACGGGCGGATGTGTACGCCAAGAGATGGCAGAACCGAGAGGGCAGGGTAGGATACGCACCGGTTTGTCGAAACGAATGGAAAGCGGGCATCTGCCGAAAACCGACAGTGAAATGCTTTGACTGTCCTCACCCATCATACGATCCTCTGGACGAAAAGGTCATCGAGGCACATCTCCGAGGGAGTGTTGTCGCCGGCCTCTACCCCCTGCGCCGGGATGATCTGTGCCATCTTCTGGCCATCGATTTTGACGATGAAGGTTGGCAAATGGACTGCGTCGCGCTCAGGGAAGTATGCAATACTTTCGGCATCCCCGTGGCCTTGGAGCGTTCCCGTTCCGGAAACGGGGCGCATGCCTGGTTTTTCTTTATGGAGCCCCTTCCCGCAGGCCTGGCGCGGAAGTTTGGTTCCGCCCTCCTGACCTGTGCCATGAGCCGAAGGCATGAACTGACCTTCAAATCTTACGACCGCTTCTTCCCCAATCAGGACACCTTGCCGAAGGGTGGCTTCGGAAACCTTATCGCTCTTCCCCTCCAGAAGACGGCCAGGGAGCAAGGCAAAAGCGTCTTCGTGGATGAGAACTTCCGTCCTTATGAGGACCAATGGGGTTTCATGGCCGGCATCGGAAAATTGTCCGAAGAGGAGATCGCGGGACTTATCCCGCGGTTGAGTCCCGGAAACGAACTGGGAGTGCTTCGGGCGGACGATGAGGAAGCCGGAAAACCGTGGGAGTCGGTTCGGATGCGATGGTCCGGGAGTGATTTCCCGCAGGAAGTGCGGCTGGTCAAAGCGAATATGCTTTAAATCGAAAAGGAGGGAATTTCCCAGAGGGGGTTGAATACGCTCAAAAGGCTGGCCGCCTTCAGAAACCCGGAGTTTTATAAGGCCCAGGCATTGCGGCTGCCGACCTATGACAAGCCGAGGGTCATCTCCTGTTCGGATGAAACCCCGGAATACCTGTGCCTGCCCAGAGGGTGCGGCGCCGATGTCGAGGGCCTGCTTGCCGAGGCCGGCGTCAGGACTGCATGGTCGGATCATACCTGTTCGGGAAGGTGCATCCACATCACATTCAAGGGGAACCTGAGAGAGGAGCAGAACACTGCGGCAGAAGAAATACTGAAACACGACATCGGTGTTCTTTCGGCAACCACGGCCTTCGGCAAAACGGTCATCGCCGCGAAGCTGATCGCCGAACGAAAAGTCAGTACGCTGATTTTGACGCACCGCAGGCAGTTACTCTCTCAGTGGACGGCGAAACTATCCGAGTTCCTGGAGATCGACAAAGCCTTGCCCTTTTTGGAGAAGAAGAGGGGACGCAAAAGGAAGCAAAGCCTTATCGGCCAGATCGGGGCAGGCAAGTCCTGTCCGAGCGGCATCATTGACGTGGCGATCATGCAGTCTTTAAACAGCAGCGATGAGGTCAAGGCGTTGATCAAGAATTACGGCATGTTGATCGTCGATGAATGTCATCATGTACCGGCATTCAGCTTCGAGCAGATCCTCAAGGGCGTTCACGCAAAATACGTCTATGGCTTAACAGCCACCCCGACGCGTCAAGATGGCCATCATCCGATCATCTTTATGCATTGCGGGCCGATCCGTTACCGAGTGGACGCCAGAAAGCAGGCGGAGAAGAGACCCTTCGACCATTATGTCATTCCTCGACTGACGAGCTTCCGGGCTCCGCTGGAAGAAGGGAAGGAACCGTCGATCCAGCGACTCTACGCCGCCATCGCCTTGAACGAACCGAGAAATGAGCGAATTGTCGAGGACGTGGTCCGTTGCTTCCAAAGCGGCGGTAACGCCCTGGTGCTCACCGAGAGAACCGCCTATGTGGCCTTGTTGGCGGAGAGATTACGGGAACAGATCCCGGACTTGATTGCCCTGACAGGGGGCAAGAGAGCGAAAGAAGCCCGGGAAGCGTTGGCAAAGGTTTCTGAAGCGCCTGCCGACAGGCCGCTGACTCTGATTGCGACCGGGAGATATATCGGCGAGGGATTCGACGAGCCCCGCCTGGATACGCTTTTTCTGGCCATGCCCATCTCCTGGAAAGGAACGCTCCAACAATACGCGGGCCGGCTTCACCGACTCTATGAAGGCAAGCGGGAGGTCCGGGTCTATGACTACATTGACGTCCACGTCCCCATGCTGGAGAAGATGTACCACAAGCGGCTGGTCGGATACTCTGCAATCGGATACAAGGCGAGGGCGGAAATCGTTTCCGGTAGATCGATAGACATTATTTTCGATAACACAACATTTCTGTCGGTTTACCAAAATGATCTCTTGACTGTGGCTCGGGAGATCCTGATCGTCAGCCCCTTTGTTACAAAAAGGCGAGTGTCGCAGATGCTTCCTTTACTGGCCTCTGCGAGGGGACGTGATGTCAAGGTGATTGTCGTTACAAGACCGGCATCCGATTTTCGGGAGAAGGATCGGACATCTCTGGAAGAAGCACTGTCCCTCTTCCACGCCGCAGGTGTCAATGTAGTGTTCAAATCGAACATTCATCAGAAACTCGCGATCTTTGATCAGAGGATCGTTTGGTATGGGAGCATCAACCTCTTAAGCTTCGGCCGTTCGGAAGAGAGTATTATGCGGCTCGAAAATCCGAGTATCGCCGATGAACTACTCGGCAGTATCCAGAAATAGGTTCAATCCGTATTCGTAAACCAATCGTCAACCTTCTCTGCTCTAATCGTTAAGACGGCCGGAGACGCTCGAATCATGCGATAATCGCGCTGCCGCGGTCGCGATTGCTCAGAAATGTACTCGGAAGCGGCTCGGCAGTCTAATGCTTCCGCGTTACTCAGAAGGCCATAAGACCTTGACGATGACCCTCCGTTACGCCCACCTTGCTCCTTCTCACAAATTTAAAGCAGTTGACATCTTGGATAATACCATCAATGAATCGCCAACTATACAAAAAAGGAAGACACCGCATTGATGGGTGACAGGGTATAAAAAGATGACATGCACTAAGTGCTTGAAAATAAATTGGCGGAAGTGCATGGGAATCGAACCCACCTGGGACGGTTTTAGCGCCCCACACCGGATTTGAAGACGAAAATTTAAAATAGGCGATTCCCCATCATAAATTAATCGCTTATGTATCAAGCAGTTAGAAAGAGCATTTTGGATCAGATTCGGTTTTATGGGTTTGTCTTCGGATGCGGCGGTTACCTTTTAGTTACATCTACGGCCGCCATTTCCGCCTGTCCCCTGTCCCCTATCCGCGTTTATCACAAAAACTCGACCCGGTTCCTTAAATCCTCCCGGGTTGCCAGACCGACCTTCTTCAGCAGTCGCCTGAGCGTCTCGCCGATGGGCATCTGTCGGGAAACGATGATCCCCCAGTGTTCCCGGTTCTGTGCCGCATACTCATTGTGGAGATGGACAAAGTCCCGGACGTTGAAGGTGACGAGGCAGCGTTCTTCCTGAACGGCAAAGGCGAGTTGCTCGCTGTCTGATTTTCCTTTTCGCTTCAGATCCTGGGCGTGGACGACATCATATCCCCTCTGCCGTAAGGCATGGGACAGGCCGGTGTGAATATCCTCGTCCAGGAAGAGTTTCAGTTTCATCGGTCGCCGTTACGCTATTGCCGCGCAGGATGAGCCTGGACCTGACTCTTCCAGTATTCGACGTTTCCAGCCTCTTCCAGGTCCGCGTTGATTTCGTCCTGGTGGTCGAAGTAATAGGCCAGGGCGGAATGGACCTGGGATGGGGTCAGGTGGCGAAGGCTGTCAAGGATCTCGTCTATGCTCATGCCGAGCTGGTAATATCCGGCAATGCAGTTGACGGTGATCCTGGTCCCCGCGATCACCGGCCGCCCTCCGGCAATACCGGGATCCGCCGTGATATAGGGGTAATCCAGTTTTTGGGCTGTCAGCGACATGTTTCACCCTCCCTTTTCTTGGAATCGTTTCCGCATCCACAAACCGAAATATCCTACGAAAACAATTCAATTCCACTTTCAGAATAGATGAGATCGGCCAAACTGTCAATTTAAAAACATCTGTAAATCAGCGCCTTCTCCTTGACCTCATGATGCTGCACGGCGGTATCGGAGATAAATAATCTCTGCCTATCGTGTCTATAGCGTCTATAGACGCCTTGTTCTTAGACTTTTGTTTTTATCAGCATTTACCATGCCTCCAAAAAAGGAGGCGCATATGGAAAAGGCTGGAGAAGACAGAGCAGGTAGGGCAGGTAGCCGAATCACCACCCAGGCTAAATGGACCTTCATGGTCTACATGGCCGGGGACAACAACCTCGACGGCGCGGCCCTCCGGGACATCGCCGAGATGG